>NZ_JBVPZC010000002.1:0-344271 GCF_055702805.1 Hydrogenophaga sp. LT287 | reverse complement strand
CTGCGCGGCAGAACGTTTCGCGTACTGATTTGAGGACCGCTGCGCGGTGCCTCGGGCGATTTGATCGCTTCCGTTGTTTGGCGTGGTCCTTACGGCGGCCTTGGTCAGGTCTGAACGCCCCGTTTCGCGCCCCGAGATGCCCCGTTTTCCCTCAAATGCCGCGCAAACTGCACATCCGTCTCAAGTTCAGCGCCAGACACACGAGCTTGAACTCGGCCTTGACCTTGTCCAGTCCGCGCAGGCTGAACTGTCTGAACCCCAGCACGCTCTTGATCCAGCCGTTGGGCGCCTCCACGATCCACTTCCTCTTGCGGTAGGCCGCCTTGCCCTCGGGTGTCTTCAACTTGGCATCCATCGCCGCGCTGCGCGGGTACTTCCGGGCGTCAATCTCCAGCGCCTGCTTGCCCTCGCGCCCCAGCGCCACGATCAACTCGCTCGGACTGTCCTTGATCTGCTCGAACACCGACTCCGAGCGGAACCCCGCATCAGCCAGCACCTGCCTGGCGTCTTCGCACAGGTTGGCTTTCACCGCCGCCAGCAACACGGGCAGGCGGTCGCTGTCGGTGGCGTTGTTGCTCAGCTCGGCCGCCACCACGATCTGCGCGCTCTCGTCCACCGCCGTGTGCGCGTTGTAGCTGTAGTCATAGCCCCCACCGGCACGCTTCATGATCCGGCTGTCCGTGTCGGTGAAGCTCTCCTGGGCGCTGTCTTTGGGCACGCCGAAGTCGCGCTTGTAGCGCCCGCCCTTGGGTTTGCCGTCCTTGTCCCGGGGTTTGCGCTGATCGTTCTGGCTGCGCCCGCGGGCTGCATCGGCTTCTCGCTGGCGTTGTTCCAGCCGCAGCTTGGCCGCCGTGATCGCGGCCAGCCGATCGGCTCTGCGTTTGATCTCGCTGGGGATGTCGATGTCGGGTTCGTTCTTTTCCAGGTCGTCGGCCGCCTTAGCTCTGTTGAGCAGCCCGTCAATCTGCGCTTTGAGTTCGGCCTCGGCCTTGAGCATGCGCTCGTAGCTCATGGCCTTGTGACGGCTCGCATTGGCCTTGAGCTTGGTGCCGTCCACCGCCACGGTGCCCAGTTTGACCAGGCCGCACTCGCGCGCCAGGCGAACGACCTGAACGAACAAGGCCGAGAGCTCTTGCAGGTGCAGTGCCCGAAAGTCCGAGAGCGTGCGGTGCGCCGGGTAGTTCTCTGCGGCCAGCACCCGCAGCGCCACGTCTTCATGCAGTTTGGCCGCCAGCTTGCGCGAGCTGAAGGTGCCCGTGGCGTAGCCATAGATCAAGACCTTGATCATCATGGCCGGGTGAAACGGTTGGTTGCGTGGGCCGCCCTTGTCGTAACGGGCGTGAAACGCCCTCAGGTCCAGGCTGTCGACGCTGTCGCTGATGAAGTACGCCAGATGCCCTTCGGGCAGCCAGTCTTGCAGTGCGTCAGGCAGCAGTCGCTGCTGTTGCGGTTCGTAGGGGAGGTAACTTGCGGCCATGCCCACAATTTACCAAGCATTCGGACCTCATGGCGCTTCTGCCGCGCAGGCTCCTAGTCCGTACCACCACGAGCCGCCCATGGTGCGACGCTCGGCGCCTTGCGCGTCGCTCACCCACTCCCACACATTCGCCCCCATGTCGAAAAGGCCGTTCACACCCTCGGCTGTGGCCCCTGCCGGCGCGGCGCGTGGCCAGGCATCGGCGCCGCTGGTGTTGGCGCCTTGCGGGGTGTTCCCGGTGGGGTAGGGATAAGTGGTGCCGCGCACCCAAGGCGCCGGGGCTGGGTTGCGCTGTTCGGTGTAGGCCGCGCTGGTCCATTCCGCAGCGGTGGGCAAGCGGCCACCCGCCCAGCGGCAATAGGCCTCGGCTTCGGCGTGCGTCAGGTGCACGGCAGGCAACTGGTTGGACGCAGGCGGCACCCCATCGGGTGTGCGCCATGTCCAGCCGGGCCGCCTTTGCCAGCCGCCCACATATTCAAAACCGCCACCCTCGCGCTCGGCGCGTGTCACGGTGCCGGTGGCTTGGGCGAAGCGGGCAAACTGGCCAATGGTCACTTCGGTGCGGTCCACCAGCAAAGGCCCCACCCGCGCGCGCGGCGGCTCTGCCGCCGTTGATTGGGCCTGTGCAGCGGGCGCCCAGACGGCCAGCAAGCCGCCAACCGCGCCGGCGGCGGTCGCGATTCGCCAGGGGCGCTTTGCAGCAGGTTGAAGTGGGATGGATGGGTTCATGTCCACATGATCGCAGTGTGGGTTTGACCGAGTGCTGCGCGGGGATTCGGCGTGTCAGGTTCCGATGGACAGCAAACCTTGCGCGGGTGTGACGATGCTCAGCCCGTCAATCGCAGGCACCGACAGCAGATCGTCGTCCCCCGTCACCAGCCAGGGCGCCTGCGCCGCCAGCGCCGTTTGAATGAACACGTCGTCATCCGCATCACGGCTCCAGCGCAGTGCCGCCAGTTCCTGCGGAATGTCTACCCACTGCGCCGCCGCACGCGCATCGCGCAAGATGCTCTTGCGCGCTTCCAGACTGATGTAGCGGTCGAACTTGGGCTTCCAGATTCGGGTTTCCAGTTCCGCGAACGTTGCATCGGAAAACACCGCCAGCTCCTTCAGCAGCACCGCACGGACCACCCGTGCAGGCGCGCCGTTGGGCGACAGTGCCGCGCTGAGCCAGACGTTGGTGTCCAGTACCACCAGCCGCTGGCGCTCAGCTCTCATCGACCAGCAGGCGCTGCAGCTCGTCTTCCGTCAGGCCCTGTGCGGCGGCGCTCGCAGCGTTTTGCGCCAGCGTGCCCTGTAGGCGGTTCGCGTAAAAATTGCGCATGGCCTCATAGTCCTGCGCGCTGACCATCACACCCACCACGCGGTCGCGCTTGAGCACCTGCACGGGCTCGCGCTGCACCTCGTCAAGGAACGCCCCGAAGTGGGTTTTGGCTTGGTTGGCGGTGTAGGAGAGCATGCGTGGGCTCCGGTGTTCATGACGGTCGATTTTCACACGAATCGTTCGATTCGTGTGTTTGGCTTGTTGAGTGTCTTGCCTATTGCTGACACTCGGCTGCTACTGCAAAGAGGCTGTCGCCTGATCGTGTACGCTTTCACGCCAATGGTTGTTCGCGATAGGGCTGGACTTGGAGCGCCAAAAGCGAGATCTGACCATATCGTCCAAATGACCAACAAGCCCAAAACTCGAGTGTGCTGCTTTAAGGGCGCGACATTGCATGTCTTGAAGAGCTAGCAAATCCAGCGCCAGATTCAGGTGCTTCAATATGAATGAGTGACGGAGAACCGGACCGATGCTTACCCACTTGCACATCAAAAACTTCAAAGCTTGGAAAGATACCGGCCCAATTCGCCTAGCCCCGCTGACCGTGCTTTTCGGCGCCAACAGCGCGGGAAAGAGCAGCTTGGGTCACCTGCTGCTGGCATTGCAACAAACGGCACGCTCTAGTGATCGCAAGCGCGCCCTTCATCTGGGTGATGCCTCATCGCTGATCGATCTGGGCACTTTCACCGACTGCCTGCATGGGCACGACCTGAAGCAGTCGCTTTCCTTTGAGCTGGGTTGGGCTCTCCCCAAGGTGTTGGATGTACGCGACCCATTGCAAGCTGAATCGCGATATCAAGGCGATCACATGAGCTTGGATGTGACGCTTGCGGCCAATAAAGCACAACAACCGGAAGTTCATGCACTCCGCTATGCCCTGTCTTCAGGTGACAGCGAGGTGCTCGACTTTGCCCTTGAACGCGACGAAAAACGCAAACTTAACCTGACTTCTGCTCGCTACGGTTTCAAGATGGCCGATGGGCGCAAATGGCCGTTGGAAGAGCCTGAAAAGTTTTACCGCCTGTCCGATACCAGCATGGCTCGATACAAGAATGCCGGTTTTCTGGCGGACTTCGCGCTTGCTACCGAAGGAATGCTGGAGCGCATTTCCTACCTAGGGCCTCTGCGCAGTCATCCCCGGCGTACCTATCAGTGGTCGGGCGATACGCCAGCAAACGTCGGTCAAATGGGCGAGTACGCGGTGGCAGCTATCTTGGCGGCGGAGGGTGAAGGCCGCCGTCTCAACCGTCAGGTCGGACACCACACCAAGGGCTTCGCCGAGTTCATAGCCGCTTGGCTCAAGGACCTGGGTGTCATCCACGACTTCGCTGTACGCCCTGTGGCCGAGGGCCGGAAGGAATACGAGGTGCTGGTGAAGACCCATGCCAAAGCACCCGAGGTAAAGATCACTGACGTTGGCTTTGGTATCTCTCAGGTACTGCCAGCGTTGGTGCAAGCGTTTTACTGCCCCCCGCATTCCACAGTGTGGATGGAACAACCTGAAATCCATCTGCACCCGCAAGTTCAGGCAGAGTTGGCCGACGTCTTTATTTCAGCGACCCAGGCCCGTGAGGGCGGAAAACCGCGCGACGTTCAATTGATCGTGGAGAGTCACTCTGAGCATTTCTTGAACCGCTTGCAGCGCCGGGTCGCCGAGGAAGTGGTCAGGCCTGAAGACGTGGCGGTGTACTTCTGCCGCCGCGCAGGCTCAGCCACCGAGTTGGAGCCGCTGAGACTGAACATGTTTGGTGAGATCGAAAACTGGCCCGAGCACTTTTTCGGCGATGAGATGGCTGACATCGCGGGACGCACCCTGGCTGCAATGAAGCGCAAGAGGGAAATCAGCCAACAAGGTGGTGCACGGTGAAGGCGGTAATCGATACCAACGTGCTCTTGGTCGCCAACGGCCTGCATGCCGATGTTTCTCCTGAGTGCGTGACCGAATGCGTCAAGCGGCTGCAGGCCATGCAACAGAAGGGGATAACTGTCATCGACGATGGTTTTCGGATTCTGGGTGAGTACCAGCACAAAACCAGTCTCAATCCGCCCAAAGGTGTTGGGGATGTCTTCCTGAAATGGCTGCTTCG
Source organism: Hydrogenophaga sp. LT287 (assembly GCF_055702805.1). Lineage (NCBI taxonomy): Bacteria > Pseudomonadati > Pseudomonadota > Betaproteobacteria > Burkholderiales > Comamonadaceae > Hydrogenophaga > Hydrogenophaga sp. LT287. Next base: position 339,383 of record NZ_JBVPZC010000002.1, on the reverse strand, counting down.
GCAATCTGGCACTGCGCAGGTGGAGCATGTCACTCTGAACGAAACCGCTGAAAACTGCTTCACAGAGTTCCCTGATCCCGCATTGGAACCAATATTTGATGCACCAGATCGGAAGTTTGCCGCCGTGGCTCACGCTCACCCGGAAAAACCCAAGATTTGGCAGGCGGCGGATTGCAAATGGCTGGACTGGTGGCCAGCCTTGCGGGCCAGGGGCGTTGAGGTTGATTTTTTGTGCCCAATTGATGCCTGCTCGTTCTACGGCAAGAAGTTCCCTGCTAAGCCAGTTCCCCAACTGCCGGGCTGAATCCCATGGATGGAGACTTCTTTCGTTTTCCTCACACACCCCACCTCGCATGGCTTGGCGAGGGCACGCCGCGCGACGACAAGGTGCTTTCACTTGAGGAGGCGCAGGCCTTGCTGGCGGGCGACGTGGTGGTGGAAGAAAAGCTTGATGGCGCCAACCTCGGCTTCTCGTTCGCACCAGATGGCAGCTTGCGCGCGCAGAACCGTGGGCAGTATTTGGTCGAACCTCATGCCGGGCAGTTTTCTCGGTTGCCCGCATGGCTTGCCCAGCACGGCGACTCGCTGCACGGTGTTCTGAAACCCAACGTCATCATGTTTGGTGAATGGTGCGCCGCGCGCCATTCGCTGGACTATGCCGCGTTGCCAGACTGGTTCTTACTGTTTGATGTGTACGACCGCTCTGCAGGACGTTTTTGGAGCACCTCACGCCGCAATGCGCTGGCTGTAGCGTCAGGATTGGCCACGGTTCCCCAAGTGGCTACCGGTAAGCATACTGTTGTTACTCTGAAAGAGCTGGTGGCGACAACGGCCAGCCACTATCGCCATGGGCCGCTGGAGGGTGTTGTCGTGCGCCGGGAGTCTGAGCAATGGTGCGAAACAAGAGCCAAGCTGGTTCGGGCTGACTTCACTCAAGCCATCGACGCGCATTGGCGCAAGCGTGCGACTGAATGGAATCGGGTTGTTTCTCCCGCATTACATAAAAATTATCCCGCCTTAAAGCGTCCTGATTGATTGCTCAGGTCATGAGTTCCGTCGTTCAGAAGTCAAAACAAGAAGGGCTGCCATCGGCAGCCCTTCTTGTTGGCGAGTGCGAACTCAATCAGTTCGAAAACGCCGCAATCCCCGTAATCGCCCGGCCCAGAATCAGCGCATGCACATCGTGTGTGCCCTCGTAGGTGTTCACCACCTCCAGGTTCACCAAATGCCGCGCCACGCCGAATTCGTCGCTGATGCCGTTGCCTCCCATCATGTCGCGTGCCAGGCGGGCGATGTCCAGCGCCTTGCCGCAGCTGTTGCGCTTCAGGATGCTGGTGATCTCGACCGCGGCGGTGCCTTCGTCCTTCATGCGGCCCAGGCGCAGGCAGCCTTGCAGGCCCAGGCTGATCTCGGTCAGCATGTCGGCCAGTTTTTTCTGGATCAGCTGGTTGGCGGCCAACGGGCGGCCGAACTGCTGGCGGTCCATCACGTACTGGCGGGCGCGGAAGTAGCAGTCCTCGGCGGCGCCGAGTGCGCCCCAGGCGATGCCGTAGCGTGCGCTGTTCAGGCAGGTGAATGGGCCTTTCAAGCCGCGCACATCCGGGAAGGCGTTTTCTTCGGGCACGAACACCTCGTCCATCACGATCTCGCCGGTGATGGAAGCGCGCAGACCGACCTTGCTGTGGATGGCGGGGGCGCTCAGGCCTTTGAAGCCTTTTTCCAGAATGAAGCCACGGATTTGGCCGCCGTCGTCTTTGGCCCAGACCACGAACACGTCGGCGATGGGGCTGTTGGTGATCCACATCTTGGCGCCGCTGAGCGAATAGCCGCCGGGCACGGCCTTGGCGCGCGTGACCATGCTGCCCGGGTCGCTGCCGTGGTTGGGTTCGGTGAGGCCAAAGCAGCCGATCCACTCGCCGGTGGCCAGCTTGGGCAGGTACTTCTGCTTTTGCGCTTCGCTGCCAAATTCGTTGATGGGCACCATCACCAGCGAGCTTTGCACGCTCATCATGCTGCGGTAGCCCGAATCGACGCGCTCCACTTCGCGGGCCACCAGGCCGTAGCAGACGTAGTTGAGGCCGCTGCCGCCGTAGGCTTCGGGGATGGTGGGGCCAAGCAGGCCGAGCTCGCCCATCTCACGGAAGATGGACACGTCGGTGGTTTCGTGGCGGAAGGCTTCGGTCACGCGGGGCAGCAGCTTTTCCTGGCAGTAGGCGCGGGCGGCTTCTTGCACCTGGCGCTCGTCGTCGGTGAGCTGGGCGGACAGGTGGAAGGGGTCTTCCCAGCTGAAGGTGTTTTTGTTCGATGCCATGGTGCGGGTCTCCGGTGGTCGGGGTGGGGTTTGCTGGGCATTGTCGTTGGCCCATGAATAGCTGTCTAATATTGATTAACGATTAATCAATACAAAAAACATATTTATGGAATTTCGCCACCTGCGCTGTTTTACCGTGCTGGCCGAAGAGCTGCATTTTGGGCGCGCGGCCCAGCGGCTGGCCATGACGCAGCCGCCGCTCTCGCTCAATATTCAGCAGCTGGAAGCCTCGGTGGGCGCGCGCCTGTTTGAGCGCAACAGCCGCGGCGTGGCGCTCACCGCTGCTGGGCTGGCTTTTTTGCCTCGTGCGCAGGCGCTGCTGGAACAGGCGGCCATGGCGGCCCGCGAGGCGCGCGACGTGGGGCAGGGCCTAGCGGGGCAGTTGCACATTGGCTTTGCCGGCACCGTGCTCTACCGCGGTTTGCCGCAGGTGCTGCGGGCTTTTGGCAGCGCGCACCCCAGGCAGCGCCTGGCGCTGCGCGAGCTGAGCAGCAGCGAACAGCTGGTGGAACTGGTGCACGACCGGTTGGACCTGGGCTTTGTGCACACCACCCGGGTGCCAGCGGGTTTTTCGCAAATTCTGGTGTCGAGCCAGCCTTTTATGGCCTGCCTGCCGGCGGGCCATGCGCTGGCAGCGCAGGCGGTGCTGCCGCTGGAGCGGCTGAAGGGCGAGGCGTTTGCCGTGGTGATGCGGGCGGTGTCGCCCGACTACCACGACCGCATCTTGGCGGCCTGTGCCGAGGCGGGTTTTGAACCGGCGCTGCACTTTGAACTGCGGCACTGGCTGAGCGTGGTGTCGGTCATTGCGCAGGGGCTGGGTGTGGCGCTGGTGCCGGCGGCGCTGCAGCAGGCCGGTTTGCCCGGCGTGGTGTTTGTGCCGCTGGCCCAGCCGTTGGCGCCTTACGACACACACTGCCTGTGGCGCACCGGGCACGACGAGGCGGCGCTGGGGGCATTTTTGGCCACGGTGCGCGCTGCGGCGCAGCCGGGCTAGAGTGGCGGGCTGCCGGGGTTTTTCACCGCCGGCCTTCAAGGAACACAACATGACTGATTTGCAAACCATCGTGCTGGGCGGCGGCTGCTTCTGGTGCACCGAGAGTGTGTACAAAGAAGTGCGCGGCGTGACGGACGTGGAGTCGGGCTACAGCAACGGGCAGGCGGCTCAACCCAGCTACGAAGCGGTGTGCACCGGGCGCACCGGTTGCAACGAAGTGGTGAAGCTGGTGTACGACCCGACCGTGATCAGCACGCGCGAGCTGCTGGAAATTTTCTTTGTGATTCACGACCCCACCACGCTGAACCGGCAGGGCAACGACAGCGGCACGCAGTACCGCAGCGGCATTTATTACACCAACGACGAACAGCGGCAGACCGCCCAGACGCTGCTGGACGAACTGGCGCGCGACGATGCCTTTGGGCGCCCGGTGGTGACCGAGCTGCTGGCGCTGGCCGACTACTGGCCCGCCGAGGACTACCACCAGGACTTTTTTGAGCGCAACCCGAACCAGGGTTACTGCATGGCCGTGGCGGCGCCCAAGGTGGCGAAATTTCGCAAAACGTTTGCGCGGCTGGCGCGCGGCTGAAGCTCAGCCGGCACGCCCGCTGGCGCTTCAGGCCGCAGGCAGGCAGGCCGGCAGGCGCGCCAAAATGCCTTCGCGCAGGCGCTCGGGGCGTTCGGCGCGCAGCAAGGTGCCGTCGGGGCTGAGCTGGTGCATTTGGGCACAGGCAATCACCTGCTGGGCGGTCTCGGTGTCGGCGGTCAGGTCGCCAAAAAAATACACGCTCTTGCCCGGCGCTTGCAGCGCCACGGTGCACGAGCGCGAACAGCCGTTCATGCATTCCACCGGGCGCACCGCAAACGGCAGGTCTTCAAGAAACGCGGCTTCTTGCACCGCTTCAAACAGGGCGCGGCCGGCGCGGGGGGCTTCGCGGGGTGCGCCGGCGGGGCGGCACAGCACACAAACCAGTATTTCGGTGTTCGTCATGCGGGGATGGGTGTCAAGGCGGGGGATGGCGGTGGGCGGGCAAGCGCCCAGCGGGGAGGCGGCACCTTACCACCGCGCCCATGCCCCCGGGGCGCCACAGCTTTGTGCGCTGGGGCCACGGGTGTTCAGAGCCCGCGCACGGCGGCGGTGAGTGACTGGGTGTTCAAGCGCATCATGGCGATGTAGCTGCCCGCGTTGCCCGTGGGTGCAGACAGCGAGTCGGAATACAGCGCGCCAGACGGTTTGGCGCCGGTTTCGCGGCCAATCTGGGCGATCAGGCGCGGGTCTGAAATGCTTTCCACAAACAGCGCCTTGATGTTTTCCTTTTTGATCTGCCGCACCAACTGCGCCACGCCCTTGGCGGAGGCTTCGCTTTCGGTGCTCACGCCCTGCGCGGCCAGAAACTTCACGCCGTAGGCCTTGGCGTAGTAGCCAAAAGCGTCGTGCGAGGTGATCACCTTGCGCTGAGCCAGCGGAATGGGGGCCCAGGCGGCCTTGATGTCGGCGTCCAGCGACTTGAGCTGTGCGATGTAGGCGCCGGCGTTGCGCTGGTACACGTCGCAGCTGCTGGCGTCGACCTCGCACAGGCCCTTGGCTATGTTGCCCACGTAGGTGATCACGTTGGGCACACTTTGCCAGGCGTGCGGGTCTGCCGCACCGCCGTGGCTGTGCCCGTGTTGGTGGCCATGGTCGTCGGCTTTGCCCTTGACGGGCTCGATGCCTTGGCTCACCACCACATGGCGGCCCTTGTAGCTGGCGGTGTTGAGCAGCCGGCTCATCCATCCTTCAAAGCCCAGGCCGTTGGAAAACACAATCTGCGCCTGCCCGACCAGCTTTGCTTGTGACGGTGTGGGCTGGAACACATGGGCGTCGCTGCCGGGGCCGACGAGCATGTCGACCGCCACGCGGTTGCCGCCGACCTGCTGCACGAGATCGCCGAGGATGCTGAAGCTGGCCACGGCCTTGATGGGCGTGGCGGTCTGGGCTTGCAGCGCCGGGCTGAGCGCCAGCATGGCGAGGCCGATGGCGGAGGCGATGGAGTGGCGACGCGCAGAAGTGGTCATGGCGGATCCTTGGGGTTCAGGCTTTGAGATGGGACGACGCAGGGCGCTGGTGGCGCAGCGCGCCGTGGGGGGCGAACAGCAGCGAGAGCAGGTAGGCCGCGCCCAGGCTGAGCACGATCACCGGGCTGGTGGGCAGGTCAAGGTGGTACGACAGCAGCAGGCCGGCCAGGCTGGCGGCCAGCGCGAGCGCGGTGGCCAGCAGCAGCAGGGGGCCGAGGCGGCGCACCCAGAAGCGCGCGGTGGCCGCAGGCAGCACCATGATGCCCACGGCCATGAGCGTGCCCAGCGCGTGAAAACCGGCCACGAGGTTGATGACCAGCAGGCCCAGAAAACCGTAATGCGCCACCGGGCTCCAGCGGCTGACCTGGCGCAGGAAGCCCGGGTCCAGGCACTCCATCACCAGCGGGCGGTAGAGCAGGGCGAGCGAAACCAGCGTGACCGCGCTGATGCCACCGAGCAGCAGCAGCGCCGCGTCGTCCAGCGCCAGCACGGTGCCGAACAGCACGTGCAGCAGGTCCACGCTGTTGCCGCGCACCGAGACGATGAGCACGCCCAGCGCCAGCGAGAGCAGGTAGAAGGCCGCGAGGCTGGTGTCTTCGCGCAGCACCGTGTTGCGCGCCACCAGGCCCGAGCCCACGGCCACCGCCAGGCCGGCGAACACGCCGCCGATGGTCATGGCGGTGAGCGACAAGCCCGCCACCAGGTAGCCGATGGCCGCACCCGGCAGTATGGCGTGGGCCATGGCGTCGCCGGTGAGGCTCATGCGCCGCAGCATCAGGAACACGCCCACGGGCGCCGCGCTGAGCGACAGCGCCACGCAGCCCAGCAGCGCGCTGCGCATGAAGCCGAACTCGACCAGCGGACCGAGCAGGGGATTGGCCAGCAGCCAGGCCATGAGAGGCGATGCGGTGATGTCGCTCATGACAGAGCCTCTGCCGTGTGGGGATGGGCGTGGGGGTGCAGTTCTGGCGAGACCGCGCACGGTGGCGCATCGTCGTCAAACGGTTCTTGCATGCGCTGTGCCCGGGCCCAGTGCGCGTTGGTCAGTACCTCGTTGGTCGGCCCGAAGGCCACCAACTCACGCGCCAGCAGCAGCGTGAGCGGGAAGTGCGCGCGCACCTGCGCCAGGTCGTGCAACACCACGATGACGGTTTTGCCCTGGTGCTGCCAGCGGTGCAGCAGGGCTAGCAGGTCGGTGCTGGTGCGGTTGTCCACGGCGGCAAAGGGTTCGTCGAGCATGACGACTGGCGCGTCCTGCAGGATCAGCCGGGCAAACAGGGCGCGTTGCAACTGGCCGCCCGAGAGCGTGTCCAGCCCGCGCGACTCGAAGCCGGTGAGGCCCACCGCGGCCAGCGCCTCGTCGCACAGGCGGCGGTGTTCGGCGGTGAAGCGCCCGAGCGCGCCCACCCGGTGCCACAGGCCCATGGCCACCATGCGCCGCACGTCGATGGGGAAGCTCGGGTCCAGCCCGCTGTGCTGTGGCAACCAGGCGATGCGCTGCCCGGTCAGGCCGCTCACCGAGCCGCTGATGGGGCGCAGTTCACCCGCCAGCGCCTTGATGAGCGTGGACTTCCCTGCGCCGTTGGGGCCGACCAGCGCCAGCAGCGAGCCCGGCGCAATGCGCGCGCTGACGTGGTGCACCGCGGGGTGGCGGTCGTAGCCCAGCGTGAGGTTGTGCAGCTCAATCACCGGAGCTGCCGAGGTGGTCGGGTCTGCGGGCGGGTGGGACATGGGGGCGGGCCGTTTAAACTGTTGCAACTGAATTGCATTAATGTGCAAAGAAGGCGATAGTAACGCAACTTAGTTGCAACAAATGGAGGCAAGCCCATGTCTGCCCGTCCCGCCAAAGAGCCCGCTGCCGTGCCGCCCGAGATTCAGACCCGCCTGGAAGCCGCTGGCCTGCGCCGCACCCTGGGCACCCGCGCCGTGCTCGGCCTGTTCCTGGCGAATCCGCAGGGCACGCTGAGCCATGCGCAGGCACTGGCCTCGCTCACGGCCCGGGGGTTGGACATCAACCGCGTCACGCTGTACCGCCTGCTGGACCGGCTGGCCGCCTGCGGCGTGCTGCAACGCCACGCCGACGACGGCGCACGCACCTGGCGCTTTTGCCTGGCCGACGCGCCGCAAGACGGTCTGGTGCCCCGGTTTGAATGCGATGCCTGCCACCGCCAGTTTCGACTGACCGAGGCCAGCGAACCGACCCGCGCCGTGGCGACCGATCTGTTTCGCACCCTGGCCAGTCTGGGCCACCAGGGCCAGCGGGTCGACCTGTCCATTCACGGCACCTGTGCCGGCTGCATACCCGCTGCGCCCAGCGGCACCCAGGAGCCGCTCGCGTGATTCAGGCGCGGGGCGTGGCTTTTGCCTACCCTGCGGGGCAGGCGCTGCGCTTTGACGACGTGTCGGTGGCGCAGGGCGGCACGCTGCTGCTGCGCGGGCCGTCGGGCAGTGGCAAGTCCACCTGGCTGGCGCTGGCGGCGGGTTTGCTCACGCCCAGCGCGGGCGCGCTGCGGGTGGCTGAACAGGACGTGGCAGCGCTCGGCCCCGGCCTGCGCGACGCCTGGAGGGCGCGCCACGTGGGCTTTTTGCCGCAAAAACTCTACTTGAGCGACGCGCTCACCGTGGCCGACAACCTGGCGCTGGTGCATTTCGCCGCTGGTTTGCCGGTGGACCGCACGGCCATCGCGCAGGGGCTGGCCGCGCTGGGCGTGGCTGATCTGGCGGGCCGCAAACCCGCCCAGCTTTCGGGTGGACAGGCTCAGCGGGTAGCCCTGGCCCGCGCCCTGTTGCTGCGCCCACGCGTGCTGCTGGCCGACGAGCCCACCGCCAGCCTGGACGACGCGGCCTGTGCCACCGCTCTGCAGCGTTTGCAGCGCAGTGCCCAGGCCTGCGGTGCCACATTGGTGGTGGCCACGCACGATGCGCGGGTGCTGCAGGCTCTGCCGCAGGCGCAGGTGCTCACGTTTGACGCCATCGCACGCGAGGCCATCGCATGAATGTTTTCACGCTGTCGTGGCGCTACCTGTGGTCGCGCCCGCTGGCCACGGTGCTCAACCTGCTGTTGCTCGCGCTGGGCCTGGCGTCCGTGGCCTTTGTGCTGATTGCGCGCGACCAGGTGGACCGCGCCTTTGAACGCGACCTGGCCGGCATTGACCTGGTGGTGGGCGCCAAAGGCAGTCCCATGCAGCTCATTCTGGCGGGCGTGTTTCATGTGGACGTGCCACCGGGCAACATCGCGCTGGCCGATGTGCAGGCCCTGCAGCAGCACCCGCAGGTGGCCCAGCTCATTCCGCTGAGCCTGGGCGACAACCTGGCGGGCTTTCGCATGGTGGGCACCACGGCCGACTACCCGGCCCATTTCGGCGCCAAGCTGGCGCACGGCGCGCTGTGGCAGGCGCCCATGCAAGCGGTGCTGGGTTCGCAGGTGGCAGCCCGCACCGGTTTGCAAACTGGCCAGAGCTTTGAAGGCGCGCACGGCCTGGGCGCTGGCGGCGCTGTGCACGCCGAAGCGGCTTACACCGTCACCGGTGTGCTGGCGCCCTGCGGCTGTGTGCTCGACCGGCTGGTGCTGACCGCCACCGAGTCGGTATGGAAAGTGCACGACGACATGCACGCCACTGACGACATGGACGAAGAAGACCGCGCAGCGTTGGCCGCCGACCGCGAAATCACGCTGGCGCTCATCACCTACAGCACCCCGCTGGCGGCGGTGAGTTTGCCGCGCTTCATCAACGACAGCACCGCCATGCAGGCGGCCGCGCCGGCGGTGGAAATCACCCGCCTGCTGAGCCTGGTGGGTGTGGGCACGCGGGTGTTTCAGGGGCTGGGCGCTGTGTTGCTGGGGGTGGCGGCGTTATCGGTCTTCATCGCGCTGTGGAGCGCGGTGCGCGAGCGCCGGGGCGACCTGGCCATGCTGCGCATGCTGGGCGCATCACCGCTGAAGGTGGGCGCGCTGCTGCTGTGTGAAGCTATGTGGCTGGCGGCGCTGGCGTGCGTGCTGGGCTTGCTGGCGGCGCACGGCTTGGTCGCGCTGCTGGGCGCGATGTTGATGGCCGAGCAGTCGCGCGCCATCTCGGGCTGGCAATGGGTGCGCACCGAGGTGTGGGTGCCCGTGCTGGCGTTGGGGGTGGCGCTCTTGGCGGCGGGGCTGCCCGCGCTCAGCGCTTACCGGCTGGATGTGATGCCATTGTTGAATTCGAGGTGATGCACATGAAAAAATATTCGATGTTTCTAGCTGCTGCGGCGTTGCTGAGCACCGCCGCGCTGGCCCAGCATTCCGACAAAGAACGCAAGGAAGACGCCGCCCGCCACCGCGCCATGGCAGCCGCCCACGACAACGCGGCGAAATGTCTGGAATCGGCCAAGAGCGAAGACGTGTGCATGAAGGAACTCCAGGCGGCTTGCAAGGGTCTGGCCATTGGTAGATATTGCGGCATGAAACACGCCCACTGAGCCCACCCCCATCGCTTGCCCGCTGCGCGCAGCCGCTCAGCCCCTCAAGGGGCCACGCTGGCGCCCGGCAAGCCGGTTCTGTGGCGTTCTTGGGCTCAGACACTTCTTTCGCATGAATCACTTTTCCCGTTCTGTTGTTGCGTTGTCCGTGTGCGGAGTGGCCGCTTCCTTCGCGCAGACGCTGTCGTCGCCTCTGGGCACGCCGACACCATCAAAATCTGCACCTGCGGGCACGCCGTCGGCTGTGCCGCACGGGCAGGGCGCGGGCGTGCACAGCCCGCTGAGTCCGTTTGCGCCGCTGCCCAAACGCACCGACGTCGTGGCCTGGTCGGTTCTGACCGACGTGACCACGCGCATTGAAAACCGGCGCATCGTGCCCGTCTACCCCAAAGCCGTCGCGGCGCTGAACCAGAAAACGCTGCGCCTTCAGGGCTTCATGATGCCGCTGGAAGCGGGCGAGCAGCAGAGCCACTTCTTGCTGGCCTCGGTGCCATTGACCTGTTCGTTTTGCACCCCCGGCGGCCCGGAAAGCATGGTGGAAGTGCGTACCAAAACCCCGGTCAAATACAGCCTGGGCGCGGTGGTGGTCGAGGGCAAGTTCCATGTGCTGCAAAAAGACCCCTATGGGTTGTACTACCGCATCACCGAGGGTGTGGGCGTGAAGTAAGGTCATCGCCCTCAGCCGCTGTGCGCCGGCCTCCGCGCGACAGCGCCCATGCAGGGTCGGCGCTACCATCGCCGGGTGAACATCGCTACCCACCCCGTCGTCGCTTCCCTCACCCCGGTTTTTTTGCTCATTGCCCTCGGCTACCTGGCCGGGCGACTGCAGTGGATTCGTGAAGCAGCCGTCAAGGACCTGTCCAACCTTGTCTTCTTGCTGCTGATCCCGGCCCTGCTGTTTCGCACCATGAGCGCGGTGCATTTTGAGACGCTGGACTTGCGGCCCGTGGCCGCTTACTTTCCGGCGGCGCTGGCCCTGCTGGGCGTGTCCATTGCCTGGCGCGGCTTCAACCGCAGCAGTGTGGTGATGGCGCTGGGCGGGGTGTTTTCCAACATGGTCATGATCGGCATCACCCTGGTGGAGCTGGCTTACGGCCAGGCTGGCCTGGTGACGCTGCTGACCCTGGTGTCGGTGCACGCGCTGATCTTGCTCACGGTGGGCTCTGTGGTGCTGGAGCTGGCGGTGGCCCGCGAAGCCCGTGCCGGTGGCGAGCGCGCGCCCCATGTGCTGCAAACGGCTTGGTCGGCCTTCAAGGGCGCACTGATCCACCCCATTCCGTTGCCCATTTTGAGCGGCTTGCTGTTTGCCCAGACCGGCTGGGCCTTGCCTGCGGTGGTGGACAAACCGCTGCAGCTGCTGGGCAGCGCCTTCGGCCCCATTGCGCTGGTGCTGGTGGGGGTGACGCTGGCCCGCACACCACTGGGCGGCCACTTGCGCCAGGCGCTGTGGATCTCGGCGTCCAAAAACCTGGCTTTACCGCTGCTGGTGGGTCTGTCGGCCTGGGCATCCGGCATCACCGGCTTGCCGCTCACCGTGATGGTGGTGGCTGCCGCGTTGCCCATGGGCGCCAACGTGTTTTTGTTTGCCCAGCGCTACGAAGTGGCGCAAGAACTCACCACCACCAGCATGGGCCTGTCCACCTTGCTGGCGCTGTTTACGCTGAGCCTGGTGATGCTGGTGATGGCGTATGTGAACTGAGCCGCTCCGCCTTGCGAGCGCGCTACTGGCTGATCTTGCGGGCCTCTTCAATCTGGTATTCGAAGTAGTGCTGGATGCCGTAGGTCAAACTGCCCATGAACGACACGGTACCCAGCAGCAGGCCCAGCACCAGCGCGCCAATCGTCAGCCAGTTGGTGGCACCGGCCTTGGCTTCGTCATCGGTGCCCGGGTTGAACCAGCGGTTCCACTTGGCCCGGTCGCTGAGCGCATACACAATGCCCGCCAGGCAGCCCGCCGCGATGCTGCTGCCCAAAAAAGGAATGAGCACCCAGGCCAGCTTGTCGTCTTGCCCCAGCGCCTGCACCCGGTTCACGCCCCACCAGCCAAGACCTGACGCAATCGGGTGCAGCCAGCCGATCCAGTCGCCCAGGCCGCGCAGGTAAAAGCGGTGCACGCCCATGCTGCCAACCACCACAGCCAGCCAGGTGGCCACGGTTTTGTTTTTGGCGCGGCGCGTCATGCCAGGTCCTTCGGTGGCGTGCTGTCGCCAGCGCCCAGCGGCTTTTGCATCAGCACAATGTCCAGCCAGCGGTCAAACTTCCAGCCGCATGAGTTGATGACGCCCGCGGGCTCAAAGCCCAGCGCGCGGTGCACGCCAATGGACCCTGCGTTGGCCGAATCGCCAATCACCGCCATCACCTTGCGCACACCGGCGCGCTCCAGCGCCGCCAGCAGCTCGGCCAGCAAGGCGCGCCCCAGTCCCTTGCCTGCGGCTTCTGGCGCCATGTAAATCGAATCCTCTACCGAAAACCGGTAGGCCGGGCGGGGTTTGAACCAGTTGCCATAGGCAAAGCCCAGCACCTCGCCGCCGTCTTCCACCACCAGCCAGGGCAGGCCTTTGGCCAGCACGTCGGCGCGGCGGGTGGTCATGTCGGCCATGCTGGGCGGAGTGGTTTCAAAGGTGCCAGTGCCGTGCAGCACATGGTGGCCGTAAATGCGGGTGATGGCGTCGAGATCTTCGTCGCGGCTGGGGCGAATCAGGGGCATGGATAGCAAAAGGTTGGGCGGCCATGGGCCGGTGAGGGATGTGTGCTGGCCAGTGCGCCAGCACGGGGCTATAATCGCGGGTTTTGCGGCGTTTCGCTGACCGGGTGGTCAGTCGTGTGTCTCAAGCGTTGCAATGAAACGGGTTGACAAATCGGATGAAGTTCAGCCGATGAAAACCCGGTGAGGTACCGATTGTGGTGCCTCTCCACCCGAAGGATAAATCATGGTCGTCATTCGACTCTCCCGCGGCGGCTCCAAAGCCCGTCCTTTCTACAACATCGTGGTTGCTGACAAGCGCAACCGCCGCGATGGCCGCTTCATCGAGCGTATCGGTTTCTACAACCCCCTGGCCCGTGGTGGTGAAGAGCCCTTGCGTATCGCCGTGGACCGCCTGACCTACTGGACCGGCGTTGGCGCCGAGCCATCGGACACCGTGGCCCGCCTGGTCAAGCAACACGCTGCCAAAGCCGCTCCCGCTACCGCTGCCTGATCCCAGGCCTGCGACTCCCGTGAGCGATCCCACGTCTGGCGTCTTCAAGGCGTCTTCCCTGCCGGTCGACGCCATCGAGCTCGGCCGATTCCAGGAGGCGTGGGGCCTTAAAGGCTGGCTTCACATCCTGCCGCACAGCGCCGATACCGAAGCGCTGTTTGCCTCGACCGAATGGTTTTTGCAGCCGCCCGAAGCCCGCTTCGCGCGCGGCTTTTCGGCGTTTTCCGGCTGCGTCACCGTCAAGATCGCCGAGATCAAGATCCATGCCGACGGCGTGGTGGCCCGCATCGAAGGCGTGGACGACCGCAACGCGGCCGAAGCGCTCAAAGGCGTGCGCATTTATGTGCCCCGCAGTGCTTTTCCGGCCACGCCAGAAGGCGAGTACTACTGGGTTGACCTCATTGGTCTCGATGTGGTCAACCGCGAAGGCGTGCACATGGGCATCGTGCGCGACCTGCTCACCACCGGCCCCAATTCGGTGCTGGTGCTCGAATACACCGAAACGGTTGACGGTGCCGAGCGCATCGCCGAACGCATGATCCCGTTCGTGTCTGCCTATGTGGACAATGTGGATCAGTCCACCCGCCGCATCACGGTGGACTGGCAACTGGACTACTAAACGCAACGTTGCCGAGCGTCGCGATCGCTCAGTTGTGATGGCTGCCAGGTGGTTGCAGCCAGTGACATTTTTGCCCTGTCCACGTCAACGCTGCGAGCGCGACAATAACCGCCATGCGATTCGACGTCATCACCCTTTTCCCCGAGCTGTTTGCCCCGTTTTTGACCTGCGGCATCAACCGCCGTGCGTTTGAGTCTGGCCTGGTCGAGGTGCGTTTGTGGAACCCACGGGATTTTGCCGAAGGCAATTACCGCCGGGTGGATGACCGTCCGTTTGGCGGTGGCCCCGGCATGGTGATGATGGCCGAGCCGCTCTGGCAATGCTTGCAGGCGGTGCGCGCCGAGCGTGCCGAGCCCCCCCCAACCCAGGCGCCTGTGCTGCTGTTTTCACCCATCGGTGATCGGCTCGACCACGCGGCGGTGGAGAGCTGGTCACAGAGCACGGGGGCGGTGCTGGTGTGCGGCCGTTACGAAGGGATTGACCAGCGTTTCATTGATGCCTGTGTAGACGTGCAGATCAGTCTGGGTGACTTTGTGTTGTCGGGCGGTGAAATTGCGGCCATGGCACTGCTGGATGCGGTAGCCCGCCTGCAGCCCGGGGTGTTGAACGACGAAGGCAGCCACCAGCAAGACAGTTTCAACCCTGCGCTGGATGGCTTGCTGGACAGCCCGCACCACACTCGCCCAGAGACGTGGGAGGGCCCGAACGGAGCGGTCACCGTGCCCGAGGTGCTGCTCGGCGGCCACCATGAGCGCATTGCGCGCTACCGCCGCGAGCAAAGCCTGATGCTCACAGCGCGCCTGCGGCCCGATCTTTTGGCGCAGGCGCGGGAGCGGGGTGCACTCACCGCTGCGGATGAAAAATGTCTGCGCGCGCTGCGCAGCGAGCTGGGCGGGCTATAATCCAAGGCTTTTCGATCCTCTGACCGGCCGCCGTGACCGGGCCAGCCCGCATCTGTCACAAACCCGTTTGTGGCGCATGGACAGGGCCCCTGCCGGATTCGTGGCCTTTAGTGCAGCGCGGGCATGATCGTGAAATCAGGAAACCATGAACCTCATCCAGACCCTTGAGCAAGAAGAAATTGCTCGTTTGAACAAAGTCATCCCCACCTTTGCACCTGGCGACACCGTGATCGTCAGCGTGAACGTGGTTGAAGGCACCCGCAAGCGTTTGCAGGCTTACGAAGGCGTGGTCGTGGCCCGCCGCAACCGTGGCCTGAACTCCAGCTTCATCGTGCGCAAGATCTCCAACGGCGAAGGCGTGGAGCGTACGTTCCCGCTGTACAGCCCGCTGATCGCCAAGATCGAAGTCAAGCGCCGCGGTGCCGTGCGCCGTGCCAAGCTGTACTACCTGCGGGAGCGCAGCGGCAAGTCGGCACGTATCAAGGAAAAGCTGGGCGCTTAAAGCCATGGGCACCCAGTGCCCTTGGTTTTGCCCAAAAAAAGCCGCTCTTCGGAGCGGTTTTTTTTCGCGCGTTGATGACCATCGCCATTAGCCGGCCTTGCACCCTACGGTGCGGGCTTTTTGATGGCGATCCATACGTCCAAACATCCCCACCCGATAGCGACCCCATGAGCAAGGCTTTTACCCGCGAATCCGATCAGGACGAAGACGACGATCTGCCCGTGGTTGCGCCCCTGCCCACGGGGAAAAATTACATCACCCGCGCCGGTTACGAGCGCCTGCGCTCCGAGCTCTTCACCTTGATCGACGAAGAGCGTCCGAAAATGGTGGAGATCGTGCATTGGGCGGCCAGCAACGGTGACCGCTCGGAAAACGGCGACTACCTGTATGGCAAGAAGCGTTTGCGCGAAATTGATCGGCGCATCCGTTTTTTGACCCAGCGGCTGGAAATAGCCGAGGTGGTAGACGCCTCGGTACACCATGGCGGCGATCAGGTGTTTTTTGGTGCAACCGTAACCTACGCCGACGAAAGCGGCGTGGAGACGACCGTGACCATTTTGGGTGTTGACGAGGTCGAAAGCGCCCGTGGAGAAATTAGCTGGGTGTCACCCGTGGCGCGAGCGCTGACGAAGGCCCGCGTGGGTGAAGTGGTGCGCCTAGCGGTGCCGGGTGGTGCGCAAGAGCTTGAAGTGCTGGCGGTTCGGTACCCGCCTCACCAACCCGCAAGCTGAACGCTCTGCTGTGTTCAGGCCTTGGCCGGTCGGTGGCGCTGCGCTTTCAACACCGAAGGCGTGCGTTTGAGGCTGCGCAGCACGTCAGCCAGGTGAACCCGGTCACGCACCGCGATGGTGAACCGGATGTCGGTGGCGGTCTGCGCCGGCTCGTCACCCATATCGACGTGGGTGATGTCGGCCTCGGCCGATGCAATGGCAGACGCCACGCGGGCCAGCACGCCTTTGCCGTTGGTCACGGTCACCACCACCAGGGTCTCAAACGAGCGAACCGTTTCGTCGGCCCACTCAACTTCCAGGAATCGCTCGCTGTCGCGCAACAGCAGGCGTTTGCCCGTCGGGCATTCTTCGGCGTGCACCACCAGGCCTTCACCGCGGCCCAGGTAGCCAACGATGCGGTCGCCGGGGATGGGTTTGCAGCATGCGGCGTATTGCACCGACAAGCCTTCGCTGCCGTCGAGTGTGACCACGCCTTGGGATGCTGATTCGTCTTGACCGCTGGCATAGCGTTCGGTGCTGATCAGCAGCGCATCGGGCTTGAGCCCGGTTTCAGACAGCAACACGGCCAGCTTTTTGCCCACCATGCTGGCAATGCGCTTGCCCATACCAATGTCGGCCATCAGCTCGTCGCGCGTTTTGTTGCCCGTGAAGCGCAGCAGTTTTTCCCAGGTGGCTTTGTATTCGCCGTCTTCGCTGGGCAGGGTGGCAATGCCCTCTGAGCGCAGCGCCTGGCCCAGCATGCGTTCGCCCAGTTCATTGGACTTTTCTTGCGCCACCGTCTTGAGGTGGTGGCGTATCTTGGAGCGCGCACGCCCGGTTTTCACGAAGGACAGCCACGCGGGGTTCGGTTCGGCCTTCTCATCCGTGACGATTTCCACCACGTCACCGTTGTTGAGCTCGGTGCGCAAGGGCCGCTGTTCGCCGTTGATGCGCGCCGCCACGGCGCGGTTGCCCACCCCGCTGTGAATGGCGTAGGCAAAGTCCATGACGGTCGCGCCACGCGGCAGTGCCATGATCTTGCTCTTGGGTGTGAACACATACACCGCATCGGGGAAAAGGTCGATCTTGATGTGGTCCCAGAATTCCGAGGCGTCGTGCGTTTCCTGCTGGATGTCCAGCAGCGATTGCAGCCATTGCGTGCCCAGGCGCTGCGATGTGTCGCTGTTGGGCTCGCTGGCCTTGTACAGCCAGTGGGCCGCCACGCCAGACTCGGCCACCACGTCCATCGCGTGGGTGCGCAGCTGGAACTCGATGTTGGTGCCAAAAGGACCGATCAGCGTGGTGTGCAGCGATTGGTAGCCATTGACTTTGGGAATCGCCACATAGTCGCGAAACTTGCCGGGCACCGGCTTGTACAGCTGGTGCAGGATGCCCATGCCGGTGTAGCAGTCGGTCAACTCTGGCACCACGATGCGAAAGCCGTAAATGTCCGTCACCTGCGAAAAGGACAGGTGCTTGTTGTCCATCTTGCGGTAGACGGAATACAGCGTTTTTTCGCGACCCATGATGCGCACGGGCATGCCATGGCGGGCAAATTCGGCTTCCACTTCCAGCTGCACGCGCGCAATCAGGTCGCGGCGGCGGTGGCGTGACTTGTTCAGCGCCTTGGAAAGCACCTCGTAGCGCCACGGGTGCAAGAACCGGAACGCCAGGTCTTGCAGCTCGCGGTACGTGAAGTTCAGGCCGAGGCGGTGGGCAATGGGGGCGTAAATTTCCAGTGTTTCGCTGCTGATGCGCTCCCATTTGCTGCGCGGCATGTCACCCATGGTGCGCATGTTGTGGGTGCGGTCTGCCAGCTTGATCAAAATGACCCGCACATCCTTGGCCATGGCCAGCAGCATCTTGCGAAAGGATTCGGCCTGGTTTTGCTCGCGCGTGTCAAATTCCAGCTTTTCCAGCTTGGTCAAGCCGTCCACCAAGTCGGCTACGGGTGCGCCAAACCGCTCGGCCAGGTCCTGTTTGGTCACGCCACAGTCTTCGATGGCGTCGTGCATCAAAGCGGCCATCAAGGCCTGGGCGTCCAACTTCCATTCGGTGCACTGCGCCGCCACCGCAATGGGGTGGGTGATGTAGGGATCGCCATTTTTCCGCAACTGGCCCAGATGCGCTTCGTCTGCAAAACGGTAGGCCTGGCGGATGCTTTCAACGTCGGCTGGCGACAGATAATCCAGTTTGCCGAGCAGGGCCGCAAAGCTGGCCGCGGCGGCGCTGTCCGCTGGGTGGGCTTGGGCTGTGGTGGGCTCTGAATCGGGCACGGTGATCATCCCTGTACTTTAGCCTGAGATGGCCGGGTTTGCTGTCACCGCGCCGGGTGCCCGAAAACCACGGCAGGCGCGCTTGGAGGACGGCCGTGAACAGATGAAGACAGGACGAAAAAAAACACCGCAAAGCGGTGTTTTTTTGTTCCAAAAGTCAGCGCTCAGAGAGGGACTTTTTTCAGCATTTCCAAGCCAACTTTGCCTTCGGCAATTTCGCGCAGCGCGGTCACGCCGGGTTTGTTTTTGCTTTCGATCTTGGGGGCATGCCCTTGGCTCAGCATGCGGGCGCGGTATGTGGCGGCCAGCACGAGCTGAAAGCGGTTGGGGATTTTTTCCAGACAATCTTCGACGGTGATGCGTGCCATGGGCGGGCTTTCGGGAAATGTGCGGTGGGTCAGTGGATGTTGAGCGCGCGGAACGTGTCGCTGCGGGCGATACGTTGGGCGGCGAACTTGAGCCGCTGGGCATGGACGATGGCTTTGAGATCAAACAAAGCCCGCTCGAACAACTCGTTGATTATAACGAAGTCGAACTCCCGTGCGTGCCCCATCTCGGTGGCCGCGTTCTGCAGGCGCAGCTCAATCACCTCGGCACTGTCTTCGGCACGCCGCTCCAGCCGCGAGCGCAGCTCTTCCCAGCTGGGCGGCAATATGAAGACGAGCACCGCGTTC
The DNA here is from genome assembly GCF_055702805.1 of Hydrogenophaga sp. LT287. Classification (NCBI taxonomy): domain Bacteria; kingdom Pseudomonadati; phylum Pseudomonadota; class Betaproteobacteria; order Burkholderiales; family Comamonadaceae; genus Hydrogenophaga; species Hydrogenophaga sp. LT287. The sequence continues at coordinate 320,691 of NZ_JBVPZC010000002.1, read as the reverse complement.
GGAAAGATCCGCTTGACCTGAATAGCGCCCTGGAAGTCGATTTCCAGCACCACATCAGCGCCCTGGGCCATGCGCTGCTCGATGGCTTGTTTCGATGTGCCGTAGCGGTTGCCATGCACCATGGCCCATTCAAGGAACGCACCTTGGATGACCATTTGGTCAAAGGTTTCCTTGGACACGAAGTAGTACTCGCGGCCATGCAGTTCCTGCCCGCGTGGCGGGCGGGTGGTGTGAGAAACGGACGGCACAACGCGCGAGTCCAGCTCCATCAAGGCCTTGACCAAGCTGGACTTGCCGGCCCCACTGGGTGCCGCAACAACAAAGAGATTTCCGGGGTATTCCATAACGGTAGGTGCTTGGTGTTGGGGTCACGGTCCGCGCAGCGGTACCGTGAGAGGTCAGGCCTTCATTCGATGTTCTGGACTTGCTCGCGCATCTGTTCGATCAGCACCTTCATGTCCACCGAAATGCGTGTCAGTTCCAGGTTGGACGATTTCGAGCCCAGGGTGTTGGCTTCGCGGTGCAATTCCTGGATCAGGAAGTCCAGCCGCTTGCCCACATCGGCCCCTTTTTTGATCAGGCGCTCGATCTCGGTCAGGTGCGAGTCCAGGCGGGTCAGTTCTTCGGCCACATCGATGCGAATGGCGAAGGCGGTGGCTTCGGTGAGCGCCCGGTCTTTGGCCATGTCGCTGGTGATGGCGTTGCCCAGCGTGCCGGAGGCTGCGGCGCCTGGCGCTGCCGCGGCAGAAGCGCCGAGCGCCTCGTTCCAGCGGTCAATGAACCGCTGGCGCTGCTGGGCCACCAGCTGGGGAATCAGGGGCTGCGCGTCTTTGGCCAGCTGGCGCAGCTGTTTCAGGCGGTCCAGCAGCATCTCGGCCAGGCGTTTGCCCTCACGTTCGCGCGCGGCCCGCAGGCCGTCCAGGCCGGTTTGCGCCAGCACCACCAGGGTTTCGTGCAGTTCGCCCGTGTTGCCTTGCTGGCGCGAGGTCAGTTGCAGCACCTCGGCCACCGACAGTGGCTCGGCGGTGGGCAGCCAGGCGCGGATGTTGTCTTGCAGACTCAGCAGCTTTTGCAGCTCCTGGGCGCTGGGCGCTCGGGGCCCTGCATCGGCCCGGCCCTCGACCCAGGCGCGCACCTCCACTTTGCCCCGTTTGAGGGTTGAAGTCAGCAGTTCCCGGATGGCGGGTTCCGACGCACGCAGGTCGTCGGGGAGCTTGAAGGTGAGGTCGAGAAAGCGGCTGTTGACCGAGCGAATTTCGATGCCCAGACCGGGCTTGGCCTCGCGTGCGGGCTCTGTGGCATTCGCGGCAGAGGGCCCGCCTGTTTGGGCCGTGGCGTAGCCGGTCATGCTGTAAACTGCCATTGAACTGTGTCCCATCAAGTTGTTTGGGCCAAAACGAGGCGTTCCGGAACCCATCCGAATTATGTCAAAGGTCAAACCCGCCCCGCTGCCACCCGATACCGTGATTGGTGGCTACCGCATCGTGCGCAAATTGGCGGCCGGTGGATTCGGTGTGGTGTACCTGGCGGTGGACACCGAAGGCCAGCAGGTGGCGGTGAAAGAATACCTGCCCTCATCCCTGGCCACGCGCGGCCCCGGCGAGCTGCTCCCGCAGGTGCAACCTGAAAAACTGTCGCTCTACCGGCTGGGCCTCAAGAGCTTCTTTGAAGAAGGCCGGGCTTTGGCCCAGATCTCGCACGCCTCGGTGGTGAGCGTGCTGAATTTCTTCCGAGAAAACGAGACCGTTTACATGGTCATGAACTACCTGGAGGGCGCGTCCCTGCAGGAATTCATTATCACCGCGCGCGAACTCAAGAAGCAAAAGGTGTTCCGTGAATCGACCATCCGGTCTCTCTACGACGAAGTGCTGCGGGGCTTGCGCATCGTGCACCAGCACAAGATGCTGCACCTGGACATCAAACCGGCCAACATTTTTGTCACGGACGACAACCGCTCCGTGCTGATCGACTTTGGCGCAGCCCGCGAGGTGCTGAGCAAAGAGGGCAACTTCATCCGCCCGATGTACACCCCCGGCTTCGCCGCGCCCGAAATGTACCGGCGCGATTCCAGCATGGGCCCCTGGACCGACATTTATGCCATCGGTGCCTGCATTTACGCCAGCATGCAGGGTTATCCGCCCAACGATGCACCCCAGCGTCTGGAAAAGGACCGCCTGTCGCTTGCGCTCTCCCGTCTGCGCGGCGTCTATTCCGACAACCTGATCGAGGTGGTCGAATGGTGCATGTCTCTCGATCCGCTGTCTCGCCCCCAGTCGGTGTTTGCGCTGCAGAAAGAGCTGAGCCGCGAAACCGAGCGCAGCTACACCAAGCTCACCGTGGCCGAGAAAATGCGTCTGCAGTTTGACAACATCGTGTCGGACAACAAGAAGTCAGCGCGCAAGACGGGTGTCGGGACCAAGTTTCGATGAAATTTTCGGTCTATCAGATCAGCCGCCAGGGCGGGCGTGAGCGCAACGAAGACCGCATGGGCTACGCCTACACGCGGGAGTCGGGGCTCTTTGTGCTGGCTGACGGCATGGGCGGGCACCCCGAGGGCGCCATGGCAGCCCAGCTCGCGCTGCAAACCTTTTCTGCGTATTTCCAAAAGGCGGCCAACCCCACTGTGCGGGAAGTGCCCGAATTTTTGTCCAGCGCGCTCATGGCGGCGCACCACCAGATCATTCGTTACGCCTCCGAAAAGGGCATGCTGGACACACCGCGCACCACGCTGGTGGCTGCGGTGATGGAGCGCAACACCATGCACTGGGTGCACTGCGGTGATTCGCGGCTGTACATCGTGCGCGACGGTGAGCTGCTGACCCGCACGCGCGACCATTCCTACATGGAGCAGCAGGCCCATCTGGGCCGTGCCACGCAGCACATCAACCGCAACATCCTGTTCACTTGTCTGGGTTCACCGGCCAAGCCCGTGTTTGACCTATCGGGCCCGCTGCCGCTGCAGCAGGGCGACCGCGTGCTGCTGTGTTCCGACGGTTTGTGGGGCACGGTGAAGGACCACGAAATTGCGTCTGAGCTGGCCAAGCGCCCGCTGGAGCAAGCGGTGCCCGAGCTGGTGGAAATGGCATTGAAGCGCGGAGGCCCCCGCTGCGACAACGTGACCGTGCTCGCTATGGAGTGGGAGACGGCCGAGGAGTTTCAGACCACCCGGGTGTCCACCGAGGACATTGAAGACGGCGTGTTTGCCTCCACCATCCAGTCGGGTGTGCCAGATCCGACCATTGAAGACATGGACGACGAGGCGATCGAGCGCTCGATCGCTGAAATCAACGAAGCGATACGGCGCACCGCCGAAAAAAATTCTTGAGCGGTTATGGCACTTGTGCCGCCTGCGGCGTCACTCCCCTAGGGGGTAACGCGAGCGGCCCGGCAAAGCCACTTTTGCCATGACCTGGACTTGCGTCCCTTGCGCGCCAGCCCCACCCACTTTTAAGCAACCGCCACTGAGGTTTTCATGACTGTTTCCACACGTCCCGGCCACCGAGCCGCCAATGCCCTGCGCCCGGTGAAGATCACCCGCGGTTTCACCATCCACGCCGAGGGCTCGGTGCTGATTGAGTTTGGTGAAACCAAGGTGCTGTGCACCGCATCGGTGGAAGAGAAAGTGCCGCCGCACAAGCGTGGCAGCGGCGAGGGCTGGGTGACCGCCGAATACGGCATGCTGCCGCGCGCCACCCACACCCGCAGCGACCGCGAAGCCGCCAAGGGCAAGCAGAGCGGGCGCACGCAAGAGATTCAGCGCCTGATTGGCCGCTCCATGCGCGCCGTGTTTGATCTGAAGGCATTGGGCGAACGCACCATTTCGCTCGATTGCGATGTGTTGCAGGCCGACGGCGGCACGCGCACCGCCAGCATCACCGGGGCCTTTGTGGCCGCGCACGATGCGGTGTCGCGCCTGTTGGCGGACGGCAAAATCGCCACCTCGCCCATCAAGGACCATGTGGCCGCCATTTCGGTGGGCATTTTGCAAGGCACGCCATTGCTCGATCTGGAGTACGTCGAAGACTCGGCTTGCGACACCGACATGAACGTGGTGATGACCGGTGCCGGACATTTCGTGGAAGTGCAGGGCACGGCCGAAGGGGTGGCTTTTAGCCGCCGCGAAATGGACGCCTTGTTGGAGCTGGCTGAAAAAGGTGTGGGTGAGCTGGTGGCGCTGCAGCGGCAGGCGCTGGGTCTGGTTTGAATTTCTGTTGCGGCCTGTGTCCATGAAACTTGTTTTGGCTTCGAACAACGCGGGCAAGCTCGCTGAATTGCAGGCGCTTTTTGCCCCGCTCGGGGTGGAGCTGGTGCGCCAGTCGGACCTGGGTATACCCGAGGCGCCCGAGCCGCACTGCACGTTCATTGAAAACGCGCTGGCCAAGGCGCGGCACGCAGCGCGCGTGAGCGGCTTGCCCGCCCTGGCCGACGACGCCGGCCTGTGTGTGGAGGCTTTTGGTGGGTTGCCTGGGGTAGACACCGCGTACTACGCGACACAGTTCGGTTATGCCAAAGGCGACGACAACAATGTGCGCGCCTTGTTGGAGCAAATGGCTGGCAAGACCGACCGCCGCGCCGCGCTGGTGAGCACACTGGTGGCGCTGCGCAGCGCAGACGATCCCGAGCCCCTGGTGGCCATGGGCCGTGCGCCAGGGCTGATCACCGAGCAGCCCATTGGCGACAACGGGTTTGGTTTTGATCCGGTGATGTACCTCCCGCAATTTGACAAAACCTTTGCGCAGCTGCCCACCGAAGTGAAAAACGCCAACAGCCACCGCGGCAAAGCGGCGCAGCAGATGCTGGCGCTGATGCGTGAGCGCTGGTTGTCTGAACCGCCGGCCCACGCATGAGCCAGGGCAACGGTGTCCCCATGTCGTGGCCCCGTGGCCTGGCTCCGGCTGCGGCACCTGCCAGCGCGGTGCCGGTGAACGATATTCGCCACTGGATGCGCCCCGGCACGCTGCAACTGCGCAGCCTGCCGCCGCTCTCGCTGTATATCCATCTGCCGTGGTGCCTGAAAAAGTGCCCTTATTGCGACTTCAACTCGCACGAATGGAGCGCCACGGCTGAGCCCGGCCAGGCAATGCCCGAGCAGCGGTACCTGGACGCCCTGCGGGCCGATCTGGAGGCGTCGTTGCCGCTGATCTGGGGTCGCTCGGTGCACAGCGTTTTCATTGGTGGCGGCACGCCCAGCCTGTTTTCGCCGGCCGCTATCGACCAGCTGCTGGCCGATGTGCGTGCCCGCGTGCGGCTGGACGCCGACGCCGAGATCACCCTGGAGGCCAACCCGGGCACGTTTGAAAAAGACCGCTTTCGCGCGTTTCGCCAGGCGGGGGTTACGCGCCTGTCCATCGGTGTGCAAAGCTTCAACGATGCGCACCTGAAGGCGCTGGGCCGTGTGCACGACCGTGCCCAGGCCATGGCGGCGGTGGAAGAGGCCGCGCAAGCGTTTGACACCTTCAACTTGGACATCATGTACGCGCTGCCGGGGCAGACGCTGGCCGACTGCGAAACTGACATGCGCACCGCCCTGGCGTTCAAGCCGCCGCACATTTCCATCTACCACCTCACGCTCGAACCCAACACCTACTTTGCCAAGTACCCGCCCGCGCTGCCGCCGGACGACGATGCCTATGCCATGCTGGACCGCATCACCGAGCTGACGGCCGAGGCCGGGTTGGCGCGTTACGAAATTTCAGCCTATGCCCGCGACGGACACCGTTGCTGGCACAACCTGAACTACTGGCAGTTTGGCGACTACCTGGGCATAGGCGCCGGCGCCCACAGCAAGCTGAGCTTTGCCCACCGTGTGGTGCGCCCGGTGCGGGTGCGCGAGCCGCGCCTGTACATGGAACGTGCGCTGGCAGGCGATGCGGTGGTGAGCGCCGACGAGGTGGCCAGGGCCGACCTGCCTTTTGAATTCATGCTTAACAGCCTGCGGCTGAAGGCGGGTTTCGAGTTGCAGGACTTTCTGGACCGGACCGGCCTGCCGCTTTCCGCGATTGAGCGGGGCTTGAGCCGTGCCGTGCAGCAGGGGCTGCTGGAGCGGGATGCCCAGCGCGTGTGGCCCACCGAGCGCGGGTTTGACTTTTTGAGCGATTTGCAGAGTCTGTTTTTGCCGGACTGAAACCTCAGGCCAGCCGCAGCCGCAGCGTGGCCACGGTGCCCTGCCCCGACTGGCTGTTCAGCTCGACACTGCCGCCATGGATTTCGGCGATTTCCCGCACCAGGTTCAGACCCAGGCCGGTGCCGGGGATGTTGCCCGATGCGTCGGCCCGGTAGAAGCGCTCAAAGGCACGGGCCAGCTGCTCCTGGCTCATGCCCATGCCTTTGTCCCGCACATGAATGGCCACAAACGGGACATCGCTGCGGTTTTCCTGGCTGATGTCCACGCTCACCTGGGCGCCGCCTGGGGAATACTTGAATGCATTGCTGAGCAAGTTGGTCAGCGCTTGCTGTATTTTTTCGGCGTCCGCCATCACCTGTAGATCGGGCATCGGGCCCTGGCTGACCGTGCGGCCCAGGTCGGGGTTGGCGATGCCGCGTATCGCTTCATCCAAAATGTCGGCCACGGGCGTGGCCACGATGTGGAAGTCTTTGCCCTGGCGCGCTTCGATGCGGGACAGGTCCAGCAGCTCTTGAATCAGGTTGGACAGCAGCGAGCCTTGGCGGTGCACCGTCTCCAGCAGGTCGCGTTGCTTTTCTTCGGTGAATTTGCGGTGCAGCATCAACTCGGTGAAGCCCAGAATGCTGGCCAGCGGCGTGCGCAGTTCGTGGGCAGCGGTAGCCAGAAACTCGCTTTTCATGCGGTCCACCTCGGTCTGGTGCGTCACGTCGCGAAAGTACAGAATCGTCTCGCCGCTGCCGCCCAGGTTGCGGCGAATCTCGCGCTCCAGCACCTTGAAGGTGGGGCGCGCCAGCTTGATGATGTCGGTGGTGCGGTCGTTCCAGGTTTCGGTGATGGAGCGGTAGTTGTCGAAGTCTTCGCACAGGTTTTTGAACCACACGTCAAACCGCTGCAGCGAACACCAGGCGGGAATGTCCCCCACCATGCCCCGGAATGCCGGGTTGCTGTTGATCAGCTCGCCCTTTGAGTCAAAGACGGCAAAGCCGTCGGGGCTCAGGTCAAAGGTGGCGTTGAGCCGGGCGGTGCGTTCAATCAGTTTTTGCTTGACTTCAATCTGGCCACTCACGTCTTCAATGACATTGATGTAATGGGTGATAGTGCCTTGCGCGTCCTTCACCGGTGACACCGACAGCTTGTTGTGGAACAGGCTGCCGTCCTTGCGGTAGTTTTTCAGGGTCAGGCTCACCTCGCGGCCTTCCTGCAGCGTGCGGGCCAGCAGCGCCAGGTCGTCCTTGTCGGTCAAGGGTCCTTCCAGAATGCTGCTGAAGCGCCCCAGCACCTCGTGCGGCGCATAGCCGGTGATGCGTTTGAACGCCGGGTTCACGTACACCAGCGGCTGGGGGTAGCGGCGTGCGTCGCTGATCATGATGCCGTTGATGGTGCAGTCCACGGCACGGCTGTAGAGCGTCAGGTATTCCTCGGCCAGCTTGGTGTCGCTCAGGTCGCGCACGATGCAGGTGTACCGGATTTCGGGGTCGTTTTGAATCTCGCCCAGCAGCACCTCCACCGGGAACTCGGTGCCCCCGTGGCGCACGGCGCTGATCTCGGTGCGGCCAATGCGGCTTTGCGTGCTGTGGATCAGCATGCCGCCGTCCATGGTCTGTTGCAGGCCTTCGCAGTTCAGGCCGATAAGAAAAGTCTCCAGCGGCTGGCCCCGGACTTCCTCGGCGGGCCGCCCAAACATGCGCTCGGCGGCCGGGTTGACGCTGTCGATCAGGCCCGCTGGGCTGACACCAATGATGGCGTCGGCAGCGGTGTCCAGAATGGCGTGCAGGCGGGAAAGGCGCTGCTGGGTGCTGGCCATTTGTGTGGCCAGTTCCTGGGACGACCAGTTGAGCGCACGGCCCAGTTCGCGCACTTCGCGGCTGCCCCAGCGCATGCGCAGCTGTTCGCCCGGCTGCGCTGCCATGGCGGTTGAAAATCGCGCCAGTTCGCTCAGGGGCTTGATGGCACGGCGCAAAAACAGCAGAAAAAACCAAAGGCCCAGCACCACCAGGCCCAGCGCGGCCATGGCGCCTATCAGCCAGCCATGCTGTCCCCTTTCCAAGCGTGCGTCGTAGCTGAAGACCACCTCGGCCCAGCCTTCATTCAAGTAGCTCCCATAGTCCTCAGCGCCAATGGGGTCGCGGTGATCGCGCGTGAGCAGGCTGGCATAAGCGTGAACATGACCGTCTTCGACAGAGAACGGACTGCCGGGAGGTGTATCGTCCTGGTCGGTCGGGAAAATGGACAGAGGCCCGCCAGTGGGCTGGCTCAGCACACGCAGGGCCACCCTCCCACCCGGGCGCACCACGTGGATGGCCTGCACCCCCGGCAAGTTGGCGATTTCCTGCAACACGCTTTCCAGCGCGGCGAAGTCGCTGTCCAGCAACGGGGTCGCGCTGGAATGTGCCACCAGCTGAGCGATGGCCATGGCCCGTTCGCGGCTTTCCACCTCGGTTTCTTCGACGCTGCGCTGGTAAGAAACCACACCGATCAACGAGCCGGCCACCAAGGTAACGCCCATCACCAGCCAGAGCATTTGGGTTTTCAGCGAGCGCTGGGAAAAAAACCGCCCGGGCCACCGCAAAGTCTTGTGCCACAGTGTTTTCACAGCGGTTTTCTCTCTGCGAACGGTTCGTTGACCACGTAGCTTTCCAGCGCCAGCTTTTCCAGCGGCTGGTAATCCCGGGCGTAGGTGGTGGCCACGGGGTTGGGTATCAGCGCTTGGTCCAGCTGCGCTTGAAGCGGGCTGTCGGGCGGAGCGTTCAGCAGCGTCTGCTGGATGCAACTGCGCACGGCCGAAGGCACCCGGGGGTGTGCTGCCAGCGGGTGCGGTGCAATCTGGGGTGTTTCGTAAATGACCCGCAGGCGCTCAGCAATGTGGCGTGGCTCAATGCCCAGCGTGTAGCTGGCACCGCTTGCGGCATCGGCTTCACCCACGATGACCTGGCGGTAGCTGTTGCTGTGCGTTCGGGCGTATTGCACCTTGACCTGGACCTTGTGCTCCCGCTCCAGCAAGGCGCGCATGTAAAGCGATGCTGCCAAGGCGTTGGGTGATGGAAATGCGACGGTCTTGCCTTCCAGATCGGACACGTGGCGCACGGGGCTGTCATCGCGCACCACCAGGACGCCCTTGAAGGGTTGCTTGCCCTCGCGGACCAGCGGCAGGTAGCCCTGGGCCTTGTGCGCGGTCACCATGTGGTACGGATTCAAAAAGACAAGGTCGAATTTGCCCTTTTTGAGCTGCGCTTCAAATTCGGCCGTCGAGCGGGACAAGGCCAACTGCACCGGCTGGCCGCAGGCCGTGGCCAGGGAAACGGCCAGAGGATGGGCGCGCTTGTGGAGTTCGGCGCTGGAAAACACCGGCACCACGCCCATGGAGAGCACCGGCGCTGCGGTACGGGTTTGCGCGGCCAACACCAGCGGCAGCGCGGCCAGGCCCAGACCCCATGCGCGCACCCAAGAACAGGTGCTGAAGGCACCACGGGCCATCAGCTGCGCCCCAGCATGTTGTCCACCAAGTCCAGCAGCTTCAGGGGGCTGAAGGCCTTGGTCAGGTAGGCGTCGCAACCCACTTTGCTGCCCTGCTCCAGGTCTTCCTTCTGGGCCCGGGCGGTGAGCAGCACCACTTTGGTGGTGTTTTTGAGTTCGGGGTGTTTTTTGACCTTGTCGCAGACCTGGTAACCATCGAGTTCGCCCGGCATCATCACGTCGAGCAGCATCACGCCGGGCTTGAGGTCTTGCGCCATGCGCCAGCCTTCGCTGCCGTTTTCGGCTTCAAACACCTCGGCATCGTCCAGGTGTTGCAGCGTGAGGCGAATGAGCTTTCGGATGTCCGGCTGGTCATCGACGATGAGAATGCGGGCGGTCATGCAGCGCTCCGGTTGCGGCCTCGGGCCAAGAGTTTCGAGAGGTCTTCCGCGTAAATTTGGGCTTGCAGCATATCGAGGTGGTGGGTGCTTCGGCGCGGAGCGCCGGTGGGGAGTTCGAGCATCACGTTGAGTTCCTGGTCGGATTCCTGCTCGACTCGCAAGCGTCCGCCGTGCAGTTGCAAAATGCGCTGGGCCAGTGGCAATCCGATGCGCATCACCGGAGGTGCGGTGTCGGGTTTGCCGTTGTCCAGCGCAGCAGGTTTGAAGAGGGAAGCGGCGTGCCGGTTGAGGGCGGCGGCCGACAAAGCGCCCATGTTGACGATGCTGACGAGCAGGTGCTGGCCAGAGGCGCGAAAACCGATTTCCACACCCACTTGCTGGGACGGGTTGATTTCGGACCGGGCGTGCAGCACCGCGTTGTGGATGCATTCGAGCAGGGCGCGTCGGATCAGGCGGCCACTGCCGTAAATGGGTGGCAGGTCGTCCTTGTCGCCATTGAACACGATGGACACGCCCTTGCTGCGGATGAGCGGCGAGAGTTCCATGCAGGTGCTGCGCACCAGGTCCACCATCATCATGCGTTCGTCGCCAATGAGCACATCTTCACCAAACACGTCCACCAGGTCCACCAGGCGGTCGAGGCGCTCGGTCAGGCCCAGCAGGCTGTCTTTCAAGCCGAGCATGGGCTCCGGGATAGGCGTGCTGCGGGTGTGGGCCAGCACGTCCTGCACGGGGGGCAGCAGTTCGCTGCGCAAGAGCTCCATGATCTGTTGCAAAGACAGTCGCTGGTCGGCCACGGGAGCCACCAAGGCGCTCTCGGCGGGGTCGGCTTCAGCGGTCGGTGCTTCGGCGGTCACCGCCATGGCCACCAGGCCCGCAATGGGTTTGGGTGCGCAGCGGCACAGCAGCTGGGCGATGCCGTTGTCGGACAGCGCTTCCACACGCAGCTCGTTGTGGGTGACGATTTTTCCCTGCGCGATGGCCTTGACCAGCTCGCGCACGTGGGGGTCGCTGCCCAGCACCAGTGCGGGGCGGCTGTCCAGCTGTTTGGCAGCCTGGTTGGCAAAGACCACATGGCCATCGTCGCTGAACAGCAGCAGGGGGCTGTTGATCAGGTCCAGCAGGACCAGCAGGGGGTTGCTCGCGGGAGGTGAAGCTTTCTGCATGTTGCGAACCAATACCGAACGGGGAAATACCCGGTCGTCCTATGTGTAGGCTGTATCGGCAGTTGGCCCGCGAGCTTTAGATGGCCGGATGATGCACCCCGGTCGTTTGGCTCTTGAGGTGAGGTCTAAAGAACTCTTATCGGAACTTTTTACAAACAAATTCACCTTTTTTTGCAGTTTTAAACGATAAAAATATGAGATGCGTGGGTGCCTGCGGTGTGCAGAGTCACTTTTCTGCTCGCCTGGGCCAAGTGAGCAGACCAGGCGAGCTAGATATCTTCGCGCGCTTCGATACAGAGCTGTTGCACGCTGGACCCCTTCACCCCGGCCGCCGCGCGGATGCGCAGCGACCGCCCGGTTTCCAGCTGGACGCGGCAGTGGTAGTCCAGTCCGTCGGTGTGGCCTGGGCTGTGGCTGGCAATGCGGCGTAGCCATTGCTGTTTGCCGTCGAGTTCCACGCGCAGTTCGTGCCAGGGCTCTGCCGCCTCGGCGGGTACCCGCACCACCAGGGTCACGTCGATATCAAAGGTCCGGCGCCGGTCCAGCGCGCCCGGGATGTCAACCACCGCCACGGTGGCGCTGCCCACGTCGCAGCGCCAAAGCTCGGCCCGGGGTGGCTTGCTGGCGGCGCGGTTCATGGTGCCAGCAGCCTCTGGAGCTCGCCAGAGGCGATGCACTGATCCAGCTCTTGGGCTCCGCCAATGAGCATGCCGCGCGCAAACACCATGGGAAATGTGGGCCAGCCGGTCCACATCTTCAACGCGTTGCGCCGCCGCCATTGCGACGCATAGCCGCCAAACGCCAGGTAGCCGTGGGCGATACCGGCCGACGCCAGGGATTTGCGGGCCTTTCGCACAAAGGGGTTGCCGTTCATGCCCACCACCACCACCGGGTGGGTGTTGATGGCTGTTTGCACCTGTTGGATCACATCGCTGTGGAGTTCAGCCACCCCCTGCCGGATGGCGGGGTGCAGGTGGGTTTCGTCGAGCACGGGGCGGGTCATAGAGGGTCTCCAAGGGTGAGGGCTGAACTGTAGTGCCTGGGCGAAAACCTTGGGGCAGGGGTGTGTCAGCGTGCGGCCTCGGTTTTCCTGGTCATGGCTTGAGGCGGCTCAACAGGGTGCAGGGAATCCGCCGGTCGGGCGTCTGGGGTGGCGACACAATTTCGTTCAAGTCACGACGTGTGGCGTTTTCAGGTGGTGCGTTGGCCCCGCCTGCTCAGGAGTGTTTATGCACGCAGTGGTGTTGGACCCCCGGCTGTGGGAGTCGATGGAGGCCGGTGACCAAGCCCGCCTGGAGCGTTGGGTGGTGTCCGAGGGCGAGCACGTGAACGCCGGGCAGTTGCTGGCGCAAGCGCGGTTGCTGCACCAGACGCTGGACATCACCGCCCCACACGCGGGTGTGGTGGAGCAGATTGTGGTGGGCCATGGTGAGCCCATTGGGCACGGTGCGGTGCTGGCCCACCTGGTGCCCATTTGAGCTCGCGGTTTTGTCTTGTGGCGAACGCTGTTGCGGCCCGCTGCGCTTGGCACCATTGAGCCCGCTCAACGTCGCAGGCAACCGGCTCATTAAGCTGGGGCCAGGCCTTGTGTCGGGCTGGTCCCAAAGCAGGTGTTTGCATGGGGCTTTGGCGGGGGCTGCGAAAGGTTCTCCATGTTAAAAATTTTGATCTCCGTGGATGGTTCGGTGCCCGCCCACCACGCCATTGAAGCCGTGGCCCGAATGGCGCGAGAACAGGTCCAGGTGGCGGTGTCGCTGGTGAATGTGAGAACCCCTCTGCTGGACGGCGAATGGTCGCCCGACTCGCGGGAACAGATTGACGCCGCTTTGCGCGCACAGCAGGCACGCACGCTCAACGAAGCCACGCGCCTGGCCACCGCCAACGGCCTGGTGGTGGGCGCCAGTTACAACCCCGAAGGCCTGGTGGCCCAGGAAATAGTGCGTGTCGCCCAGGCGGCTGGCGTCGACCAGATTGCCATGGGCACACGCGGCATGGGCGCGCTGGGCAGTTTGCTCATGGGCTCGGTGGCTTTGCGGGTGGTGCACATGGCGCCTGTGCCGGTGCTGCTGGTGAAGTGATTTGCCGCGCGGCACAAGGGGGCAGGCTTATTTTGGGAGGCGCGCGATGAAACGCATTTTGGTGGTCTATTACTCGCGCAGCGGCCACACCGCATTTGTGGCGGAGCAAATTGCACGGCGCTGCCGGGCCGATCTGGTGTGCATCCACGACCCGACCGATCGCCGTGGCGCCGTGGGGTATCTGCGCAGTGCCTGGGAGGCCCTGCTGGATACGCGCCCGCTGATCGAGTTGGACCTGTGCCGGCCACAAGACTACGACCTCGTCATGGTGGGTACGCCGGTGTGGTTCTGGAACATGTCCAGCCCGGTGCGCAGCTTTTTGCACCGCTACGGGCGCCGCTGCGCACAGATCGCGCTGTTTTGCACCTATGGCGGCTCGGGCCAAGAGCGGGTGATGGACAGCATGGAGCGCCTCTGCAAACAGCCCGCCGTGGCACGGCTCGCGCTGACGGAACGCCAGTTGGTGCAACGTCAACATGCCCTGGCCCTCACCCGCTTTTTGGGCGAGGTCAAGCGCTGGCACCGGCTGAGCGATTCGGGTCAGACGGCGCAGAACACGGGCAGACCACCCGGCTGAAAAGGTTGCGCTGTTAAAAAAAGCCCGTCAACCGCGATGGATGACGGGCCCCGGTGAAGGCCCCCGGCATCGCCTGTGAGGGCTACGCCGGTCTGAGGGTGCCTTCATCCACCGCGGTGTCGGAACACCACAGCAACCCCCCTCGCGGGGAATCCCCATCTGACCGTTGACGATGGGACTCACATTCCATCACCGCCGGTTCTGGGTATCTTGCCGCGGCCCTGGCGTTGGTGATTGAGCGCGCTCAATGCCGGCCGCGGTGCGCTGAAAAACGCTGATCAGCACACACCCGAATCCAACCGGCGTTGCGCGGTTCAATCGGGGTCGTTGTCGTTCGCGCCCAGGGCCGCTTGCTTGCGCCCCGCGTGGTAGGCCGTCAGCACCTGTGTGGCCACCAGGTCCAGGCTGGGGCGGGTGATGCCTTGTTTGTCCGTCCACACCTTGGGCGTGAGCGAGCCCGTCAGGCTCAGCGCGTCGCCATCGGCCAGCGCCAGCAGGGCCGCGCAGGCCGCGTCGTCAAACGCAATCACGTTGACGATGAATTCTTCGTCTGCCTTGTTGCGTGCCAGCACCCGGGCCACGGTGTACCCGCGCCCCATTTTGTCCGTCCGCCGCGAGGCGTCACCCATCAGGCGACCGGCAATCAAACCATCAATCATGTGGGTGCTTTCTGTGCGTTGGGGTCGGTGTCGCTGGGGATGGGGCTGGGTTTCAACGGGGCCGCTGGTAGCCAGAAGCCACCCAGGCTTGCGCGCTGTCCAGCGTCAGCTTGAAGCTGGGCGGCACCGGCACGCGGGCCAGTTCTTCATCGAACCCGTCCAGTGCGGTCAAGCTGGCGGTGGCGCCTTCTTCGTCGGGCACGATGGCCAGCGCCACCCGCACACGGTTGCCGTCCACCGTCACGGTCACGTTTTTGTTCAGCTCCGCGTGGCGCTGCTGCTCAGAGCGGCGAATCACTTCTTTGGCCGTTTTCACCAGCGTGTTGAACGCCGCGGTGTCGAGCGGCTTGGGGTTCTTTTTGTCGCGCCCCATGGTCCACGGCCCCACCAGGGCGGGCTCGGACTCGCCCGCCAGAAACATCGCCACCGCCCAGCCATCGTCGTCATCGTTGTTGATGACGCGCGCGGTCCAGTCGCCATCGCTCCAGAGGCGGGCTTCGTGAATGGGCTCGTCGGCGGCGTCGGTGGTCATGGTGGCTGGGCTTGTGGGGCTGGCTGGGTGCGAGCCGTGTTGGGTGCAGCGGCAACAAAAAAGCGGCTTTGAAGCCGCTGGTTGCCTGTGCAGGTGGCGGAGACTGTGTCCGCGAAAAACCTAGGTTTTATGCGGGTTCCGAGGCTTTTCGGTGATTCATCCCACCGTAAAACCCACCACCAAAAGCACGCCAGCAAGCGCTTGAAAATATTTTTCGTGTGTGGCTGATTGCTGACACATCGATGGCCCGATTGTACGGGCGCCAGCACCTGGCGCTCGGGTGTTCCGCTTGCGCCGGCCATGGCGGTGCACGCCGGCAACCCCTCCACCCGGTAGCAGACGCACACGCAAAAAAAACCCGCATCTTTCGAAGCGGGTTCTAGTGGGGATTAGCCTTGCCAAGCCCCACCCTTAAAAGGGCTGGGTTCAGCTTCTCACTCCGTGCTGCAGCCCTGCACCACAGCACCAGAAAAGGTGCCGGCCGTGCGCTCCCCAGCGCCGCCGGCGGTCGATCTTCTGCCCGGTTCGACGGACCGGTGGAAAGGCCGAGACCTTGCAGTTTTTAAGCCTCGTGTTTAGCGGACGCCAGACACGATGCAAAAGGCTTTTGGATACAGCGCGGCCACGTCCAAGCGGGCGTGACACATGAAACCGATCTGCCCATACTCCGAGAAAGCCTCTTCCAGAACTTGGATCGAAACCTGCTCACGCAGACCGATCACAAATTGCGTGAAGTCGCCAAGATAGATCTCGCTGCAGTCGGTCGAAGATCCGACCGTCAGGTTGTTCGGAACCTGGGACGTTTGCAGCAGCTTCACGGGTTTGAGCATGTCGGGAACCTGCAGCGGTTGGCCGGTGGTATCGACCAGGGCGCCCAACTTCACGCGGGAGCGCGGGCTCATGATGGCCGCGCCAGGCATGGGGGCGTTGGCTTCCATCAGCTTCTCCGCGCCTGCAAAGAAGTTTGCATAGCCGGCCAGGGCGGCGCCGTCGGTGCCGTTGGTCACGGTTTGCACGCCAGGTACGTTCAGCAGTCCGCGAATCTCTGGCGCGGTGCCGCTGCCACGCAGACCAGCGCGGTCCATTTCCACGGCAAAGGCCTGGGCAATCGCCACCTGAAGCGCAGACTCGACGTTGACGCCATCGGCCAGCAGCTCGCGGGAAACCTTGACCACAAAAGAAAGCGACTGCGGGGTCATCTGCACGTTGCGGAAGGTTGGGCCGGATTCAGCCACCTGCCCATTCTCTGCACGCCAGGCGGCCGTGGGGATGGTGTCCACGGCAGCAAAGCTGAAGCTTTTCGCGTCACCCAGCGGAACGATGGCCGCGCCGGCTTGCATCAGGCTCGACTCGGGGACCATGGCCTCCAGAATGCGCGGCATCACGGAGCTGGGCACAGCGTAGCCGCCCGATGCGTCAACCCCAACAGAAAGGGCACGCACCACCTCTGGCGTTGACTTCATGCGGGCCACGCCGCGCAGAAAGCCGGCCAGGCTGAGTGCGTCCCGGAAGTCTGGGCGCTGGCTGTAGTGGCGCCGGAAATCGTCACCCGTGCGCAGCATCGCCGCAGCATCCAGTGTGCGGTGCTCGGTTGCGCCGGCAGGCGTGCCCAAGTCAGCAGTCGCCAGCGGCTTCGTTGCCATTGAGCGGATCAGCTCCTGCTGGAATTGTTCGACCGTTTGGCCGGCGCCAATGGAGCGCATGGCCAGGGCTTCGACGCCAGGCAGTGCGCAGGACTTTGCAACTTCTGCGATTTCGGCGGCATGGTTGCGGGTGGAAATGTTTTCCATGGTGAGTGTCTTTCGTTTGGTGATTGGGTGCGAACGGTTGAAGCCGGCCTTTGGGTCGGCAGGGATGGCGACAGCAGAAACCTCGTAGGGCATGAAGCCGAATCGAAGGGCTGTGCGGCCGTCTGGCAGGGTTTCCGGGGTGCCGGTGTCGGTCAGTTGGTAGCCGATGGAGACGCCGGTCACGATGCCGGCATCCACATCGGCCAGAACCTCGCCGGCCCGTGCGGATGTACCGAACACAGCATCGCCGCGCAGCTTCCCGCCTTCGGGGCGGATGTTGCGAACGATGCCAATGTTCAGGGTGCTGTGGTCGTGCGATTCGATCAATGGAAGATCGCCGCGCGACAGGTCGGCTTTGGAAGCGTCCAGAACTTCGACGAATCCCGATCGCTCGACCGGGTGGTCGGTCGCCAGAACCACGGGCACGGTACGCGCCTGGAGGTCCGGTTTTCCTAAGTCTGCTCTGCGCAGTTGCATATACAGCTCCTATGTTTGGCGCGGGCCAATAGAAAAGGGCCGCGCCGACGTTGAATCACACCGAATTGACGGTGCGCCTTCTCGATCGGTACGGCCCTTTACTGGAGCTGTACTTTTTTGGTTCTCAAGACCCCCCGGCGTCCTAGCCGGTTTCAGACTTCGCGGTACTGGTGGCAATCCATCCAGAACCACTAAGCCTGTTCTTTCAAACTCGATGACAAGCACATCGTATCACATTTTTTTAAAAAAGCAAGCCTAGTGCATGGCTTTTTTGATCACCTCGACAGCGGCCGTGTGGGCGCCGGATTGCAGCGCGGCCATGGTGTGGGATGCCTGGGTCACGCCGGCCAGGATGACGGCGCGGGCCACGGCCGCTTCTGTCTCGTTTGCGGCAGGCGTGGCGAACCAGGTCAGAAGCTCGCCACCGCTGCAGAACCCCACAATGACGACGCTGCTGGCTGGTGAGTGCCACATGACAGCGCCGGCCCCCTGGGTGGTGGCCTGGGTCACCAGGTCGTTGAACGAAGCCAGTTCAGCGGCGGGGAGCATGTTTTCAAGGGTGATCATTTGTGTGTCCTTCGGTGTTGGGTTCAGTCTCTAAGTCGTCGTCGTCCTGAAAGTCATCAGGAGCCGGCTCGTCGTCCACCATGGAATCAAGCGCGGCATCAATCAGGCTGCCGGTTGACTTGACCCACTGGTTTCGCGCACTTGCCACCACCTGCAGGACGGCGGTCATCACGTCCTCGTCAATTTCTGGGCAGGTCTTGCGCAGCGTGCCCTCCAGCAGGTCGAAGCGGTCCACCACGGCGCTGGATGCCATGCCCAGGACGTCAGCCAGTACACCGATCGGTGCGTACTCACCCCGTGCGATCTGGTTTTTCAACTCCTGCGACTCGCGCTGTGAACGAGCGAGCGCAGCACGCTCTTGCACCAGGTCAAGCCCACCAAGCTCGTTCCCCAGGCGTCCTGCAGCCTGATCGCGCAATCGCTGGCAATAGGCCTGCAAAGCCTCACCCAGCGTCCCCTCGGTTGTGATCTTCCCTTCGCTCACCATGGCGCTGATCGCCTGCTGGGTCACGCCCACCATGTCGGCAAGCTCGGTTTGTGTTGCTGGTGCTTTAAGGTCAACTTTCACAATACAACCCCCTTAGGAGCACTGTGGAACAGCCCGACTACGCGGTTCGAATTACCCGCACCAGGAGCACATGGGAAGGACCCAGACCGGGGGGTATGGGTAGGAGCTGAGCGTTCACCATTCACCGTGCACCATTCACCATTTACCAAAAGGTTTCGCTGGCGCGTGCACGTGGTTTGAATGACCCGTGCCAGGGAAACACCCAGGGGGACCCGTGACGGGGCATAGGCCATGGCCTGCCCATGGCTCACAGGCGTTGGAGTAGTGGGCCGGTGCCAGCAGCGTGGTGCGCTTGGTGGTTTCGTCTTGAGGTTGCTCATGTTCTGCTCTTTCAATACTGGGTGTGAGATAAGTGATTTATGTGATTTATCAATGAAATCAACAACTTACGTGAGATTTAATGGTGATTTAATGTGTGAGTTAATGCTTGTCCTGAGTTGCTGGTGTTCTGGTGTTCTGGTGTTGGGGTGTTACCTCACGGTTCTCTCACCCTTACTTCACCCTCCTAACCCGCATAAACACTCATTTCTCACATAACTCACATATCTCACTCACGCGCCCGATTCACTGCGGCAGTACTGGGTAGTACCGGTGCGCTGGCCTTCCACCGCCCGTTGAATCGCGCTTCATTTCGATCAGTGGCGGCGCCAGGTTCAGCAGCGTCTCGAGCGCGGCCTTCACCTCTGGTATGCGCTTGCGTTTCCAGTGGTCCTGAAGGTCCGACAGCTTCACGCCGGGGCGCCCGTTGACTTGCGCCAGCACGTCTTTGGTGAAGTCGTCCAGATCGGCCTGCTCTTTTCCGTCGCGCCAAATGAAGTCGATGCTTTCGCGCCAGTACTCCACCCAGGCCAGCGCAGCAAGAAGATCGTTTGGCTCGATCACGTCGCGCTTGTCGATCAGTGCAAACACCATCGCCAGCATCCGCGCATAGACCTCACTTCGGGCCATCAAGCTACCCGCCAAGCCCTCACGGTCGCGGGTGATCTGTGGGTACAGCTCACACCAAACAGCCTTTGCCGCTGGTGACATCACCACCTCGTGGGTGTTGTTGCCGTGGGGGTCGCCGCCCGTCGCAAAATCAATGGCGTCTGCCAGGCGCTCGGCAAGAGCGTCCAGCACTTCGTCTGGTGTTGGCTCGGGCAGCGGGACCAACTTGGGCCGGTGGACGTGCAGCATCATGAAACGATTAAGCAGGCCGTTGGCCGCGTCGTTTGCCGTGGACTTTTCGCGCAGCTCGTGTCCGGTGATGTGGCCCATCAAAACGACATGGGGCTTTGTGGCTGTCATCTGGCTGGTCTTGGTCAGCGGCTCCATGTCGCGCCCGTCAAATAGGTTGCGAATCGTGGCCGATAGGGTGTTCCCATCTCGTTTGATTTGCGCCAACACGTTCGCTAACTCCGACTCGATCGCCAGCAGGCGCTTGTCCTTGATGCCGGGGTCGCCGCCTTTGCCGGTCTTTTCGTCTGGCTCACGCGGATCACGAATACGAAAAATAATGCCCTCGCCGCTGGATAGGCCTCCCGCGTGCTGGGGTGTTTTGTCGTTGTTGCTGTGACGCTTGCGCAGCAGGGCGTCTGAGCGTCTGGTCGTTTCGCGCGGGGTGTGTTCTGACGTGCCTTTGCGGGCCTTGCCCGACTTGCCGATGATCAGCAGGAACGGCCGACAATGAATGGTTGCGTCGCCGATTCTTTGGTATGCCGTGCGCCCGATAGCGGTGCTGAACAGCGCCAGGACGTTCGCAGCCACCGCCACAGGGTGCGCCTCGCTGGAATAGGTCGCAGCGCTCACCACGTCGCGCACCAGGGCGGGGTATGCGTGCTGGGGCATAACAGGAGGCGCCACAGGCGCCTCCAAAGGTGCGGCGCCGTCGCTGGGCAGATCGTCGCCGCCTCCTTCGTCCATGGGGCCAAAGTTGTACCGCGGTGCGGTGCGCTCGATTTCTGCGTCCAGCCCTGCGGCCAGGTGGTTGTACTGGGCTGGTGTTTTCATGCGAAGTCCTCCACCAGCTTGGTGATCCGGTTGCAGCACACCAGCAAGCGGGCGCGGTCCGCCTCGCTGAGTGGTTTGCCTGAAGCCAGGTTGCCCGCTGCCACCGCGCACACGGTCGCTTCAAAGCCCAACACCTCGAGCGCACTACGCGGCGACAGCGCCGCCGCCTTGTGGTTTGCTTGCGGTTTGCCGTCATCAACCCAGGCGCCTAGCGCCTTCGCAGCCTCTACAAAATCCAGGTTTGCGCCTTGCATTTCGTGCGCCAGCACGTCGCCACCTTTGACGCCGCAAGACATGCACACCCAGGCGCCGGTAACGGTGTTCACGCGCATCGAATCACTGCCACCATGGAAGCGACAGTTGGTTGTTTTCCACTTCGCACGGGATGGCCCGGTAAGCTTGTGCCCCAGCTCCTCAAAGTAGGTGACAGGATCGGGGAGTAGGTTTCGGTCGAAGGTCATACAGGAGCCCCCTCAACTTGCGCCAGGAACGCACGCACGTCGTGCGGGTGACTGAGCACGTTGGTCTTAGAACTGCGCATGATGTGGAAGCTGGCGCGGCCATCGCCGGCCCGGTAAACGCGCTGCAGGCTGTAGCCACGTTTGGCGAAACGCGCCCGCAAGTGGCGAAACTCGCCCGGCTCAAATTCATGGCCGGTGGGGTTGCCCGATAGGCCGCTGAAGCGGATAATCGCGCCGTTGGTTGGTTTTGTTTGATCTGCGTGAAGCCCGGTTGCCGCCGGGCTTTGTGCTTTCTGGTCGGCGCTTTGGCTCAGTAGGGACGTGCCTCGTCCTGCCGTTGCGGCATGTTGTTGGTCGTGCATGGTGCCCCCTTACTTGCCGAGGTTGGCAATGAGGGCATCGATCTCGCTGGCTTTCCAGACGGTCACGCGGGGGGACAGCTTGATCCCCTTCGGATACTTGCCGTCTTTCACACCCTTCCACCAGGCCGACCGGGATATGCCCATGCGGTCGGTGATGTGGGGAACTGCGCGAAGCAAACGTTCTGGCTGATTTTGGGTTGAATGGTGGGTTGTCATTGTTGGGTTTTCGTAACGGTTACAAAAAACCAAAACCCAACACCACCCCACCCGTTCCGGTAACGGGGTCGGTGATACCATCAAAGTCCCGTGTCAGGGAGACCTCAAGGCTTTCGGGTTTTGGCGGTCTAGACGGCCCTTCGTGTGCAACCACTTGGGGCCGTCGCCTTTTGTGGGCCTTTTTTAAGTCCACGATCTAAATATAAGCCACACAGGTTCCTTTGTTTTCGGTACCGGCCCCGGCCTGAAAATAAAGATCCTGCGCTGCCATTCACCGTGCGGCCTTCATCAAGTGCCAGCGCCAAGCCGGTGAAGTTTTCCGACCCGGCGTCCCGGATATCAGGCCCGGTTTCTGCGCTCATTCATCCGCACAAGTTGCTCGGCCTCTCTCAGCCTCTCGGCCTTACCATTTGCTGTGTGCTGCAGGTACGCCCACCTTTTCAGGCTTTCGGCCTGCTCCGACAGCAGGTCCATATTGACAGCCACCATGCGCAGCAAAGCCCCGCGGTAGTAGTCACTCAGCACAGGCGCCGGCATGGTTTCCGGTTCGTTCTCGTGGTCATCGCCTCGCAGCCCATCCCACTCAATCAGCCGCAGTATCGAAGCGGCCCCGATGGACACGGCCTCCACTTTGTCAGCGAACCGTTGCACCGCGCCCCCGGGCAGATTCGCGTGCTCAACCTCTGGCCATCCGTAGTCACAAGCCTCAAAGGCGTATTCCGTGGCCTGCTTTGCGGCTTCGTTGGGTTGGTCTTTTGCGGTAGATTCGTTAGTAGCCATTTTCAAAGTTCCTTTTTGATGATGGTCAGGCGGGGCCGGTGTTAGTACCACCAGGCCCCGCCGCCTTTTGTGCCCAGCAAAAAACCGCCGCTGGGCATGGCGGAATCACTTCAAGCGCCTGGCACGCTCTCGCAGTAGTTGGCCCAGGCCTGCATCATGTCTCTGCGGCGGTCCAGCGCGTCACCCCGTCGATACGCAGCCTCTACCTTCGATTCCAGGGCATGGGCCAGCGCGGCCTCTGCCAGATCACGCGGGTATTCGGTGTGCTCAAACACCCAATCGCGGAAGGTTGAGCGAAAGCCATGGGGCACGCACAGGCGCCCATCGTCATCACGGAAGTTCATGCGCCGGGTAAGCGCTGTAAAGGCCATATCCGATAGCTGGCCACCACGCGGCGCGGGAAACGCTAGCTCGGTGCCCTCTATGCGCGGCATAGCCTTCAGCAGCTCGACAGCCTGGCTACTGAGCGGCACGCGGTGTTCCTTGCCTGCTTTCATCCGAGCGCCTGGCACCGTCCAGACTTTCGCCACCAGGTCGATCTCTGCCCAGGTTGCACCACGCACCTCGCCACTGCGGGCGGCGGTCAGGATGACAAATTCCAGCGCCTTCGGTGAAATGCCTTCACGCTGGCGCAAGGCCTCGATGAACGCCGGCACGTCGCTCGTTCTTACGGCGGGCTGGTGCTTTGGTTTTGCGACTTTGCCGGGTGCCGGTAGAAGTTGATCCAGCAGGCCATCCCACCGAGCGCAGTTCTCACCCTGGCGAAACCCTGCGGCAGTTGCCCAGGCCAGCACCTGCTCGATTCGGCCGCGTAGCCGTGACGCCGTCTGTGTCTTGGTTTTCCAGATCGGCAGCAGCACGGCCATCACATGGGCTTGCGTCACTTCGCCCACCAGAACGCTGCCCATGGTGGGATAGACGTACGTTTCAAACGTGGCGGGCCATTGGGCGCGGTGCTTTGCGTTGCGCCAGGAATCGGAATGCGCCTCTATGTACGCCTTGGCGCAGTCTGCAAAGGTCTTTTGTTTTGCGCGGAGTGCCTGCCGTGCGCTGCGTGCATCTTTGCGCTGCGCTACGGGGTCAATCCCCATGGTCGTGTCCGAGCGGGCGGCGCGGGTTTTTTCTCTGGCGATGGAAAGCGAAACGTCAGGAAAGCCGCCGAGGCCCATCTCGCGGCGCTTGCCGTCAACGTTGACCCGGGCAATCCACGAACGGGCGCCGGTAGGGGACACGCACAGGTACAGGCCAGCCACGCCGCCCACTGCGTGCATACCTGGCTCGGTCAGTCGTTGGACTGCCAGCGCTGAAAGCTCTTTAGCCTTGCTTCCCACCGTATCCCCACATCTGTCCCACCGTAAATTGGTGGATTGGGTGGGAGTGTAGTGGACTAACTTGGACTAATGCAATAGTCCGTAAGGGCAGGGACTAGGGAAATCAACGACTTATGGGACGTTGTTGGACTAGCTTTTGCAGTCATCTGGCGGAGACTGTGAGATTCGAACTCACGGACCCTTGCGGGTCGGCAGTTTTCAAGACTGCTGGTTTAAACCGCTCACCCAAGTCTCCGGATGCGGCTGCACAAGGCGCTTATTTTAGCCTGAGCGTGCCGGCCTGTTCACAGCGCGCCGGCTTCTGTCAGCAGCATGCCCCGCGTTTCGATGAAGCGCACCACCTCGGCCACGCCAGCCTGGGTTTTCAGGTTGGTCATCACCCAGGGGCGGCGTGCGCTGTCGGGGCGCATGCGGGCGGTGTCGGCCTTCATCACCTCCAGGTCGGCGCCCACGTAGGGGGCCAGGTCGGTTTTGTTGATGACGAAGAGGTCGCTCTTGGTGATGCCCGGGCCGCCTTTGCGCGGTATTTTTTCGCCGGCAGCCACGTCGATCACGTAAATGGTGAGGTCGCTCAGCTCGGGGCTGAAGGTGGCGGCCAGGTTGTCGCCGCCAGACTCCACAAACACGATGTCGGCGTTGGGGTGCTCGCCCAGCATGCGGTCGATGGCTTCGAGGTTGATGGAGCAGTCTTCGCGGATGGCGGTGTGCGGGCAGCCACCGGTTTCCACGCCCATGATGCGATCGGCCGGCAGCGCGCCGCTCACGGTGAGCAGGCGCTGGTCTTCCTTGGTGTAAATGTCGTTGGTGATGGCGATCAGGTCGTAGCGCTCGCGCATGGCTTTGCACAGCATTTCAAGCAGCGTGGTTTTGCCGGAGCCCACTGGGCCGCCGATGCCCACGCGCAATGGTGGCAGGGGTTTGGTGCGGTGGGGAATGTGGTGCAGAGCGGTCATGGTGAACTTGGGGTCAGGATCGGAACAGGCGGGAATATTGGGTTTCGTGGCGGGCCGACAAAATGGCCAGCATGGGCGTGAAGGCCTGGCGGGCGTGGTCGGGCAGGGCCATGGCGTGGTCCACCGCAGCGGGTATTTCTTGGGCCAGCCGCGCCAGCATGCGCTGGCCCGCGCTTTGGCCCAGCGGCACCGACTTGATGGCCGCCTGCACCATGTTTTCGGCCCAGCCAAAGGCGTAACCCAGCAGGCTGTCGCGGTGGCTGGCCTGGCTCTGGGCGGCGGCGCAGGCCATGGCCACGGGGTAGGTGGGCGGGTTCAGGGCAGCGCTTTGCAGCTGCTCAAACACGCCGGCGCCCAGCTCGCCCAGGTGGCGCGCCCATTCCAGCAGCGACCGGCCCATTTGTTCGGTTTGCAGGCGAAATTCGTGCGTTTCGCGGGTGTGCAGCACCCATTGGTTGAGCGCTTGGATGCGCGCCAGGTCGCCGCGTTGCCAAGCGGGCAGGGCCTGGGCCACCACGGCCAGGTCGGTGCGGGCCAGGCCCAGGTGCAGCTGGTCGATGAGCCACTGCGCGGCGCTGGCTTCGTGGCTGACCAGGCCGGCTTCCACAGCGGCTTCCAGGCCTTCGGAATACGAAAAGCCGCCCACCGGCAGCGTGGGCGAGGCCAGCCACAAAATGTGCAGCAGGCCCGAGGCCGAGCGCGCTGTGCCTGGGGTCAACGGGTCAGCCGTGGGCATGGCCGTGAGCGTGGGTGGTTGAGGTGTTGTGCCCGTGCGCATGTGTAGCGGAATGCCCGTGCCCATGGTGGTGGGTTTGCCCGCCGGCTTGGGGCGTGTAAGCACCGCCTTCGGGTTCAAAGGGTTCGCGCACTTCCTCCACCGTGAGGTGCATGGCGCGCAGCATCTCGGCCAGCACGTGGTCGGGTTCGATCTTCAGGTGGTCGGGCTTGAGCTCAATGGGCACATGGCGGTTGCCCAGGTGGTAGGCGGCTCGGGTCAGGTCAAACGGGCTGCCGTGTGCGGCGCAGGGGGTGATTTTCAGCACCGCTTGCGGCGCGGCCACCACACGCAGCAGCGAGCCGTCTTGCGTCACCAGCACGTCGCCACCGCGCACCACGGTGCCGCGCGGCAAGAACACGCCCACGTGCCGCTCGTCCGACGCGGTGGCGTCAAAGCGGCTTTTTTGTCGCACATCCCAGTCGAGTTCCAGATGTGCGGCGCGGCGCAGCAACGCGGGGGCCAGGCCTCGGCCTTGGGGAATGAGCTTGGACGCTTGAAGCATGAATAATGAGCCTGAAACCGTTAAAAAAGAAAGTACCGCTGCGCCAGCGAAAGCCGGCTGGCGGGCTCACAGGTCAGCAACACCCCGTCGGCACGCACGGTGTAGCGCTGCGGGTCAATCTCCATGTGGGGCAGGGCGCTGTTGTGCACCATGCTGGTCTTGGTGACGCTGCGGCAGCCTTTCACCGCTACCAGGTTTTTTTGCAACCCGAAGCGCGCGCCAATGCCGGCGGCCAAACCAGCTTGCGACACAAAGGTGAGGCTGCCTTTGGCCAGCGCCCCGCCCAGGGCGCCAAACATGGGCCGGTAGTGCACCGGTTGGGGGGTGGGGATAGAGGCGTTGGGGTCGCCCATGGCGGCCAGCGCAATGCTGCCGCCTTTCAACACCAGCGCCGGTTTGACGCCAAAGAAGGCCGGCTTCCAGACCACCAGGTCGGCCCATTTGCCCACTTCCAGCGAGCCAATGATGTGCGACATGCCGTGCGCAATGGCCGGGTTGATGGTGTATTTGGCCACGTAGCGCTTGACGCGGAAGTTGTCGTTGCGGTTGCTGTCTGGCGCCAGCGAGCCACGCTGGCTTTTCATTTTGTCGGCCGACTGCCAGGTGCGCAGAATCACCTCGCCGACTCGGCCCATGGCCTGGCTGTCGCTGCTCATGATGCTGATGGCGCCCATGTCGTGCAGGATGTCTTCGGCCGCAATCGTCTCGCGGCGGATGCGGCTTTCGGCAAACGCCAGGTCTTCGGGGATCGATGCGTCCAGGTGGTGGCACACCATGAGCATGTCCACGTGCTCGTCGAGCGTGTTGACCGTGTAGGGCATGGTCGGGTTGGTGCTGGAGGGCAGAAAGTTGGCCTCGCCCACCACCCGCAAAATGTCGGGCGCGTGGCCCCCGCCCGCGCCTTCGGTGTGAAAGGCGCAGAGCGTGCGGCCCTTGGTGGCGGCAATGGTGTCTTCCACAAAACCCGACTCGTTGAGCGTGTCCGAGTGCAGCGCCACCTGGGTGTCGGTTTCTTCGGCCACGTCCAGGCAGTTGCTGATGGCGCTGGGTGTGCTGCCCCAGTCTTCGTGCAGCTTCAGGCCGATCACGCCGGCCTCAATTTGCTCGCGCAGCGGCGCGGGCTGGCTGGCGTTGCCTTTGCCCAGAAAGCCCAGGTTCATGGGCAGGCCGTCGGCGGCTTGCAGCATGCGTTCAATGTGCCAGGGTCCAGGCGTGCAGGTGGTGGCAAAGGTGCCGGTGGCCGGGCCGGTGCCGCCGCCGAGCATGGTGGTGATGCCCGAGGCCAGCGCCTCGTCCACCTGCTGCGGGCAGATGAAGTGAATATGGCTGTCAATGCCGCCCGCGGTGACGATGGCACCCTCGCAGCTGATGACTTCGGTGCCGGGGCCAATGACGATGTCCACACCCGGCATGGTGTCGGGGTTGCCCGACTTGCCGATGGCCACGATGTGCCCGCCCTTGAGGCCAATGTCGGCCTTGACGATGCCCCAGTGGTCGATGATGAGGGCGTTGGTGAGCACGGTGTCCACGGCGCCTTCGGCGCGGGTGCGCTGCGACTGCGCCATGCCGTCGCGAATGGTCTTGCCGCCGCCAAACTTGGCTTCCTCGCCGTAGCCGCCGGCGCGCAGGGTGAAGTCTTGTTCCACCTCAATGACCAGTCCGGTGTCGGCCAGGCGCACCCGGTCGCCCACGGTGGGGCCGTACATGTCGGCGTAGGCGCTGCGAGCAATGTGGGCCATCACAGCGCTCCTTGGGTGAGGCCGCGAAAGCCGATCACCACGCGGTCGCCCGCATAGTCCACCAGCTCCACGGTGCGTTGCTGGCCGGGCTCAAAGCGCACGGCGGTGCCGGCCGCAATGTTCAGCCGCATGCCGTGGGCGGCCACGCGGTCGAAGCTGAGCGCCGCGTTGGTTTCGGCAAAGTGGTAATGCGAACCCACCTGCACCGGGCGGTTGGCGGTGTTCTGCACCACCACCGTGGCGGTGCGCCGGCCAGGGTTCAGGGCGTGCTCGCCTGCTTCAATGAAGTATTCGCCGGGGATCATGGCGGAGCTCACTTCTTTGACAGCCAAACGGCCACAGCCAGCAGCGCACCCGCTGCCACAAAACCCAGGGCGTCGGTGGCATGCCAGTGGCTGCCCAACAGACCATGGCCTTCGTGGGCGAAGGCGGGCAGGGTGGCCAGGGTAGCCGCGATTGTGGGCAGAGATTTCATGTCATGGCTCCAAAGTGAAGAGGCAGGCAGTCGGCGCGAAATGTTTGAATCCAGGGATGCGGTGGAACCGGCTTCGCCGGGCCACTTGCATCGCCCCCTGGAGGGGGTCGCGCGCAGCGCGGCGGGGGTGGGTCAAATACCGCGGCGCGGGGGGTATCACGGTATCGGTTGGTGCACGGTCACCAGCTTGGTGCCGTCGGGAAACGTGGCCTCCACCTGGATGTCGGGAATCATTTCGGCGATGCCGTCCATCACGTCGGCGCGGGTCAGCACGCTGCGGCCTTCGCTCATGAGTTGGGCCACGGTCTTGCCGTCGCGCGCACCTTCCATCACAGCGGCCGAAATCAGCGCCATGGCCTCGGGGTAGTTGAGCTTGAGCCCCCGGGCGCGGCGGCGCTCGGCCAGCAAGGCGGCGGTGAAGATCAGCAGCTTGTCTTTTTCACGAGGGGTCAGTTCCATTGCGTTTCACTCAATAGTTGGCTCTTGCAGCCGCACATGCCGGCTGAGCACGGGGTGTCAGTTCCATGGCGGCGCCCAGGTATCGGGGCTTTGTATGGGGGGTCTCCAGCAAGTCCCGTGCCCTCTGGTGCCCTTGCACACCCGGCATGGCATGAAAGCTGCACAAACCCGGTGTGAACACCCCTTTGCCCGAACCCGTCGCCAACCGCTCGCCCCGCCCCGTTGCCGAGGCCCCGGACGCCAGTGCGCCCCAGCGCATCACCCGCGTGCGCCGCGACTACAACCATTGGGTGGGCAGCGAAACCATGGAGGATTACGCGCTGCGCTACACGCCCCAGCGCTTTCGCAAGTGGAGCGAATGGCGCGTGGCCAACACCGCGTTTGGGGCCGCGTCGTTTCTCATTCTTGAAGCGGTGGGCGCCACGCTGCTGGTGCAATACGGCTTCATCAACGCGTTCTGGGCCATCCTGGCCACCGGGCTCATCATCTTCGCGGCGGGTCTGCCCATCAGCGTCTACGCCGCGCGCTATGGCGTGGACATGGACCTGCTCACGCGTGGTGCGGGTTTTGGCTACATCGGCTCCACCATCACCTCGCTCATTTACGCTTCGTTCACCTTCATCTTTTTTGCCCTGGAAGCTGCGGTGATGGCCTATGCGCTGGAACTCGCGCTCGGCATTCCCCCCGCCTGGGGCTACCTGATTTGTGCCGTGGTGGTCATTCCGCTGGTCACACACGGCGTGTCGGCCATCAGCAGGTTTCAAATGTGGACGCAACCGCTGTGGCTGGTGATGATGGTTGTGCCCTTTGTGGCGGTGGCGGTGCTCGACCCTGGTGCATTTGCCAACGTGGTGCACTACGGTGGTGAATCGGGTGCGGGTGCTGCGTTTGACTGGCACCTGTTTGGTGCGGCACTCACGGTGGGCATTGCGCTCATCACCCAAATGGGTGAACAGGCCGATTACTTGCGCTTCATGCCCGCGCAAGCGCCGGGCAAACCGCTGCGCTGGTGGGCCGGTGTGCTGGCCGGCGGGCCGGGCTGGGTGGTGCTGGGTGTGCTGAAAATGCTGGGCGGTGCGCTGTTGGCCTACCTGGCCATCAGCCACATGGTGCCGCCCGACCGCGCGGTAGACCCCAACCAGATGTACCTGGCGGCTTACGAATACGTGTTTCCGCACTACGGCTGGGCGGTGGCGGCCACGGCGCTGTTTGTGGTGGTGTCGCAGCTCAAGATCAACGTGACCAACGCCTACGCTGGCTCGCTGGCCTGGAGCAACTTCTTTTCGCGCCTCACCCACAGCCACCCCGGGCGCGTGGTGTGGGTGGTGTTCAACACGTTCATCGCCTTCATGCTGATGGAGATGAATGTGTTTCAGGCGCTCGGCGAGGTGCTGGGGCTGTACAGCAACATCGCCATCGCCTGGATCATGGCCGTGGTGGCCGACCTGGTGATCAACAAACCGCTGGGCTGGTCGCCCAAGGGCATCGAGTTCAAGCGTGCCCATTTGTACGACATCAACCCCGTGGGTGTGGGCGCCATGGGGCTGGCCTCGGCGCTGTCCATCGTGGCGCACCTGGGCCTCATGGGCGCGGGCGCTCAGGCCTTTTCGGCGGTGATCGCCATGGTCACGGCGCTGGTGGCGGCGCCACTGATCGCTTGGGCCACGCAGGGGCGCTACTACATTGCGCGTGCCGCTGCGGATGGGGATGCGGCGGCTTGTGTGACGGGCGGTTGCGGCGGTTGCGCCCGCCAAGGAGGCTCGTGCGCAAAAGCAGGACACACCCTCCAGACCTGCGTGATTTGCGAGCGCGCCTACGAAGCGCCCGACATGGCCCATTGCCCCGCCTACCAGGGTCACATTTGCTCGCTCTGCTGCACGCTGGACGCGCGCTGTGGCGACCTCTGCAAACCCCATGCGCGCCTCTCCGAGCAGTGGCAGGGCGCGTTGCGTACGGTGCTGCCGCAGCGGGTGTGGCCGTATCTGGAAGCGGGCCTGGCGCACTACCTGCTCATCATGCTGGTGATGGCGCCGGTGCTGGCCGCTGTGCTGGGTTTGCTGTACCAGCAGCAGGCGCAAGGCCTGGGGCAGGGGCTGCAGGCCGGGGCCGACGCTGGCTTGATCGACGCCGCCCTGCGCGCGGGTTTTCTGCATGTGTACGCCGTGCTCATGCTCATTGCAGCCACCGTGGCCTGGTGGCTGGTGCTGGCGCACAAAAGCCGCGAAGTGGCGCAAGAAGAAAGCAACCGGCAAACCCGTTTGCTGATGCAAGAAATTGACTCGCACCGCAAGACCGACGAAGCCCTGCAACACGCCCGCCAGGCCGCCGAGCAAGCCAACCAGGCCAAGACGCGCTACATCAGCACCATCAGCCACGAGCTGCGCACACCGCTCAACAGCATCCTGGGCTACGCGCAATTGCTGCAAGAAGACACCGGCATGGCGCCGCACCGCGTGCAAGCCATTCGCGTCATTCACCGGGGTGGTGAGCACCTGCTTTCGCTCATTGAAGGCACGCTGGACATTGCACGCATCGAGTCCGGCAAGCTTGCGCTCGACGTGAAACCCATGGCCTTTGCCGACACCCTGCGCGAAGTGGCCAGCATGTTCGAGCTGCAGGCCGCGGCCAAAGGCCTGCAGTTCGCGTTTGAAAGCGGCAGCCGCCTGCCCGACGCCGTGCGCGCCGACGAAAAGCGCCTGCGCCAGATCCTCATCAACCTGCTGGGCAACGCTGTCAAGTTCACCCGCGTGGGCCAGGTGCGCCTGCGCGTGGTGCATGCGCGCGAAATGGCGCTGTTTGAAGTGCACGACACCGGCCCCGGCATGGCCGCCGCCGACCTGGAGCGCGTGTTTGAACCCTTTGCCCGCGCCCAGGGCGAAGCCGCTGCGGTGGCACCCAGCGCCGGCACCGGCCTGGGCCTCACCATCGCCAAAATGCTCACCGACCTCATGGGCGGCGAAATGACCGTGCGCAGCACCCCCGGTGTGGGCAGCGTGTTCACCGTGCGGCTGTTTTTGCCCGAGCTGCACGGCGTGGCGCTGCCGCGCGCCGCCACCGCACCCGCCGTGACCGGCTACGCCGGCGAGCGCTTGCGCCTGCTGGTGGTGGACAACGAAGAGGCCGATCGCGAACTGCTGCAGCGCTGGCTGGCCCCGCTGGGTTTTGACGTGATGCTGGCCACCAGCGGGCTCGATGCCTTGCGCCTGCTCGACGGCCTGCAACCCGGTGACCCCGGCGCGCCTCACGCGGTTTTCATGGACCTGGCCATGCCCGGCATCGACGGCTGGGAAACCGTGCGCCGGCTGCGCGCCGCAGGCTGGGTCGCGGTGCCGCTGGCCATCGTGTCGGCCAATGCGTTTGACAAAGGGCTCGACAACGATCTGGGTCACCGCCCGCAAGACTTTTTTGTGAAGCCCGTGCGGCGTGAAGACCTGCTGGCCTGGCTTGCTCAGCGCCTGGCGCTGCAATGGCTCAGCGCCGAACCCGCTGCACCGGCCGCGTTGAAACCGCCCACGACCGCCGCCAGCAGCCCCACCGAACTGGCGCCCCTGCTGGAGCTGGTGCGCCTGGGTTACTACAAAGGCATCGTCACCTGGCTCGACGACTGGGTGCGCCAGCGCCCCGAACAGGCCGACTTTGCCCAGAGCCTGCGCACCCTGGCGCGCGAGTTTCGCTTTGAAGTGATCGAGCAGCGCCTGCTGGCCCACAGCGCCACACCCCAAATACCATGAACTCCCGCTCGCCCGCCGAACACCCCGCGACCCTGAACGACGCCCTGGTCGTACTCATCGTGGACGACGTGCCCGACAACGTGGCGCCGCTGCACGACGCGCTGGACGAAGCCGGCTACACCGTGCTCGTGGCGCTCGACGGTGAGGCCGCCATCCGCCGCGCCACCCAGGCCCTGCCCGACGTGGTGTTGCTCGACGCCGTCATGCCCGGGCTGGACGGCTTCGAGGTGGCCCGCCGGCTCAAGGCCAACCCCGCCACGGCCCACATTCCCATCATCTTCATGACCGGGCTGACCGAAACCGAGCACCTGGTGGCCGCGCTCGACGCCGGCGGTGCCGACTACGTGACCAAGCCCATCAAGCCGCGCGAGGTGATGGCGCGCATGGGCGTGCACCTGCGCACCGCGCGCCATGTGCGCCAGGGCGCGGTAGAACGCAGCCAGGCGCGCAACGCGCTGGATGCCTTTGGCTACGCCACCATCACCGTGCGCGCACAAGACGGCCGCCTGATGTGGCAAACCCCGCTGGCGCGCGACCTGCTGCAGCGCTACTGCGGCACCGAAGCGCCCCACACGCCACCCGCCGTGGTGCAGTGGCTGCGCCGCCACCTGGGCGAAGCGCAAGCCCAGCGCGAGCCGCCGCGCCTCACCCTGGAAAACGGCCCGCGCCGCCTCACCTTTCGCCTGCACCAGCAGGTGGGCGACCAGGACGCCGAAGGCAGCGAAGCCCCCGGCGAGGGCGGCGACTGGCTCATCGTCATGCAAGAGACCTCCGACGCCAGCGTGCTCGAAGCCATGGCCCACGCCTTCGCGCTCACCGCCCGCGAAGCCGAGGTGTTGTACTGGGTGGCCAAAGGCAAGATCAACCGCGATATTGGCGACATCCTGGGTTCCAGCCCTGCCACCGTGAAGAAACACCTGGAGCGCATCTACGCCAAGCTTGGCGTCGAAACCCGCACCGCCGCAGCGGCCATGGCCATCAACCGCGTGCCGCTGCTGCAGCCGCAGCACGGGGGGTGATCTGGAGGGCGTAGCGCGTCAGTTCAAGCACTGTCTTTTTTCAGGATGGCGGCGGTGAAGCGGAGGAAATCGTTCAGATGCACGGTCACCACCCGCTGCAAAATGGGGAGCAGCAACTTCTGGTCATCGTGCACCGCGATGTTGCGAAAGCCCACCATGCGTTGCATGGTGTCTTGCAATGTCGCATCCATCCAGCCCGCTTGCGCCAGCAGGGAAAACACATCGCGCGCACTCTGTGGCAAGCCCAGCCGGTCACGGCGAATCAGGTGCTGGCCCATGTCCAGGCAGGCCTCACAAGCCCGCTGAATGTTCAACACGGCAGCATCCTGCCGGGTGAAGTCGGTCGCAAAGTCCGGACTGGCCGCATATTCCTCGCGCGCACGGGCCACACACCGCTCCACGGTGGCCGCCTTGTTGAGCAACACGTCGTCAGCCATGAATGCTTCCTCTCTCGGCAATGTCGCGCAGCAAGCCAGCGCGTGCTTCGTCCAGATGCAGTTTTTCGGTCAGCGCGAAACACTCGAACAGACCGGCGGCGAGGGCATCACCCCACAGGCGCTGGCCGGTGGTCAGCACCTGATGCTGCATCACCGTGCTGGCTGCGCGCAGGTCCAACAGATCGACATGCCGGTTGAGCAGCGCGGCCAATTCCATAGCGGTATCCCACAGCGCGTTGGCGTTGGCGTAACCGGGCAGCAAGACCGCCAGATCCACGTCGCTCAAGGCATCAGCCTGGCCACTGGCCTGGCTGCCAAACACATAAAACGCCAGTGCATCAGGAAACCGCTGCTGCAACACGCGCAGCACCGGGCCTTGGGCGCTGAGCGCGTGGGTCAGATCAAGGGATGTGGTGTGCATGGTTCATGGGGCGGACGTTATGCGAGCCATGATAACGATGGCAGCCGAACACCGGGGGCGGCGGCAGCGCTGGACCACAGCAGGCGCAGCCCGACGCGGCGAAGTTTTCAGCCGTGGGACCCCCGCATACGCCACCCGGCGTACATACGCCGATCAGGGTTCTCCCTAGCATCCAGTTGTCCGCTGTGAACCGCCAGAAAGGTCGGGTTCGGCGGCAAGAGTCACCCCCTCAACTGGATGTTTTTTAGAACCCCTGGAGAAGCGCCATGATGCAACGTCGATTCACCCTCAAAGCCCTGTCTGTGGCCGCCGCCCTGGGCGCTTTTGGCCTGCCGGCCCACGCACAAAGCACCATCAAGGTCGGGGTGCTGCACAGCCTATCGGGCACGATGGCCATTTCAGAGACCGTGCTGAAAGACGTGGCCCTGATGGCCATTGACGAGATCAACGCCAAGGGCGGCGTGTTGGGCAAAAAGATCGAACCCGTGGTGGTGGACCCGGCTTCCAACTGGCCGCTGTTTGCCGAAAAGGCCAAGCAGCTGATCGACCAGGACAAGGTGGCCGCGGTGTTTGGCTGCTGGACGTCGGTGTCGCGCAAGTCGGTGCTGCCGGTGTTTGAAGAAAAGAACAACCTGCTGTTCTACCCCGTGCAGTACGAAGGCGAAGAGCTGTCCAAGAACGTGTTCTACACCGGCGCTGCGCCCAACCAGCAAGCCATTCCCGCGGTCGAATACCTGATGAGCAAGGACGGCGGCAGCGCCAAGCGCTTCGTGTTGCTGGGCACCGACTATGTGTACCCCCGCACCACCAACAAGATCCTGCGCGCCTTCCTGAAAAGCAAGGGCGTGGCCGATGCCGACATCATGGAGGAATACACCCCCTTCGGTCACTCGGACTACCAGACCATCATTGCCAACATCAAGAAGTTTGCAGCGGCTGGCAAAAAGACGGCGGTGGTGTCCACCATCAACGGTGACTCCAACGTGCCGTTTTACAAGGAACTGGGCAACGCAGGCCTGAGCGCCAAAGACGTGCCCGTGGTGGCCTTCTCGGTGGGCGAAGAAGAGCTG
The DNA here is from genome assembly GCF_055702805.1 of Hydrogenophaga sp. LT287. Taxonomy (NCBI): domain Bacteria; kingdom Pseudomonadati; phylum Pseudomonadota; class Betaproteobacteria; order Burkholderiales; family Comamonadaceae; genus Hydrogenophaga; species Hydrogenophaga sp. LT287. The sequence goes on along the minus strand of NZ_JBVPZC010000002.1, from coordinate 285,576 downwards.
CGCGGCGTGGACACCAAGCCGCTGGTGGGCCACCTGGCCGCCTGGAACTACTTCATGAGCATCAAGAACCCGACCAACGCCGCGTTCATCAAGAAGTGGAGCGACTACGCCAAGGCCAAGAACATCCCCGGCCACAAAGACAAGCCGCTGACCAACGACCCGATGGAAGCCACCTACATCGGCATCCACATGTGGGCGCAGGCGGTTGAAAAGGCCAAGAGCACCGACACCGACAAGGTGATCGCCGCCATGGCCGGCCAGACCTTCAAGGCACCGGGTGGCTTCACGTCCACCATGGACAAGGAAAACCACCACCTGCACAAGCCGGTCTTCATTGGTGAGATTCGCGCCGACGGTCAGTTCAACGTGGTGTGGAAAACGCCGGGCCCCGTGGTGGCCGACCCCTGGAGCGATTACATCGCTGAAAACAAGGGCAAGAAAAACGTGCCCATGGTGAAGTGAGCGCCGCCAGCCTTTGACCCGTGCGGGCGCAGCCATGGGGCCGCGCCCGCACCTTGACCCGAATGCCCCGGCACATTTGAAAGACGGACCCATGCGTCCCACCCTGAATACCTGGTTGTTGCGAACGCTGTGTGCGCTGTGGCTGCTGTGCAGCCTGCCCGCCCACGCCCTCACGCCCGCCGACGCCCTGGCCCTGGTCGCCGGCGACACGGACGACCGCATCACCACCCTGAACCGGCTGGCCACCGAGCCCGACCCCAAAGCGTCTGCCCTCATCCAGGCCATGGCCGACGAAAGCGTGCGTGTGGACGGTGAGCGTGTGCTCATCGTTCAGGGCGAAGGCGCTGTGGACGCCGTGACCGGCGAGCTGCTGGCCACGCTGCCCGACGCCGCTGAAGACGTGATGATCAACAACCGCATGCGCAGCGCGATGGAAACCGCGTTGGCTGGCATGGACCTGTTTGGCGCGACACCGGAGCGCCAGCGCGAGGCCGCCAAGAGCCTTCAGCGCAACGCGTTTGACGAACCCGACGCTGCCCAGTTGCCGCTGATCGACAAAGCGCTGGCCGGCGAGCTGGACCCGCAGGCACGCCAGATGCTGGAACTGGCACAGGCGGCGGTGCTGCTGACCAGCGACGACGAAACGCAGCGCCTGGGTGCTGCCCAAAAGTTGGGCGAAGCCCGCCAGGCCATCGTGCGGCCTCTGCTGGTGCAGCGCATGGAAACCGAAGAAAGCCCGGCTGTAAAAACTGCGCTGAAGGCTTCTCTGGCCTCATTGGAGCGCTCGCTGTCCATCAGCAGCGCGCTGGCCCAAGCTTTTACAGGCGTCAGCCTGGGCAGCATCTTGCTGCTGGCTGCCCTGGGCCTGGCCATCACCTACGGGCTCATGGGTGTCATCAACATGGCCCACGGCGAGCTGATCATGATCGGCGCCTACGCCACCTGGCTGGTGCAGTCGTTTTTTCGGGAGTCGCTGCCGGGCTTGTTCGACTGGTATTTGCTGGTGGCCTTGCCGATTGCGTTCATTACTTCTGCGCTGGTGGGCGCGGCCATGGAGCGCACGGTGATCCGCTTCCTGTATGGCCGCCCGCTGGAAACGCTGCTGGCCACCTGGGGCATCAGCCTGGTGCTGATGCAGGGTGTGCGCACGCTGTTTGGCGCGCAAAACGTGGGTGTGGAAAACCCCAGCTGGATGAGCGGCAGCATCACCCTCATGGGCAACCTCACGCTGCCGTGGAACCGCATCATCATCATCGCCTTTGCGGCCGCCGTGCTGGTGGGCGTGACGCTCATGATCACCCGCACGCGGCTGGGCCTGTTTGTGCGCGGCGTCACGCAAAACCGGCCCATTGCCGCCTGCATGGGCGTGAACACCGCGCGCATCGACACCTATGCGTTTGCGCTGGGTTCGGGCATTGCCGGCCTGGCTGGTTGCGCGCTGAGCCAGATCGGCAACGTGGGCCCCGACCTGGGCCAGAGCTACATCGTGGACTCGTTCATGGTGGTGGTGCTCGGCGGCGTGGGCCAGCTCGCCGGCACGGTGTACGCCGCACTCGGTCTGGGTGTGCTCAACAAGTTTCTTGAAGGCTGGGCCGGTGCGGTGCTGGCCAAGATCGCGGTGCTGGTCTTCATCATCGTGTTCATACAAAAACGGCCGCAGGGGATTTTCGCGATGAAAGGCCGCAGTGCGGAAGCATGAACACCATGACCACAACAACACAAGCACCCGTTCGCCCTGAGCCTGTCGACGGGCTCGCAAGGGCTTCGACAAGCTCGGCCCGAACGGACGTGGTTTCTCCTGTCACACTGCCTCAAGCTGGCCCCCTGCTGACCCGCACCGGCTGGAGCGGTGCGCTGGTTGCGCTGCTGGTGGTCTGTGCCGTGGCGCCCACCCTCAACCTGCTGGTGCCCGAGAGCAGCGTGTTCCACCTGAGCGACTACATGGTCGGTCTGCTGGGCAAGATCATGTGCTACGCCATCTGCGCGTTGGCCATGGACCTGATCTGGGGCTACACCGGCATTCTGAGCTTGGGCCACGGCCTGTTTTTTGCGCTCGGTGGCTACGTGATGGGCATGTACCTCATGCGCCAGATCGGTACCGACGGAAACTACAAAAGTGAGCTGCCCGACTTCATGGTGTTTCTGGACTGGAAAGAGCTGCCCTGGCACTGGGCGCTGAGCGACAGCTTCATCGCCACGTTGTTGTTGATCGTGCTGGTGCCCGGGGTGGTGGCCTTCGTGTTCGGCTACTTCGCTTTCCGCTCGCGCATCAAGGGCGTGTACTTCTCCATCATCACGCAGGCGCTGACCTTCGCCGCGCTGCTGCTGTTCTTTCGCAACGAAACCGGCCTGGGTGGCAACAACGGCTTCACCGACTTCAAACGCATTCTGGGTATGCCGCTGGCCACGCAAGAGATGCGCATGGCGCTGTTTGTCATCACCGGCCTCACGTTGCTGGGCTTCTTTTTGTGGGCGCGCTGGCTGGTCAACAGCAAGTTTGGCCGCGTGTTGCAGGCGGTGCGCGACGCCGAGAGCCGTGTCATGTTTTGCGGCTACAACCCGCTGCCCTACAAGCTCACCATCTGGACCATTTCGGCGGTGATGTGTGGCGTGGCGGGTGCGCTGTATGTGCCGCAGGTGGGCATCATCAACCCCGGCGAAATGAGCACGGCTGCCAGCATTGAAATCGCCATCTGGGCCGCCGTGGGCGGGCGCGCCACGCTCATCGGCCCCATCATCGGCGCTTTCATTGTCAACGGTGCCAAGAGCTGGCTCACGGTGAGCTTCCCCGAATACTGGCTGTATTTTCTGGGTGCCCTGTTCATCGTGGTCACGCTCTACATGCCGCAGGGCGTGGTGGGGCTGGTTCGCAAACTCAGAGGAGCGCGCGCATGACACCCGACCTGATGGAAGACGGCGCGCAGCGCTATGAAAAAGTCGCCGCAGTGGCCGCGCAGGGCCAGACCGAATCGGGTGGCCGCAGCGCGGGCTATGGCCGCGTGCACACACCCGGCGCCGTGGACACCACGCACGGCCGCATCCTCTATTTAGAAGACGTGCATGTGAGCTTCGACGGTTTCAAGGCCATCAACGGCCTGAGCCTGGACATCGCGCCCGGTGAGCTGCGCTGCATCATCGGCCCCAACGGTGCGGGCAAGACCACGATGATGGACATCATCACCGGCAAGACCAAGCCGGACGCGGGCCAGGTGTTTTTTGGCAGCACCCTTGATTTGCTGCGTTACCGCGAAGCCGAGATTGCCGCACTCGGCATTGGCCGCAAGTTCCAAAAGCCCACGGTATTTGAGCAACTCAGCGTGTTTGAAAACCTGGAACTGGCGCTGGCCACCGACAAGCGCGTGCGCCACAGCATGGTGTTCAAACTTACCGGGCTAGAGAAAGACCGCCTGGGCGAGGTGCTGCAAACCATCCACCTGCTGGACAGCGCCGGTCGGCAAGCGGGCTTGCTGAGCCATGGGCAAAAGCAGTGGCTTGAAATTGGCATGCTGCTGATGCAAGAACCCAAGCTGTTGCTGCTGGACGAGCCGGTGGCCGGCATGACGGATGAGGAGACTGCGCGCACCGCCGAGCTGTTTTTGTCGCTGAAAGGCAAACACTCGCTGATGGTGGTGGAGCACGACATGAGCTTCATCCGCGCTATTTCTGAGAAGGTGACGGTGTTGTGTGATGGCGCGGTGTTGGCTGAGGGGACGTTGGATGAGGTGCAGGGGGATGAGCGGGTGATTGAGGTTTATCTTGGTCGCTGAATTGGCTTCTTTGGTGAATGTTTCGGCTTTCGCGGCGTGCCGGGTCTCGCCCCGGCGGGCGACTCACTTTTCTTTGCTTCGCCAAAGAAAAGTGAGCAAAAGAAAGGCGAGCCGAAGTCCGGGCCGCTGCGCGGTTCCTTGCGCTGCTCGGTTCGAGCGGGGTCGGGCTGAACTCGCCTTCGGCTCAAACAACGCCCGCCCTGATCCGCTCGCCCCTGCGCTGCTCAGCCCGGCCACACGGCACAGCATGAATGCGGGAACGGGAACGGGAACGGGAACGGGAACGGGAACGGGAACGGGAACGGGAACGGGAGCCCGGCGCCCTCCCGGCGAGCGTGCCTTTCTCCCTCTCCCTCTGGGAGAGGGCAGGGGTGAGGGCCACGCCAGCCATGCAGCCGAAGGAAGTGCACCCGCACCCGCACCCGCATCCGCATCCGCACCCGCACCCCGCCGTCATGCGCTGGCGAGTAGCGCAGGTCTGGGCGGATCAGGGCGGGCGTTGTCTGAGCGCAGCGAGTTCAGCCCGACCCCGCCCGGACCGAGCAACGCAGCGTGCCCGAAGCGCAGCGCAGGGACAGCGCATCCGGCTCGCCTTTCTTTTGCTTACTTTTCTTTGGCGAAGCAAAGAAAAGTAAGGCGCCCGCCGGGGCGAGACCCGGTCAAACCCTCAAGCCGGAGAAAGCCATGAGCCTGCTAGAAGTCAAACAAGTCAACCAGTACTACGGCGGCAGCCACATCCTGCGCAACGTCAACCTCACCGCCGAACTCGGCAAGGTCACCGTCGTGCTGGGCCGCAACGGCGTGGGCAAGACCACGTTGCTCAAATCGCTCATGGGCCTGGTGCCCATCAAGAGCGGCAGCATCCTGCTGGACGGCGTGGCCATCGAAAAAACCACGCCTTACGAGCGCGCCCGCATGGGCGTGGGTTTTGTGCCGCAGGGGCGGGAAATTTTTGGCCGCCTCACGGTGGAAGAAAACCTGCTCATGGGACTGGCCTACAAAAAGGGCAACACACCCATTCCGGCCGAGTTGTTTGAGCTGTTTCCGGTGCTCAAGCAGATGCTGGGCCGCCGCGGCGGCGACCTGTCGGGCGGGCAGCAGCAGCAACTGGCCATTGCGCGCGCGCTGGCCGCTGGCCCCAAGTTGCTGATCCTGGACGAGCCCACCGAGGGCATTCAGCCCAACATCATCAAAGACATTGGCAAGGTCATCCGCATGCTGGCCGACCGGGGCAACATGGGCATCGTGCTGGTGGAGCAGTACTACGACTTTGCCGAGGAGCTGGCCGACCGCTACGTGGTGATGGAGCGTGGCGAGGTGATTGCGAGCGGGCCGGGCAGCGAGATGCAGGCAAAAGGCGTTCGGCAGCTGGTCGCCATCTGAGCAACTGCTGCCAAGTCGCCGAACCGCGGCCGGGCGCGGCTTAGTCGGGCTCGTCGCCGGGTGCGCCCTGGCGCGACAGCAAGCCTTCGGTGCTGGGGGGCTTGTAGCCCGCGGGCAGGGCCACACCGGTGGATGACACAGCGCTGCTCGCCTGGTCACCCAGGCCCACATTCACTTCGGTGCTGCGGTACAGGTCGCGCATGGCCTGCACCTGTTCGGCCAGCGCGGGGTGGTCCTCCATGCGCTCACCGTAGCGCTGAAGCACCTGGTAGGCCGACTCGATCAGCTTGCCGTTCAACGTGGCTTGTGCGCTTTCCAGTAGCATCACCACGGTGCCGCGGTGGTCGCCCTTGAGGTTGTGCGTCATGGCCTGCTCGGACATTTTGAGCACCTGGGCGTGCGCCGCTCGGATGCGGTTGGCAAATTCGGTGCGGCCTGCGGCGGCGCAGGCCAGCAGTTCGGTCAGGGCCTTGCTGGTGCAAAAGCGCAGGCCCATGGTGTCCACGGCCGCGTCCACCTCGTAGAGCTGTATCGAGCGGTTCGCCAGCTCGGTCATCAGCGCCAGCAGGTTGCAGGCGGCTTCAAAGTCGAAGCTGGGCTCGCTGATCGTTTTGGCCATGCGCCGCACCTCTTCGAGCACGCGCGCGGTCTGGTATTCCTGCAGCAGCTGGATGGTCTGCACCACATCCAGCAGGCGCTGCAGCCGCTCGCTGTCCTCCTCGCGGTCGCGCAGCCGCATCAGCTGTTCGGCGCAGCGCAACAGGCCACGCTGGTCGTCGTTGGTGAGCCGGGCAAAGGCCAGCAGCACCAGCGCTTGCGGGTCAAAGAGCTTGGATTCCAGGCCGATGCGGGCGGCACGGTCCAGTATCTCAATGCCCTTGTCGCGTTCGCCGGCGTAGTAGGCCATCATGCCCTGGCGAAGCAAGCGCTTGACCGAAGACGGCGTGAGCTTGGCCGCCATGGTGAAGGTGGCCAGGGCGTTGTCAAAGTTGCCTTGCTCAAACTGCGCGCGCCCCATCAGGTCGTAGGCGTCCGCGCACCCGGGGTCGGCTTGTATCAGGGCTTCCAGCGTGGTCGCGGCGCGCAGCGGGTAGCCCGCGTCCAGCTGGGTGCGGGCCACGCCCAGGCGGGCCCAGGGCAGGGTTTTGGCTTCCACCACGGCTTCGTAGAGCTTCTGCGCGTCGGCCACGCGCCCGGCGCGCAAGAGCAGTTCGGCACCAATGCGCGCGGCATACAGCCAGTAGGGCTGGCGCGATTCAAAACGCTCCTGGCACAGCCGGGTGGCGAGTTCGTAGTCTTGCGCGTCGATGGCGGTGAAGATGTTTTCCAGCGTGCGTTTGCGCAAGCGGGCCAAAAAAATGCGCTCTGCCAGTGCCGATGCTTTGAAGGGTCGGATCACGTAGGCGTCCAGCGCCGACTCTGCCGCTTCGGCCACCATGCCGTAGGTGGCTTCGGACGAAATGAGGATGAACACCGTGTAGAACGGCAGCAGGTGGTTGCGGCGCAGGTCGTCCAGCAGGTCCTGGCCCGTGATCAGCTCGCGTTCAAAGTAGTGCTCGCACACCACCACGTCAAAAGTGCCGATTTCCAGCTTGCGCCGGGCGTCCACCAGGCGGGGGCACTGCGCCACCGTGCCCATGCCGAACTGGCGCAGTTGGGCCACCAGGGTCGAACGCGACTGTGGGCTGCCGTCAATCACCAGCGCGCGGGCGTCACTGAGGTCGGTGGTGGAATCGATCATGCGCGGGCGTGCGAGGGGCTGTGTTGGGTGGGTTCCGTTAGGTTATCCCCATTTTGCGCACCCCAGGCCACCGCCAAACCCGCAAACAACGGGGCAAAGCACCGGCTATTTCGCCCCGGCGTGGCCACCGCGAGGCGTCACACGCGCCAGATGCGCGGCGGTGTGTTGGTCAGGCCCCAGGCGGCGGGCCTGAGTTCGGCCCAGACCTGTTGAAATAGCGCCATCAGCGGCTCGACCAAGGGCGCCACGGCGCGCAACACCAGCATGTTGGGGTTGGGGCAGGTGGCGCCAGCCTGCACCTGGGCGGGTGCGGTGGCGAGCACGCTGCGCACCGTGTCCAGCAGGTGCTCGCGGCGCTCGCGGGTGAGCGCGGTGCCGCAGGCCAGCCACATCGTGCCCAGGCAGCGCTGGCCGTCCAGGCCCAAGGGGGAATTGAGCAACCGGGTGTCGCTCGCGTCCAGCTGGGCTTGTTCCAGCCACAGGCCGGGAACTTCCAGGCGCTGGCTGAAGTGGCCGGTGTCAAAGGGCTGGCCGGCGCTGGGCAGGCCCAGCGCGGTGACGTCCCAGCCCAGCCATTCGGCACCCTCGCCCAGGGTGGCCTGCACGGTGTTGCGGGCCTGGCAGCCGGGGTAGGCAATGGCCTCCAGCGGCAGCCATTCCAGGCGCGCGCCAGTGCCCAGCTGTATGTGCACCTGCTGCGTGGCCACGGCGTTGTCGGTGGCATAAAACCGGGTGGCACCGGGGGTGCTCACCAGCGCGTGGGCGCCGGCTTCGACCCGCAGCGACACGTCCAGCACATCCCCGCCCACCAGCCCACCCGGCGGGTGGATGATCACGTTGTGGCAGATGGCGTCGCCTTCGGGGTAGAGGCTTTTCAAGATGCTCAGCGGCCCGTTGTGCTGGTGGTGCAGCACGGTGCGCTGGGCTTCAAGGCGGTAGTGGAGTTGGAGTTGGGCGTGCCAGGGCATGGCTGGAGTTTACGGGGCCAGGCGGCCCTGCCGCAGCGCTGGGTGGCCCTTATCGCGCTGGCTTGCGGGCTTTGGCCAGCCGGGTGAAGGCCGTGCCAAAGCCGCGCACCAGTTGTTGAAACGCTGCGTAGCGGGCGCCGTCCAGCGCGTGTTCGGCCTCTCCCGTGTCGGCCCACCAGATGCCCATGGGCTGCTGTTCCATGTCGACCGTGCCCAGCGCCACGCCCGAAGCCAGCAACAGCGGCGCCAGCGCGGGGGGCAGTTGCTGGCGGGCAGCAGGTACCTGAGCGGCTGTGACGCACAAGGACGCCGAGCGCTGTTTCAACAGCCTGGCCAGCAGATGGGTGTTGCCCGCGGGCAGGGTCAGACCGCGCGCGGTGAGCGCTGCGCCAAAGCCCTGGGCCACAGGGCAGTTCAGCTGGTCGCTGCCCGCCGCTTTCAGAAACAGGGCGCAGCGCTGCAGCCCCAGCTGCTTTTCCAGCGTGTCCACCGTGTCTTTCATGAGTACGCGAAGGTCGCTGTGTTGCCCTTGTTGGCAGCGCTGTTGGTAGGCGGCTGTGCTTTGCTGTGGTGCCAAGCTTGTGGCGACCTGTGCTTGGGCCTGAACCGCGCGCTGCGCCTTGGGCCAGACTGAACGCGGTGCGGGTGGCGCCCACAGCAGGCGCGCCGCCGGTGCCACCAGCCCCTGGTTGAAGCTGGTTTCATGGCTGGCGTGAAGGGCCAGTTGCACCAGCTCGGCCCGCAAGCGGTCCAGCGGTTGTTGGGTGTGCACGGCTGCCGCTGCCATCAGCGAGCGGGTGTGCCGGCTGTACCAGCTGTCCTGTATCGACTGTGCCAGCCCCAGCGCCAGGCTGCAGGTCACCTCGGGCTGGCGCAATGGGCGTTGCAGGTGGCTGGGCAGCTCGGGTGCCACCGGCCCGCTCCAGTCGAGCCGGGCTGCGTGGGCCAGCAGCTTGGGCGGCACGGCGCGGTGTGCGTGTGGCGCAGCGCCGTCGTCCATACCCAGTGCGCCCAGGTGGGCGCTGCTGAGCGCATCCAGCGTGCAGCCCAATAAGGCCCGTTCGGCCGTGGCGCGGCGTTGCCCGCTGGCCACCCAGCGCTCCAGCTCGGTGGCCACATCGGGTGCGGCCAAGGGCAGCTTCCAGCGCACCACACCGAGCAAGGCGGTGGACCATATCAAGGCTTCGGGATCGCTGCCCGCATGCCATGCCGCCCAGTGGTTGGTGAACAGACAGGCCAGGCGGCTGGTGGCCATGGCTTGGCGAGCCAGCCGGTGTCCGGGTTGTGCAAGGTCGAGGCGGTCGTTTTGCAGTGTGCGCACCCGGCTTTGCACCCGTTCAACCCCCAGCAGATTCACCGCGTGTTGCAAGCCCTGTAGCGGTTTGCCGCTGCGGCGCAGCGAGGTGCTGGCCGCCAGCATCAGGTCCACGGCCAGCGGCAGGTCGGCCTCAACCAGCTCCACCAGATCGCGAACGCTCAGCCGACTGCCGAGCATGCGCTGAATGGCCGGCGGCGAACTGAGCAGCGGCAGGCGCACGTTGGCCAGGCGCTGTTGCCAGGCTTGCAAGGGCTCTGCCGGGGCGGGTGGCGCGGGTTTTGTGAAGAGGCGGTCGGGTGCGTTCATGGGCAAATACCATGCTCTGGGCGCCTGCGCGGCACAGGCGCACCGTGCCAGTGGTTGCCCAATTTTTCGACCCTTGCGCCGCGAACTTGAGCGGGGGCGCGGGTTCCCGCGGCTCACCCCGTCAGCGCGAAACCCAGAAACCCCGGTGCGGCTCCAGCATCTCGCCTTCCAGTTCGGGCACCGGGCCAATCACCTCCACGGCCTTTTGTCCGCGCGCCAGCACCTCGCGGCAGGGCAGAGACAGCGTGGGGTTCTCTTCGTGGCTGCCCGTGAGCGCCAAGAGCGCTTCTTCACTCGCCCCGTAAACGATGCGCCCGATGTTGGCCCAATACACCGTGCCGGTGCACATGGCACAAGGCTCGAAGGTGGTCACCAGCGTGCACTGCGCCAGGTACGCGCCTGGCCAGTTGTCCGCGGCCGTGCGCGCCAGGGTGGACTCGGCGTGGTTCACCGTGTTGATGTTGCCCTGCTCGGCCAGCACCGTCTCGCCGTCGGGCGCCACCAGCAAAGCACCAAACGGGTGCCGGCCCATGCCCGCAGCACGCACCGCCACCTCGTTGGCGCGCCGCAGATGCCGAAAAACCTGATCGGCGTTCATTCGGCTCTTCTGTGTGCCCAGCCCGTGGTGTGCTTTTCAACGAAGCTGAACAGCTCGTACATGGCCATGGCCATGGCACCCACCACCAGCAAGCCGCTGAAGGCCAGGCCCATCTGCATGGAGCTGCCGGCCGAAATCAGCAGGTAGCCAATGCCTTCGTTGGATGCCGTCATTTCCGACACCGTGGTGCCCACAAATGCCAGCGTGATGGCGACCTTGAGCGAGCCGAAGAAGTAGGGCATGGAGCGTGGAAGGCCCACTTTGGTGAGCACGTCCCAGCGCTTGGCGCCCAGCACCCGCAACACGTCTTCCAGCTCCGGTTCCAGCGTGGCCAGGCCGGTGGCAATGTTGACCATGATGGGGAAGAAGCTGATGAGGAAGGCCGTCAAGATGGCCGGGCCCACGCCAATGCCAAACCACACCACCAAAATGGGCACAAACGCGGCCTTGGGCAAGGCGTTGAAGGCCGTCATGAGCGGGTACACGGCGGCATAAGCCAGGCGCGAGCTACCAATCAAAAAGCCCAGCAGCACACCCACCACGATGGCAATGCCAAAGCCTGCCATCGTCACCCAGTAGGTGCGCCAGGCGTGGCCCAGGATGGTGGTCTTGTGCTCCAGCGTCTGTTCCCAGATGCGCGACGGGCTGGGGAAGATGAATTCCGAGACACCAAAGCCGCGGGTGATAACTTCCCAGATCACGATGATCGCGACCAGCAGCAGAAAGGGCGACCAGCGCTCGACTTGTTTTTTGTTCATGGCGAGAGTTCCTTGAGGTATTCAACCGGGAACACCGCGGAACCGGCTTTGCCGGGCCGCTGGTGTTGCCCCCTGGGGGGGGTGACGGCCAAAGGCCGGCGCGGGGGGTCATTGGCTCATTGGCGTGCCGGCTTTTCGCATGGCACCAATATGGCCGCGCAGCTCATGCACGATGTCGGTGAAGTGCGGCGTGTAGGTCACTTCCAGATCGCGCGTGCGTGGAATGTCGATCTCTCGCTTCACCACAAACCGCCCTGGGCTGCGGCTCATGCAATACACCGTGTCGGCCAGAAACACGCTCTCGCGCAGGTCGTGCGTCACCAGAATCACGTTGAATTTTTGCGCTTCCCACAGGTCGCGCAGCGTGCACCACAGCTCTTCGCGCGTGAACGCATCGAGCGCGCCAAACGGCTCGTCCAGCAGCAGCATCTTGGGCTCGTGGATCAGCGCGCGGCAGATGCTGGCGCGCTGCTGCATGCCGCCCGAGAGTTCCCAGGGAAACTTTTTTTCCATGCCGCCCAGGCCCACGCTGGCCAGGAGGCGGCTGGCACGCTCTTCAAACTCCTTGCGGCGGTCTTTGAACTGGCTGCGAAACGGCTCCACAATTTCCAGTGGCAGCAGCACGTTGTCCAGCGTGGTGCGCCAGGGCAGCAGCGAAGGCGCCTGAAAAGCCATGCCCGAAATCTTGAGCGGGCCGGTGACCGGCTGGCCGTCGATGGTGATTTTGCCCATGCTGGGCATCTTCAGGCCGGTGGTGAGCTTCATGAAGGTGGACTTGCCACAGCCCGACGGGCCGACGATGGCGATGAATTCGCCCTGCCGCACCTTGAGGTTGATGTCTTCCACCGCGAAGGTGTTTTTGGCCAGCAGCTCGTCGTTGTAAGCCAGCCAGACCTGGTCGAATTCAACAAAGGGCTTGTCGCTGGCCGCGGCTGCGGTGGGGGTTTCTCGCATGGGAAAAGTCCTGAAAAAAAGACCAGCGCCCGACGAAGGGCCGCTGGCCCAGGCCAGAAAAAAAGCGTTGTGCGTGTTACTTCTTCGCAGCCGGCAAGACGTTGAGCGCAGCGGCCGGCGGCAGCATGGAGCCGTCCCAGATGGCGGCCGGGTTGATGCGGGTCTTGGTGGCGTAGGCGTCAGACACCTGCGAGGCCATCAGCGAAAGGCGGCCCGGGTTGACCTGGCCGAAACCTTCCTTGCGCGCATCGGGGCTGGCCACCACGGAGTCAATGGCCAGTTGCAGGCGGCGGGTTTCCAGCGCCACGTTGATGATGCCGTCGCGCGCTTTCACGGTGGCAATGCTGCCGGCCGGGTCTGCCATCACTTCTTTGGCGCCTTTGGCGAAAGCCGCGAGGAACGCTTTCACCGCCGCCGGGTTTTCCTTGATCAGCTTGGGGCTGGCGATGATGGCGTTGCCGTAGAGCTTCACGCCGTTGTCGGCGTACGGCATCATCACCACATCCTCGGCCTTGACGCCGCGCGCCTCCAGGTTCAGCAGCGAGGTGAAGCCGAAACCGGTGATGGCGTCGATGTCACCGCGCACCAACATGGTTTCGCGCAGCGGTGGGTCCATCGAAGTCCAGGCCACGTTGCTCACGTTGTTGGCCTTCTGGAAGATGGGGAACGCCTTGCGGCCCGCGTCAAACACGGGCGCGCCCAGCTTCTTGCCGCTCAGGTCGGCGGGCTTGGTGATACCGCTTTTCTTCAAGGCCAGCACCGCCGCAGGCGTGTTGTTGTAGACCATCATCACGGCCACGGGTTTGTTGGGCGCGTCCGGGTTGTTGGCGTGGAATTCCATCAGCGCGGCCATGTCGGCAAAACCCAGGTCGTAGGTGCCCGAGGCCACGCGCGTCACCGTGCCGCCCGAGCCGTTGCCGGAATCAATGGTCACGTCCAGCCCGGCGGCCTTGAAATAGCCCTTGGCTGCGGGCTGCAGAAACAAAGCGGCGGGGCCTTCAAAGCGCCAGTCGAGCTGAAACTTCAAGGCGGTTTGGGCATGGGCACCACCAAAAGCGGCAGCGGCGGCCAGTGCGGCGGTGGTTTGCAAGAAGTGGCGCTTGTTCATGGGGTCTCCAGTGGGCTGACGGGGTGGGGTGTGGCAATGCGGCGGTTCCGCGGGTACAAAAACCACAGCAATATCGGTGCCAGCTTTTGGTTCAAGCCAGCGTTTGCTGCGGTGCGCTCCCGCAGTTTGAGCACAGAATGTGTATACACATTGTTCTTCGGCGCCAACCGGTCGTCATCATGGCTAACCCTAGATGGTGCGTTTTTGCACCATGCCGCACCAAACATGTGCGTTTTTTGTCCGTTGCTGTGTGTGCATGCACCATGCAAAAAGGCCCACGAGGGGCCTTTTTAAAAGAGGCAGACCCCGCTGGGGTCTGCGCGCAGGGGCTGGCGCTCAGTGCGCGTCGGCTTGCTTGGCGGCTTCAACCGCAGCCGAGGCATCGCCCTTGCCGCCGTTGAAATACAGGTTGAGCAGCACGGCGCTGAGCGACGCCAGCAAGATGCCCGACTCGATCAGCGGGTGAATGGCGTGTGGCATCCACTGCAGGTACTTGGGTGCAATCAGCGGAATCATGCCCATGCCGATGGAGATGGCGACGATGAACAGGTTGTTGCGGTTGCTCTTGTAGTCCACGGCTGCCAAGATGCGGATGCCGGTGGCGGCCACCATGCCGAACATCACCAGACCCGCGCCGCCCAGCACAAAGGTGGGCAGCGACTCAACCAGCGCCGCCATTTTGGGCAGCAGACCCAGCACGATCAGGATCACGCCACCGGCCACGCACACCCACCGGCTCTTCACACTGGTCACGCCAACCAGACCCACGTTTTGCGAGAAGCTGGTGTAGGGGAAGGTGTTGAAGATGCCGCCGATCAGCGTGCCCAGGCCGTCGGTGCGCAGGCCGGCGGTCAGCATTTTCTGGTCGATCTTTTTGCCGGTCAGGTCGCCCAGCGCGAGGAACATGCCGGTGGACTCGATCATCACCACGATCATGACCAGCGTCATGGTCAAGATCAGGATGGGGTCAAAGATGGGGGCTGCAATCTCGAAGGGCAACACCAGATCGAACCAGCCGGCCTTGGCCACTTTGTCGAAGTTCATCAGGCCGGCGGCCGTGGCCACCACACCGCCCACGATGATGCCGAGCAACACCGAGATGTTGGCAATGAAGCCCTTGGCGTACTTGGCGATCAGCAGGATGGAAGCGAGCACGATGGCGGCGATGCCGATGTGCGACAGCTGGGCGTATTTCGGGTTGGGCACCGTGCCCACGATGTTCATGCCCTGGGGCACCGGTGGCACGGCACCGCTGGCGGAAGCCTGCTTGGCAGCTTCCAGCCAGGCCAGGTGTTCCGGGCTGGGAATGCTGGGGGCGGTGGGGCCGAAGGGGTTGCCAAAGATCCAGTTGATACCGACCCGCATGAGGCTGATACCAATGACCGCAATGATGGTGCCGGTGACCACCGGCGGGAAGAACCGCAGCATGCGGCTGACGATGGGTGCGATGAGTATCGAGATGGCACCCGCACCGATGATGGCGCCAAAGATCAGGCCCGCGCCCTGCGTGCCGGGGTTGTTGTTGGCCATGGCCACCATGGGGGCGACCGACGCAAACGTCACGCCCATCATCACCGGCAGCTTGATGCCGAACCACTGCGTGGCGCCGAGCGACTGGATCAGCGTGACGATGCCGCAGCAAAACAGATCGGCCGAAATCAGCATGGCCACTTGCTCGGGACTGAGCTTGAGCGCGCGGCCCACGATCAGCGGCACCGCAACGGCGCCCGCATACATCACCAGCACATGCTGAAGGCCCAGGGCCGTGAGCTTGCCGGTGGGCAAAACCTCGTCCACAGGATGAACGGTTGTTGTCATGGGAAGTCTCCTCAAGCGACGAAGCGAATGGATGGGCAGTGTTTGCGGTTAACCGTGCAGGATGCAGCGGCTTCGTGTGCAAAACTGTATACAGATGATGTGTACGATTGAATGCGGGGCGCATAGGGAGAAACCCGGCAATCGCACCCTTTTATCGCGACAAGAGGTCAGCAAAAAGTAAAAAAAGGGACGCCGAAGCGTCCCTTGTGGTGCGAGGCTGAAACGACTCAGCGCAGCGCGTTGGCAGCGGCCAGCGCCGTCATGTTCAGCACCCGGCGCACCGTGGCCGCCGGCGTGAGGATGTAAGCCGTGGCGGCCGCACCCATCAGCACCGGGCCCACCGTCACGCCACCGCTGGTGGTGGTTTTCAACACGTTGTACAAAATGTTGGCCGAGTCCAGGTTGGGGCAGATCAGCAGGTTGGCCGAGCCGCTGAGCGTGGTTTCGGCCAGGTAGCTGGTGCGAATTTCTTCTTGCAGCGCGGCGTCGCCATGCAGCTCGCCGTCGCACTCAATTTCAGGGTGCTGGGCGGCAAAAATGTCGCGCGCGGCCCGCATTTTTTTGGCCGACGCCCGCTTGCTCGACCCATAGCTGGAGTGCGACAAAAATGCCACCTTGGGCGGCAGGCCAAAGCGCTGCACTTCCTGCGCGGCCATCCAGGCAATCTCGGCCAGCTGCTCGGCGTTCGGGTCTTCGTTCACATACGTGTCGGCAATGAACAGGGCGCCACGGTCGGTCATGAGCGCATTCACCGCAGCGTAGTTGCTCACGCCCGCCTTCTTGCCCAAGATGCTGTCAATGCGCTCCAGGTGCGTCATGTAGCTGCCCACCAGGCCACAAATAAGCGCGTCAGCTTCACCCAACGACACCATGAGCGAGCCGATGATGGTGTTGGAGCGGCGCACCGCGGCCTTGGCCACTTCGGGCGTGGCGCCGTTGCGGCCCATGAGCTTGTGGTAGTGCTCCCAGTACTGCCGAAAGCGCGGGTCGTCTTCGGGGTTCACGTTCTCCACGTCCACACCCAGGCGCATGCGCAAGCCCGCCTTTTCAATGCGCGCGGCAATCACCGAGGGGCGGCCGATCAAGATCGGGCGGGCCACTTGCTCGTCAATCGCCATTTGCGCGGCGCGCAGCGCGCGCTCGTCTTCACCGTCGGCATAGGCCACGCGCTTGGCTTGGGGCGGCACGGCCTTGGCGGCGTTGAAGATCGGCTGCATCAAGATGCCGGTCTGGTACACAAAACGCGACAGCGTTTGCTTGTACGCGTCCATGTCGGTGATGGGCCGCGTGGCCACACCCGAGTCGGCCGCGGCCTGCGCCACGGCGGGCGCGATGCGCAAAATCAGGCGCGAGTCAAACGGCTTGGGAATCAAATAGTCCGGGCCAAACACCAGGTCTTGCCCGGCGTAGGCGCTGGCCACTTCGTCGCTGGTTTCGCTTTTGGCCAGGTCGGCAATCTGGCGCACGCAGGCCAGCTTCATTTCTTCGGTGATCTTGGTGGCGCCGCAGTCCAGGGCGCCCCGGAAGATGTACGGGAAACACAAGACGTTGTTGACCTGGTTCGGGTAGTCGCTTCGGCCGGTGGCGATGATGCAGTCGGGCCGCACCGCCTTCGCCAGCTCGGGCCGAATCTCGGGCTCGGGGTTGGCCAGCGCCAAAATAATGGGCCTGGGCGCCATGGTTTTCACCATCTCCGCCGTCATCACGCCCGGGGCCGAGCAGCCCAGGAACACGTCGGCGCCGTTCACCGCGTCGGCCAGCGTGCGCTTGTCGGTCTTTTGGGCGTAACGGGCCTTGGACTCGTCGTACCCACCGGGGCGGCCCTCGTAAATCACGCCCTTGGAGTCACACACAAAAATGTTGGCCGGGGCCATGCCCAGGCCCACCATCACGTCCAGGCAAGCCAGCGCCGCCGCGCCTGCGCCAGACACCGCCAGCTTCACCTCGCCAATCGGCTTGTTCACCAGCTCCAGGCCGTTGAGCAGCGCAGCGGCCGAAATGATGGCCGTACCGTGCTGGTCGTCGTGAAACACCGGAATGCCCATGCGCTCGCGCAGCTTCTTCTCAATGTAGAAGCACTCCGGCGCCTTGATGTCTTCCAGATTGATACCGCCCAGCGTGGGTTCCAGCGCGGCAATGATCTCCACCAGTTTGTCCGGATCGCGCTCGTCCAGCTCAATGTCGAACACGTCAATGCCGGCGAACTTCTTGAACAGGCAGCCCTTGCCCTCCATCACCGGCTTGCTTGCCAGCGGGCCAATGTCGCCCAGGCCCAGCACCGCCGTGCCGTTGGTGATCACACCCACCAGGTTGCCCCGGCTGGTGTACTCGGCCGCCAGCGTCGGGTCTTTTTCAATCGCCAGGCAGGGGTAAGCCACCCCCGGCGAATAGGCCAGCGACAGGTCGCGCTGGTTGGACAGCGGCTTGGTCGGGTTGACAGAAATCTTGCCCTTGTTGGGCGAGCGGTGGTAGTCGAGCGCGGCGTCGCGCAAAGCTTGTTCGGCGGGTGTCATGTCGGGTCTCCTTCGGGGAAATCATTTTGACATGGCACCTGCACCCTCAGGCCTGAACAAGGCCAAGCCGGGCTGCCAGCGCCATGAAGGTTTCAGTCTGCCGTTCAGGCGGGCGTCAACAAGTCCAGCAGCGTGCGCGCCACCACCTTGGTCGCCCGGCGCAGGTCTTGCAGGTCCAGGTTTTCGTCGGCGCGTTTGGCGTTGGATTCGCGCACCGTGCGCGGGCCGGCGCCGTAGATCACGCCCGGGATGCCGTGTTCGCCGTAGATGCGCACGTCGGTGTAGAGCGGCGTGCCCACGGCCGGAATGGTTTCGCCGAACACGGCCTGACCGTGCTTCTGGATCGCTTCGACCAGCGGCCGGTTGCCGGGCAGGGGCTTGAGCGCGCGTGCCAGCAGGATGCGCTTCACGTCCACGCTGATCGCGTTGCCACCTCGCGGCGGCTGGAAGCTCGCGGCGGCTTCGGCGATGGTGCGGCGCAGGGCCGCTTCCACCTCGGCCGGGTCTTCCTCGGGGATCATGCGGCGGTCCACCTTGAGCACCACCTTGCCGGGGATCACGTTGGTGTTGGTGCCGCCGCTGATCTGGCCCACGTTGAGGTAGGGGTGGGTGATGCCTTCGACGCTCGACGTGATCTTCAGGTAGTCGGCATTGAGTGCGTACAGCGCGTTGAGGATGTGCACCGCGCCCTGCAGCGCGTCGGTGCCGCTGTCGGGAATGGCGGCGTGCGCCATGTCACCGTGCACGGTCACTTCCAGCTGCAGGCAGCCGTTGTGGGCCACCACCACCTGGTAGCTGAAGCCGGCGGCAATCATCAGGTCGGGCTTGGTCAGGCCTTTTTTCAGCAGCCAGTCGGGGCCCACTTCGCCGCCGTATTCCTCGTCGTAGGTCACGTGCAGTTCCACGCCGCCGTTGAGCGGGGCGCCCAGCGATTCAAGCGCGCGAATAGCGAAGGTGAAGTTGGCGATGTCGCACTTGCTCACCGCCGTGGCGCGGCCGTAGATCTTGCCGTCCACAATCTCGCCGCCGTAGGGGTCGTGCGTCCAGCCTTCGCCGGGCGGCACCACGTCGCCGTGTGCGTTCAGGGCAATGGTTTTGCCGGTGCCGTAGGGGCGGCGCACGATCAGGTTGGTGATGGTTTCCAGCCCGGCGGCTTTCACCTCGGCTTCGGGCACCGCGTGTTTTTCGGCTTGCAGCCCCATGCCCGCCAGCAGCTCGGCCGTACGCTCGGCGTGCGGTGCGTTGTTGCCGGGCGGCGTGTCGGTGGGCACGCGCACCAGTTCCTGCAAAAACGCCACTTCTTCGTCAAAGTGCGCGTCAATCCATTGGTCGAGTTGTTCGTAGTGGGTGGTCATGGTGGTCATGGTGGTGTGGTGGTGAGGGCTTCGACAGGCTCAGCCCGAACGGTGAAAAATGGCTTAGCCCGAACGGTGAAAAGGGGCTCAGTGGCCGGCGGCAAGTTGTTCCAGCAGGTGCGAGAAAGCCCGCACGCACAGGTCCATGTCTTCGCTGGTGGTGGCTTCCAGCGGGTTGTGGCTGATGCCGCTGTTGAGGCCGCGCACAAACAGCATGGCTTGCGGCATCACCTCGTGCAGCTTCATGGCGTCGTGGCCGGCGCCGCTGGGCATGCGGTGCAGTGGCACGCCCAGGGCACTCACAGCGGCTTCCCAGCGGGCTTGCCACGCAGGGGCGCTGGGCGCTGCGGCGGCGCGCATGGTTTCTTCGGTCGCAAAGCGCACGCCGCGGCGCTCGCAAATGATGCGCAGCTGCGCCAGGATGTCGCGCTCCAGCGCGTCGCGCTGCGCGTTGCTGGGCGCCCGCAGGTCCAGCGAAAACAGGCAGCGTCCGGGCACCACATTGATGGAGCCACCGGGCACCTGCAGCATGCCCACGGTGGCCACCGTGTCGCCATCGGCCCCGGCGCGCTGCTCGGCGTACAAGGCCAGCTCGGCCACGGCGCAGGCCGCGTCGCGGCGGCGGTCCATGGGCGTGGTGCCGGCGTGGCAGGCCATGCCCACCACCTCGCACTGGTAGCGCACGCTGGCGTTGATGGAGGTCACCACACCCAGCGGCAGGTCCAGTTCGTTCAGCACCGGGCCTTGCTCAATGTGCACCTCAACAAAGCCGAGGTACTGGGCCGGGTCGCGTTGCAGCGCTGCAATGGCTTCCAGCGTGCCCGGCAGGCCGGCGTGTTGCATGGCGGCGCGCATGGTGACGCCGTCGGCGTCTTGCTGGTCGAGCCAGGCCGGGTTGAAGTGGCCGGTGAGCGCGCCCGAGCCCAAAAAGGTGGCCTTGTAGCGCTGGCCTTCTTCTTCGGCAAAGCCCACCACTTCAATGGCAAACGGCAGGCGCCGCTGTTGCTGGTGCAGTTGCTGCACGCAGGCCATGGGCACAAAAATGCCCAGGCGCCCGTCGTACTTGCCGCCGTTGCGCACGGTGTCAAAGTGGCTGCCGGTGAGCAGTGTCTTGGCTGGCTCGTGTGCGCTGGCCGAGCCCGTGCGCTCCGTTCGGGCTGAGCCTGTCGAAGCCCTTGCGAGCCCTTCGTCAGGCTCAGGGCGAACGGCATTTTGGTCGGCGTGATAAACACCCACCACGTTGCCCACGGCGTCGATGTGCACCTCGTCAAACCCGCAAGCCAGCATGCCGCGCTGCAGGTCGGCCGCGCAGGCGCGGTGTGCGTCGGTCAGGTAGGTCACGGTCAGCTGGCCGTTTTCTGCAAACCCCGGATCGCTGTGGCGGGCCAGGTCTTCGTGCCAGTCCCACACGGTGTTGCCCAGCGCGGGCTCCAGGCCCAGCTTGTCGTTCAGCCGAATCTCGGCAATGCGGTGGATGTTGCGCAGGCACTCGGCGCGCTCAAAGTCCACCGGGTTGTGCAGGCGGCGTTCAAAGGTGCTGATGATCTCGCGCTTGCTCAAGCCCGTGCCGCGCGGCCCGCGCACCGCCAGGATGAACGGGAAACCGAAGCGGGCGTTGTAGTCGGCGTTGAGCAGCTGAATGTGCGCAAACTCTTCGGGCGTGCAGTGCGTCAGGCCTGCCTTGGTTTGCTCGTTGGTGGACTCGGCGGTGAGCGTGTTGCTCACCATCGCCTTGCCCGCCAGCTCCGGGTGGGCGCGAATCAGTGCCAGCTGCGGCTCGGTGCCGGCATCGTTGAGCACGCGCACCATGGCGTGTTTCAGCGCGGCGGGCGAGGCAAAGGGCCGCTGCAGCAGCGCCTGTTCGGCAATCCAGGGCGAGTGCTCGTACAAGCCGTCCAGCATGTGCGCGGCGTCTGCCGGTGCAGCGGTGTTGATGTGGTCCAGGGTGATGGGCATGGCAGATCTTTTAAAGAGAAACAGGGTGGGTGGCTTTCCAGTGGCGCGCAATGTCCAGGCGGCGCGCCACCCATACGTGGTCAAACGACTGCACATGGTCCAGAAAACGCTGCAGCGCAGTGATGCGACCGGGGCGCCCCAGCAGCCGGCAGTGCATGCCCACGCTCATCATCTTGGGCCGGTCCAGCCCGTTCGGGTCGCCCTCGGCATACAGCGCGTCAAACGTGTCTTTCAGGTATTGGAAGAACGGGTCGGCGTGCGAATAACCCTGGGGCAGGGCAAAGCGCATGTCGTTGCAGTCCAGCGTGTAGGGCACGATCAACTGGTGTGCGTCGCTGCCGTCGGTCTTCTTCACTTTCATCCAGAACGGCAGGTCGTCGCCGTAGTAGTCGCTGTCGTATTCAAACCCACCAAAGTCCGCCACCAGCCGGCGCGTGTTGGGGCTGTCGCGGCCGGTGTACCAGCCCAGGGCGCGCTCTCCGGTGATGCGCTCGATGATCGCCATGGCCTCGGCCATGTGCGCGCGCTCGGTGGCCTCATCGATGTTTTGGTAGTGGATCCATTTCAGGCCGTGGCAGGCCATGTCGTGCCCCAGCTCCTGGAAAGCGGCCGTCACGTCAGCGTGCTTTTCCAGCGCCGTGGCCACGCCAAACACCGTGAGCGGCAGGCCGCGTTTTTCAAACTCACGCAAGATGCGCCACACCCCCGCCCGCGAGCCGTATTCGTAAATGCCTTCCATGCTGATGTGGCGGTCGGCAAAGGCGGGTGGGTTGAACATTTCAGACAAAAACTGCTCCGACCCCGCGTCGCCGTGCAGCACCGAGTTTTCGCCGCCTTCTTCGTAGTTCAGCACAAACTGCACCGCCACCCGGGCGCCGCCCGGCCAGCGCGCATGCGGCGCGTCGCGGCCATAGCCGATCAGGTCGCGGGGGTAGGGGGCGGTGGTGTCGTAAATCGTCATGGGTCAACGGCCAGGAGGCGGGCAGCGGGTTGAATGGCAGGGGCTTCGACAGGCTCAGCCTGAACGGTGGGTGTGTCGGGCGAATGGCCGAGCGGGCTCCAGCGCGAAGTGCCCCACCCAGAACGCCGCGCAACCGGCTCTGCCGGGGCGCTGGTGTTGCCCCCTTGAGGGGGGAGGCGGCCACACGCAGTGGGCAAGCAACGGGGGTGGGTCATGACAACGCCATCGAGATATCGTTTGTGGGCACCTTGCGGTCAAAGGTCAGGTTTTCTTCCACATGCATCAGGTGCTCGTTCATCAATTGCACCGCCAGCGCTTCGTCTTTGGCGGCCAGCGCTTTCACAATTTCGGCGTGCTCTTCGTTCGAATGCTCGGCCGCGTGCGCGCTCTGGTACATGAGCGTGATGAGGGCGCAGCGCGAAATCAGCTCGCGCAGCAACTCGGCCAGCACCTGGTTGCCCATCAGCTCGGCCATGCGCACATGAAAGTCACCCAGCAGCTCGGTGCGGCCCGGCACGTCCTGGTTGCTCACGGCCAGTTTTTCTTGCGCCACATGCTCGCGCAGCGCCTTGATCTTGCCGGGCGTCACGACCTGCACAAAGGCGCGCGTCATTTCGGCTTCCAGCATGCGGCGCACCGCAAACACCTGCTTGGCCTCTTCCACCGAAGGCGCCGCCACAAAAGCCCCCCGCGCGGGTTCCAGCCGGATCAACCGGTTTTGCGACAGCTGAAACAGCGCCTGGCGCACCAGCGTGCGCGACACGCCGAAGTGGTCGGCGAGTTTTTGCTCGGCCAGCTTGGTGCCCGGGTGCAAGCGGTGTTCCACGATGGCGCGGGTCAGCGACTCGACAATGTGGTTGGTGCTGGATGTGGTGCTGGTTGCAGTGCTTGAGGTTTCCATGGATTCATCATATCCAGAAAAACAAAAAGTGTATACACTTTCGGTCGACCATTCATTTTTGAAAGAACCCCATGGGACTGAGTACACACGTTCTGGACACCATGCACGGCTGCCCCGCTGCGGGCATGGCGGTCGAGCTTTACACCACCGAGGGCGATGCCGCCACGTTGGTCAAGCGCTTCACGCTCAACAGCGACGGCCGCAACCCCGACGGCCCGCTCTACGACAACGCCAGCCTGAAAGCCGGCACCTACCGCCTGGTGTTTGACGTGAAAGGCTATTTCGCCAGCCGCGGCGTGGCCCTGCCCGAGCCCAATTTCTTGAACCGCGTGGCGCTCGACTTTGGCGTGGCGCACACCCACGAGCACTACCACGTGCCGCTGCTGGTGAGCCCCTGGAGCTATTCCACCTACCGGGGGAGTTGAGCTGGCATCCCCCCGCGCCGCCTGCGGCGTCACACCCCTGGGGGCGATGCGTGTGGCCCGCCGGTTCCACCGCATCCTGGGTGGATGCACGTGGTGCCATCGGCGTTGAAAGAGCCCTCACCCCAACCCACGCAGGCGGGAGAGGGGGTAAGAAATAGATGGCGCTGGCCCATGAAAAAAGCCCGCTGCAAGCGGGCTTTTTTCATGGGCTGGCTCGCATGTTCAGCGCAAGCGTTGGCCTTCGGTGAGCGTGTCCAGCTGGAAGTTACCGCTCTTGTCCCACAGCCACACCTCGGTGTAGGTCACTGCGCCCAAGCGCACCGGCGCTGGAAACGGGGCCGCGGCGTGCACCGTGCGCTCAATCTCGCGCATCACGTCGGGCGCGTGCGAGGGCGCACGCATCCAGTTCAGTTTGCGCACATTGCCGCGGCCGTCCAGGTCCACCTGCAACACGCCCACCGCGTGCATCAGCGGAGGCAGTTGGCCTTTGTGGATGCGGTGGCCGTTGTGTTTGTAGATGTGCCTGGCGCCGTCCT
This sequence comes from Hydrogenophaga sp. LT287, assembly GCF_055702805.1. Classification (NCBI taxonomy): domain Bacteria; kingdom Pseudomonadati; phylum Pseudomonadota; class Betaproteobacteria; order Burkholderiales; family Comamonadaceae; genus Hydrogenophaga; species Hydrogenophaga sp. LT287. The sequence continues at coordinate 261,748 of NZ_JBVPZC010000002.1, read as the reverse complement.
GGCGGTAGTCGCGAGGCGTGGAGGCGTGTGAAATCAGCGAGGGGGCGGGCGCCACTGCGGCGGGCGGTGGCGCGGGCGCGGGTGCTGGCGGGGGTGGTGGCGCGGGCGCAGGTGCGGGTGGCAGCGGTGTGGCGCAGGCGGCCAGCAAGGCGGCGGTGGCCACACCCAGCCAGGCCCAGCGCTGGCTGCGGGGCTCGGTCTGGTTGGTGGGGGCGCTGGCCAAAGCCGGTTGAGGAGCGGGGGTCATGTCTCTCATGGTGTTTGCCTGTGTTGCGCTGCAAGGGCCGTTTGGCCTTGCGTGGGGCGGCCATACGGACGAACGGATCGAGTGTATTGTGATTCGGGAAGCCCGATTTGCACAGCTGCCCCGATACTGGTGGCTCTTTACCGCGTTTACGTTTTTACACACATTTCTTGGTGTGTTAGCCACAACCCAACGCCCTTTTTCTCATCATTTTCATGGCGCACCCCTTGAACGCGTTTTTGGCCCAGCTGAGCCGCGAGCCTGCCGTGCTGGTGACGGTACTGCACACCCAGGGCTCGGTGCCGCGCGAGGTTGGCGCGTGGATGGCGGTGTTTGCCGCCGGTCAGTTTGGCACCATTGGCGGCGGCCACCTGGAATGGGACGCGCTGCGCCAGGCCCGCGAGCACCTGGCTGGCGCCACCAGCGCCCCCAATCCGTGGACGCAGCGCACCGTGCTCGGCCCCCGGCTGGGCCAGTGTTGTGGTGGTGCGCTCGAGCTGCGGTTTGAACCCGTCAGCGCTGAACACATCGAACCGCTGGCCCAGCGCCTGCAACCGCGCCTGACCCCGCTGGCCCTGTTTGGTGGCGGGCATGTGGGTCACGCCATCGTGCAGGCGCTGGCACCGCTGCCCTTTGCTGTGCACTGGGTCGACAGCCGCGACGACGTGTTTGCCCCCGACACGCCGTTTCAGGTAAGCACCGAGCATTCCGACCCGGTACACGCCGCCGTGCGCCACCTGGTGCCCGGCTCGCGCGTGCTGGTCATGAGCTTTTCGCATGCCGAAGATCTGGACGTGGTGGCCGCCTGCCTGCAGCGCCAGCGCGAGCGCGGCGACCTGCCGTTTGTGGGGCTCATTGGCAGCCGCACCAAATGGGCCACCTTTGGGCACCGCTTGCTGGCGCGCGGGTTCAGCCCGCAAGAGCTGGCCCACGTCACCTGTCCCATCGGCCTGCCCGGCATCACCGACAAAGCGCCCGCCGTCATTGCCGCATCGGTTGTGGCGCAGTTGTTGCTTCATACCGCAGCAGGGCCTGATTGACCGGTGCCGGCGGCATACGGGTTTGCCCGGTGTCAAGTGTTTGCAGAAACTGTATACACTTTGTTTGTACCGGTCGCAGCGGAGCGGGTGTGAAGCCTCACACTCAATCGCGGCCCTCAGCCGACTCAGAGCGCCCGCGGTGGTGAGTCGAAAACCCTGACGGGCTTCCCGTTGTGTTGAGGTGCCATGGAAACCTATTTGCTGGATTGGGCTAACCTGCTGTTGCGCTGGTTGCACGTCATCGTCGCCATCGCCTGGATCGGCTCTTCGTTCTACTTCGTCTTTCTCGACAGCAGCCTCACGCCGCCTGAAGACGAGCAACTCAAAAAAGACGGCGTCAGCGGCGAGCTCTGGGCCGTGCACGGCGGCGGCTTTTACCACCCCGTCAAATTTGCCGGCGCTCCGCCCAAGCTGCCCGGCCACCTGCACTGGTTTTACTGGGAAAGCTATTCCACCTGGCTCTCCGGCTTTGCGCTGTTCTTCATCTCCTACCTCTGGAGCCCCAGCGTCTATTTGATCGCCCCCAACGTGATGGCCTGGAGCCCCGCCGGCGCCATTGCCGCCGCGCTCGCCTTTTTGGTGGTGTTCTGGTTGCTGTACGACGCCATTTGCCGCACCCTGGGCCAAAGCAAAAATGGCGACGCCAAGGTGGGCGCGCTGGTGCTCGTGCTGGTGTGCATAGCCGCCTACGCCGCCACACAAATGTTTGCCGGCCGCGCCGCTTTTCTCATTGTGGGCGCCATGATCGCCACCGCCATGAGCGCCAACGTGTTCTTCTGGATCATCCCCGGCCAGCGCACCGTGGTGGCCGACATCAAGGCCGGTCGCCCGGTGGACCCCATCCACGGCAAGCGCGGCAAACAGCGCAGCGTGCACAACACCTACTTCACGCTGCCGGTGCTGTTTTCCATGCTGAGCAACCACTACAGCTTCACCTACAGCCACGAACACAACTGGGCCATCCTCATCGGCATGATGTTCGCCGGCGCCGCCATCCGCCAGTTTTTCGTGCTGCGCCACGGCTTCAAGCTCGGCCGCAACAGCCACCCCTGGCCCTACGCCGCGGTCGGCGTGTTCGTGCTGCTGGCCCTCATCGTCTGGCTGCGGCCAGCGCCCGTGCAAGCCGTGGCCGTGCCCGACACCGTGAGCTACGCCCAGCTCAAACCCGTCATCGAACAGCGCTGCGTCATGTGCCACGGCGAAGCGCTGGCGTCCAAAAACGTGCGGCTCGACTCACCCGAGGCTGTGAAGCAACACGCCCAGACCGTCTACCAGCAAGTCGTGGTCACCAAGCTCATGCCCATGAACAACGCCACCGGCCTCACCGAAGAGGAGCGCGCCCTGTTTGCGCAGTGGTTCAAGGGCGGCGCCAAGGTGGACTGAAACAGCCTTCAGGCATGAACTTCCGCACACGTTGCATGTAACGCTGTCGATGCGTATGGTGTTGCATGTCACCCAACAGGAAGATTCAGATGGCAACCACACACGTCAATGCGCGGGTGCAAAAGTACCGCGACACCACGCGCATGGCGGGCCTGCGCCCGGTGCAAATCTGGGTGCCCGATACCCGGCGCCCAGACTTCGCTGAAGAATGCCGCCGCCAGTGCCGCATAGCCGCCCAGGCCGACATGGCCGACACCGACATGCAGCGCTTCATGGACGAGGCGCTGGCTGATGTGGACGGCTGGAACGCCTGATGCAAGGCGATTTTGTGACCGTTGCCATGCAAGGTGGCTTTGGAAGACCCCGGCCCGCCTTGGTTATCCAGGCCGATCCGTTGCAGCCGATGCGCTTCTGCCGCGCAGGCTCCTATAGATCCAGCCCGGTTTTGTCTTCACTCCCTCTCCCGCATGCGGGAGAGGGTTGGGGTGAGGGGCATTCAAACTTCACCGGGCCGGATCAATAGGTCCCGCTTTTGGTCGCATCGACCCCAATGCCATGGTGGAGGTTGAGCGCTGCTTGGTCGTCTTCTTGGGCATTGCCAAATATTGATACGATCCCATGAAGTAGAAACCGTTCGGGCTGAGCCTGTCTTTCGACAAGCTCAGGATGATCGGAATTCAGGGCTTCGACAGGCTCAGCCCGAACGGAAAAAAATGGCTCAGCCCGAACGGAAATGAAGACTTCACCGGGCCGGATCAATAAGCACCTGTAGCGACACAAAAGCCAGCAGCGGCATCTTGTTCGGCCAACGCAGTGGCCTTGCCCGTTGATCGGGTTCCGTTCAAAAATCCCAAGCCCATCGGTGTGGCCCGCTGGTGAACATGACGCGTGTGCGGGTTGCCTTGCAGTGCCAGGTTTGCTTGGTGCACTCCAGACCCACTGCGGGTTCCGAGAGGCTGTCCGGGTCGAACACCACGGCACACTTCTGGCCAGGTGCCCGCACCGACTCGTACGCCAGCCACTGAACGCCGTAGTTTTGCGCCTCAGCCGCAACCGCATGTGTGTCCGTGTAGTTGGCGCCATCCGTCCACGCGGCGCGAGCCGTAGCCCACGGGGGTGCCATCAAGTCGATGGCGCGCCCCGATAGGGCACCCTGGAAAAACGTGTGTTCGGTCAACAGTTCCTGTGCGACCAGGCCAGCGCTTTCCAAAATGAACCGGTGGCGCCAATAAGCCACCTCAGCGCACGCCGCTTCCAGCTCTTGGGCGCCATACCACTGGCCCCTGGCATGGGCTGGCCTGAAACGGCTGGCGTGTGCTGGGCGGTATCTGAACGGTGTTGCCAGCAAATAGTGCTTGGGTTGTTGTGTGAACGGCAGTTCAGGCTTGCTGCCCTCAAGCAGCTGTTCGAGCAACGCCTGTTCATCTGGTGTGTCCACCAAGCGCATGGTGGACACCACGTGCTGGGCTTCCACACCGCGCCAAGCCAGCTGTTGGCTGTGTTGGATCGAGCCCTTAAACCATGCCTTGGTCCACCCATTCATGACGGTGCGCGCATGCCGTCCAGGTAGTTGAGCGTGGCCACCAGACCCGCTGCGGTTTGCACCAGGCGCTGCGGCACACCGCCCAGCGCTCTGTTGTGCGTGGTCATCCAGGCCATGCGCTTCTGGTCATCGGTGCCCACCAGCGCGTCCAAAGAGCGAAACACGCGCACCAGCAGCATGGCCAGTTCACCTTCCTTGCTGTCGGGTGCCAGTGGCTTGTCGCCATGCACCAGCCGCGAGATGGTGGGCTCGCTCAGACCGAGCGTGCGAGCCAGAGACGCACCAGAAAGGCCAAGCATCTTGCTGGCCCGCGTGGTGGCCTTGGCCAGCACCATGCCTGTATCGGGTTTGACGACCACTTGCCCCATTTGCGTTCTCCCATTGAAAAGCGGTTTCCTAGGCTTTTTAGGTTTCTTAGGAAAGAATATAGCCTTAAAAGTAAAAAATGCAATGTGGGTTGATGGGGCAGCCTCACCCCCGGTAGCCGTTCGGGTTCCCGCTCTGCCAGCGCCAGGCGTCGGCACACATTTCATTCAGCGTGTGCCGTGCTTCCCAGCCCAGCAGCTTTTTCGCCAGCGTCGCGTCCGCGTAGCACTGCGCCACGTCGCCCGAGCGCCGGGGGGCAAACGCATACGGCACCGGCCGCTCGCTGGCCGCTTCAAACGCTTTCACTACCTCCAGCACGCTGTTGCCCCGGCCCGTGCCCAGGTTCACCGTGAAGCTTTCGCCCTGGCCCCGCAGCGCCTGCAGCGCTGCCACATGGCCCGCGGCCAGGTCTTGCACGTGTATGTAGTCGCGCACCCCCGTGCCGTCGGGCGTGGGGTAGTCGTTGCCGTACACATTCAGGCACGGCCGCTGGCCCACCGCCACCTGCGCCACATAGGGCATGAGGTTGTTGGGTATGCCGGCCGGGTTTTCGCCGATGAGCCCGCTGGGGTGCGCGCCCACCGGGTTGAAATAGCGCAACACCCCCACCCGCCACACCGGGCTGGCTGTGCGCAGCGCCGCCAGCATGTCTTCAATCACCAGCTTGCTGTGGCCATATGGGTTGGTGTGGCTGCGCGGAAAGTCTTCGGTGATGGGCACCGAAGCCGGGTCGCCATACACCGTGGCACTGCTGGAAAACACCAGCGTGGGCGCCGCCGGGGCCGTGCCGTCGGCATGCACCGCCGCCATGGCGCGCAGCAGGCTCACCGCGCCGCCTATGTTGTTGTGAAAGTACTTCAGCGGCTGCGCCACGCTTTCGCCCACCGCCTTGTCGCCCGCAAAGTGCACCACGCCCACCGGCTGGTGGCGGCGCAGCACCGTTTCCACCCAAGGCGTGTCCAGCACATCGCCGCGCTCCAGCAGCACCGGCTGGCCGGTTATGCGCTCCAGCCGCTCCAACACCGCCGGGTGGCTGTTGGCAAAGTTGTCCAAAATGACAGGCTCAAACCCCGCCGCGCGCAGCGCCACAAACGTGTGGCTGCCGATGTAACCGGCACCGCCGGTGAGCAAAATTTTCATGTTGATCTGGTGGGGTTGAGCTGCGCTGAAACCAGGGGTTCAAAGCGTTGCAGAAGGGTGCTTAGCAGTGCAACAGCGCCAGCTGCTTCATTCAAATACGCAGCCTTCAGGGCGTCGTCTTCCGGGTAGTCATGGGCGAAACGGTTGCGAATAACGCGCAAACCATGCCACTGCTCAACGTCATCTAGGTAGCCCAGCTTTTCCAAACGGTGCAGCTTGTCGATCATGGGGCGGTCTTCAAACGGCTCTTGCAACACATCAAGGGCTGCGGGGAACAGCCGTGTGCCCATGGCGTCTTGAAGTTTGGTGAAACGCAGAATCAATTGATCCCAGTCCTGTACAGACTCATCGTCCATTGCCTTCAAGCTGTGTGCCGTCATTGGCAGCAACGGTTCAATGGCACCCAGCGCGTGCCGCAAGTGGTGAACATGACGCTCGCATTGTTGCCATGCGTCGCGCAGGCGCAAAGCGGGTAAATCGCTCACAAAAGCACTCCTTCGCGTTTGGCCACCTCAAAAATCGCGGGTCGCTGTTGACGACTGGGGTAGTCCATCAAGACGTCCACCTTTTGCTCGCCCAGTCGCGCGTAGACCATCGCCAAGAAACGCGTGTGCGCTGCGGCAATTCGAGCGGGATCGCTCCATTGGGTTTCTATCAGCAAGTCAATGTCCCCACCCCTGCGGCTGTCGTCTACCCGCGAGCCAAACAAGCGCACCAGTACACCCGGCTCAAAGCTGGACTGGGCTGCTTGCTTCAAGGTGTCGCGTTCGAATGGTGTCAGTCTCATACAGGGCGAGTGGATGGAATCGATAAATGGATGTTAACGGACAGGTCGCCCAACAGCGCCGTTCCTTTCCTAACGCAAGCGGCCCACCTGAACCAATCGTCAACGGGCTGTAAAAGCCTTCAGCCTTTCGACTCAGCCCGGTGAGCAATCAACCGTTCGTCCCGCCCTTTTATGACCCCCTCTCCCGCTTGCGGGAGAGGGTAGAGGTGAGGGCATTCGAACCCATGGCACGGCATCAGCCCAACCGCGCCCAGCCCGCCACCCAGTAAGCCAGCAACCCCAGGCCCTCATGCAGCAACAGCTGCCACTGCTGCACACCCACGCCCAGCGAATAAGCCGTCCAGTCCACCTCGGTGCTGCTGCGAAAGTCGGCCGGCCAGGGCGTCACGTTCCAGCCCTGCGCCCGAAAAGCCGCCACCGCACGCGGCATGTGCCAGGCCGACGTGAGCAGCAGCCAAGGCTGCGAAGCGTCCAGCCCCGGCAAGCGCGCCGTCAACAGCGCGTTTTCATGCGTGGTGCGCGCAGCCGCTTCAAATCGCACCCGCTGTGGCGGCAAGCCCATGCTGGCAAAAAAGCGCTGCGCCAGCGCCGCCTCTGCCAGGCAGCCGCTGCCCGTGTCCACACAGCCGCCGGTGAACACCACCGGCAGCGCCGGGTGGGCCAGCGCCAGCGCCACCGCTTCGGTCAGGCGGTCGGCGCTGGCTTTTAGCTGGGGCTGGGCGCGGCCTTGCTGCAGGCCCGTCGCCTCAAACGAACCGCCCAGCACCACCACCCCCGCATAAGCCGCCACACCCGCGCTGCGCTCGGCGGGTGCGTGCAGCGTTTCCAGCGCATGCACCAGCCTGTTGGGCAGCGGCAGCCAGCCCAGCAGCAGCAAGCCCAGCAGCGCCACCGCCACCCAGCGCCGCCCCGCCGCCAGGCGCCCGCGCCACAGCAGCAACGCGCCCACCGCCAACAGCAGCGCCAGCCAGGCCAGTGGCTGGGTAGCGAAAGCGGTTAGCAGTTTGTAGGCTTCAAAGGGTGACAAAAATGAACTCCCTTTCGGTGAGGCTTACCAGCGTCATGTCTGGAATCCATTTGGCTCACCCGCGCTGCGTTCGAGGCCCTCACCGTAGGAGCCCGTTATCAACCTGGGGCAAACTTTCGCTATTTTTTGGCATGAGCAACTCGGCGTAAACCGCCAGCGTCCTCTCAATCACGAGGCGTTCGTCAAACTCTGCGAGTGCCTTATTTCTAGCCGCTTCTCCTAGCCTTTTCCTCAATGCCGCGTCGCCAACCAATCGTTCAATGGCCTGAGCCAAAGCCTGTGCGTCTTTCACTGGCACGAGCAGCCCATCTACCTCATGGGTCACCACTTCGCGGCATCCTGGCACATCGGTTGTGATGAGCGCCAAGCCACACGCGCCCGCTTCAATGAGGCCTTTGGGTAAGCCCTCCCTGTAGCTGGGTAACACCACCGCGTCAATCGAGCTAAACAAGGCTGGCATGTCATCCACATGGCCTAGGCAAGTCAGCAGTCCCTCGCCCTCCCATGCCTCTAATGCTTCTTTCGGCACTGCGGCAGGGTTTCCATTGTCTGGCTCGCCCGCCAGCAAAAAGTCAACAGACACGCCTTTGGCCTTCAGCAGCCTGGCCGCGCCCGCAAACTCAGCAATACCTTTGTCCCACAAAAGCCTAGCGGGCAGCGCAACCTGAATCCGCTCCGAAGGGGCGCGGTGGTTCGTGGGCGCGAAGCGCTCGCAGTCCACACCTGAGCCCGGTATCAGCCGCACCTGGGCTCCGCTAACCAAGCGCGCCACCTTGAACAGCTCTACGTCGTCTGGGTTTTGCAAAATCAAACGGGCGCCCTTGCCGCCCAACGCCAGGCGCATCAGCGCACGCACCACTGGCCGGAGCAAACGGGCCTTAGCGTCCACGCTGCTAAACACATAACCCATGCCCGCCACCGCATTGACCCGAGCAGGCACGCCAGCCAGCCGTGCGGCCAAAGATCCATACACCGCGCATTTGATGGTGAAGCCATGGACAAGGTCAGCGCGCTCAGTGCGCAGCAACTGCCTGAGCCACCATAGCAACGCCAGTTCACGCAAGGGGTTCAGGCTGCGGCGTTCCATAGGTGCTCGCACCCACCGGAAACCCAAAGCCTCCAGCTTGGGGCCATAAGGCCCGGGCGGTGAAACCAGCAATACGTCATAGCCGGTTTCGCGCAGCGCGATGGCGAGCGAGCGACGAAAGTTGTAGAGGTACCAGTCGGTATTGGCAAACAAAACAATCTTCAAAAGAGTCCTTCAAAGGGATAGAAGCGGTAAGGTAACCAATACTGAGCGTGCGATGCAAAGTTGATCCATACAAACTGCACCGTAGCGTAAAAAACCACCACGCTAATGACCCACACGCGGCGGCCACCCGCACGGCCCAGCAAGTCTGGCAAGCGCGAAAACAAATACAACTGCAAAGGAATCAGGTACAGAGCGACACGGTCAACCGCCGTTGAGGATGGCGAAAGCACCAGAGCAACAACCGCCAAGAGCGCAGCTATTGCCAGCATCGTCCATAGGTTGCGCTCGGCAGGCTCCCAAACAAAACGCTTTCGCAGCAGCAGCAACACAGCAGCGGGCAGCGCGTTCATGGCAAGGCGCACCGCAGCACCCTCTGACTGGTATTCGGCCTCCACATAATTGACCAGCAATGCATCAATGCTTTCGGCCAGCAACACCCAAAACAAAGTGATTGCCGTGATGCCCACCCACGCGAGCGACCACAAGCGACCCTTGGGGGAAGCCAACACCGCCAACGGAATCATCAACACGGCAGACTTGTGAAACGAAGCCGCTAACGCCACCCACAGCACAAAGCCCAGCGTGTCGTGCCTGGGCAACCGTGTCAGCCCCAACATCACCAGCCCCAGCGCCACACCCTGCCGGCTGTAGCCCATGGCCACCACAGTCACCATGTAAGGCACGGCCACAGCCAGCGCCAGCCAGGGGCGAGGCTGCTGGCGGCAAAACGCCACCAGCCCCCAGCTGAACAGCACGCCAAACACCGTGTTGATCAGGTACACGCCGCCATTGACTTGTGTGGAAAGCCAGATGAGCAGGTAGTAACCGGGATCGTTCCTCTCCAGTGCCTCCTGCAGCGGGGCACCCACCATGTTGAAGTAGTGGCCTTCGTAATTGAACCAATCACCCCCCACCTGGTGCCGCAACCCGATCAGCAGCGCCAGCCCGAGGCCCACCACCAGCCATGACAACTCCAGCCGCGGGCCCGCCGGGCGCGGCCGGGTGGGCGCCATCACGCTGGCCCATACAGGCACCAGAAACATCAACCAATACACCCACATAATTTAATTTTCGCCGCTCTTAATTTAAAAACCATGCCAAAGCCCAATAGGGCAATCGCATATTTTTCTGCCATCACGCAGCATCAAAAACTAAAAATTGAATGAGAGAAAATCTTTGTAATTAATTTCTGGCGACGGCATGTTTGGGCCATGAAACATCCCATGCCTAGAATACAGACCGTAAATGGCGAGCACTCTATTTTCGTAAAAAGACATCGGCACCACCCGGTCTTTTATTGAATCAATTTTTTCAAACAACTCAGAATAAATAACGGGATTTCCCGAGTCCGTCAACAAAACGAACAATTCGTTCGAATCCACACCCATCCAACCGCGTGCGGTTTTGACTTCAAGAGTGGCATGGCTGGGCACGCCGGGTACAAAAATTGCAAATGCACCATATTTGCTCTTGTCATACAGCGCCACGTGCCTGGACTCAAGACCGTAATGCAAAAAAACCTTTTCCAACAGACGTGCTCGATCATAGCAGCATCCATATTTTCGAGCCATAAAGGCCTCTGGCTCTATTGCAACTCCACGATCGGCGCATTTCATATCAGGGATCAATTTTTTTAACCCCAACTGGACACTCTTGATACAGCTGACTTGCGCTCCGAATTCGCTTGTGTCTGCACAGTCAAACTCTGCTTTCATACCATCAATAACCTTGACATCGCTTAACGTCAACTCCTTGGACACGGGTGAAGCAATCGAAAAGTAGGCACCCAAAGCAATGAGCGTCGCCAATACAGAAAAAGTTATTTTTTTTGACATTTCAATCATTAAATTAAATTGTGTGTTTTTCCACCCAAGCCTGAAACATCAGCACCGCCCACAGGCTGGTGGTGTGGTCTCTCTGGCCGCTCAGGTGCTCGGCCCAGCGGGTACGAATGGGTGCGGGGTGAAAGTAGCCCTCGGCCTGCAGGCGCTGCGCGCTCAAAAGGCTTTCGGCCCAGTCGCGCAGCGGCCCGCGCAGCCACTGTCCCACCGGAATGCCAAAGCCCGCCTTGGGCCGCTCGATCAGCTCGCGCGGCACATGCTGGTACAGCACCTGGCGCAGCGCCCACTTGCCTTCGTTGCCACGGATCTTCATGTGCAGCGGCAGGCGCCAGGCGAGTTCGGCCACCCGGTGGTCCAGGAAGGGCACGCGCGTTTCCAGGCTGGTGGCCATGGCGGCGCGGTCCACCTTGCACAAAATGTCGTCGGGCAGGTAGGTCAGGCTGTCACGGAACATCATGCGCAGCGGCCCCGCGTCAGCGCCCAGCGCCGGCAGCGGGTCGGCCAGCGCGCTGGGCGGCTCCACCACAGCCGCTCCGCCCGACCCTTTCACCACGGCGGCCGGGTCCTGCCATTCGGACACCAGGCTCAGGTACAGGTCGTCCAGGTTGCGCACACCGCGCAGCCGCGCAGCCAGCTTGTGCGCCTTGTCACCCACGCGCGCAATGCCGCGCGTGCCCGGCAGCAGCGCGTTGAGCGGCGCACCCAGCGCATCCCACGCGCCCACCGGCAGCTGGCCGATAGCCTGGCCCAGCGCCTGCCGCACCGGGTAGGGCAGCCAGGCCAGCCGGTTCCAGATGCGCGGCCCCCAGAAATAGCGGTTGTAGCCGCCAAACAGCTCGTCGCCCGCGTCGCCCGAGAGCGCCACCGTCACATGCTGGCGCGCCGCGTGGCACACCAGGTGGGTGGGAATCTGCGACGAATCGGCAAACGGCTCGTCGTACATGACGGGCAGGCGCGGAATAACGCCCTGCGCCTCGGCCACCGTGACGAACAGCTCGGTGTGCTCGGTGCCCAGGTGCTGCGCCACGGCGCGCGCGTGGGGCGACTCGTCGAACGCGGCCTCCTCGAAGCCGATGGTGAAGGTCTTGACCGGCTGGGTGGCCTGCTGCTGCATCAGCGCCACGATGGCCGACGAGTCCACCCCGCCCGATAGAAAGGCCCCCAGCGGCACATCGGCCAGCGACTGCGCTTTCACGGCCTGCGACAGCTGCGCCTCCAGCGCCTGCAGCGCCTCGGTTTCATCGGTGATGGGGTTCGCCGCACCGGCCTGCACCACGTCGGCCAGCGACCACCAGCGGCGCACCGACAGGCTTTCATGCACGGCGCCCGGCCGCAAGGGCAGCGCCGGCGCGGCTGCGGGCGGCGCACCCCGCACCGTGAGCAGGCAACCCGGCTCCAGCTTGTAAATGCCCTGGTAGATGCTGCGCGGCGCCGGCACCACCATGAAGCGCATGTACTGCGCCAGCGCCTCGCGGCACACCGGGTTGTCAAAGCCGGGGTAGGCCCGCAGCGCCTTCAGCTCCGAGCCAAACACGAAGGCGCGCGCGCCACCCGGCCCGGCCCAGCCGTAGTACAGCGGTTTCTCGCCAAAGCGGTCGCGCGCCAGCGTCAGCACCCGGTCTTGTCGGTCCCACAGGGCGATGGCAAACATGCCCACGGTCTTCTGCAAGGTAGCCTCAATGCCCCAGGCCTCAAACCCCGCCAGCAAAGTTTCGGTGTCCGAATGCCCGCGCCAAGGTATTACCCCCTCTCCCCCGGGGTGTCTTGCCCCCTCTCCCGCTTGCGGGAGAGGGCAGGGGTGAGGGCTCCCCGCCCCCGCCCCCGCTCTCACCCCCGCCTCCAGCTCCCCCCGCAACTCCAGGTGGTTGTAAATCTCGCCATTGAAGGCGATCACGTAGCGGCCACCGGCCGACACCATGGGCTGGTGACCGGCGGGCGAGAGGTCGATGATGCTCAGACGCCGATGCCCGAACGCCACGCCCGCCTGCGCATCGGCCCAGGCGCCCGCGTCGTCCGGGCCGCGGTGCGCAATGGCATCGGCCATGCGCGTGGCCACGGCTTCCAGGCCATCCAGTGAAGCGCTTTCGAATGTCAAGAAACCTGCAAATCCGCACATTTATTGCGTCTCCATGTCGGCTGTTTGGGTGGCATCTTTTAGCAGTCCCGCCAACCTAGGCCCGGTGACCTGCAGGCAAAACCGCTGCTCCACCTTGTGCCGGCCGGCCTGCCCCATGCGCTGGCGCAGGCCGGCGTCGGCCAATAGCGTCTTCAGCGCCACCGCCCACTGCTGCGGCGTTTCCGCCAGAAAGCCGTTCACACCATGCTCCACGATCTGGCGGTTGACCCCCACGGGCGAAGCCACCACCGGCAGGCCGCAGGCCATGTATTGAATGAGCTTGTAGCCGCACTTGCCGCGCTCAAATGGCTCGTCCACCAGCGGCATGATGCCGATGTCAAAGCCGCAGATGCTCGCCACCTCGGTGTCTTCGGCCCAGGGGATGGAAGCCATGGGCAGCCCCAGACTGGCAGCGTCAATGCCCACGGCGGTGAACCGGGCACTACCCTCACTAGCCAGCCGCTGGAAGGTGGGGGCCAGGGGCGCCAGAAACGAAGCCGTGGCACGCTGCCCGATCCAGCCGACCGTGGGCAAGGCACCCGCCCGCGCATCGCAACCGGGCGCGGGATAGCGAGCCAGGTCAATCACCGTGGGCACCGCCTCCACCCGCGCCGCGCCGGCCGCGCGGGCAAAGTCCGCCAGGTAGTCGTTGCCCGCCACCACCAGCGCCGCACGGCGCATGAGCGCGGGGTGCTTACCCGCCAGCCACTGGCGCACCCAGGCGCTTCGGTGCTGGTCGTAGCCGTGGAAGACGGCGTCGTCGTAGTCCAGCACAAAGGGCACGCGGCCCGACATCAAGGCCAGCTCCAGCCCGACCGGCAGCCAGGGCAGGGCTTCTTTCTCGATCCACAGCAGGTCAAAACCAGCCACCCGACGCAAGGCACCCACGCGCCCGGCGTAGGCGCGCAAGACCTCCCACGGGTTGCGCCGGCCCTGCTGCAGGCCGCGCACATAGCCGTCTGAAAACAGCGGGGCCATGTCCACCCGGATGCCTTCGGCTTCCAGCGCCGGCAGGTACTGGTGGAAACGCATGCGGCTGCTGGCGCCCGTGCGCCCATAGCGTGTGAGGGCCAGCACCCTCACGCAGAAGGCTCCAGCTGCGCATAAATGCCGGCATAACGGCGCACGCCTTCGTCCAGCGAAAAGTGCTTTTGCGCCGTGGCCACGCAACGCGCGCGGGTGCCAGGGTCTGCCACGAGGGCCTGCAACTGCTCCAGACCGGCGGCCACCGATGCTGCGTCAAACGCCTTCAGCGCCACGCCCACCTGCTCAGCTTCGAGCACCTGCGCCATGTCGCCCACGCCGGCATTGCCCAGGCAGGGGATGCCGCAACCCAGGAACTCGCCCAGCTTGGTGGGGGCGGACGCCTGCTTGGAGAACACCGGCTTGATGAAGAAGACGCCGGCATCCATGCGCCCCATGAGGCGAGGCACCTCGGCGTGGGTGGCGCTGGTCAGCTCCACGGCGCTGTCTGGCACGCCGGCAGCGGCCAGACGGTCACGGATATAGGCGTGTTCGCCCCGGTTGACGATGAGGAAGCGCACATCGGGCCGCAGGCGCAGCAGCTGCGCGAAGCAGGCCGCCACTTCGTCGAACAGGTACCAGGTGCCGGCCGACCCCACATAGCCCAGCACGAAGCCGCGTGCGCCCTCCACGCCCATGCTCTCGCGCGGCTGTGGCGCAAAGCGGGCCAGATCGGCACAGGTGGGAATGACGGTGACCGGCGGCATGCGCCCTTGCAGGTAGTCAAAGCGCTGCATCTCGCGCACGGCGGCGTGGGTCAGCGACACCACGTGGTCAGCACCCAGCAGAAAGCGCCGCTCAAACCCCTTGGCCACCCGAAACATGCGCCCCTGGCGCGGCCAGAGGCCGCCATCGACCCGCTCGTCGGCCCAGAAGCCGCGCATGTCAAACACATATTTCGCCCCCGCAAGGTGCTTGAGCGCCAGCGCCATGACCGACGCAACGTAGCTGCGCGCATGCACGATGCGCAGGCGGTGCCGCAGCACCAGCCACAGCCCGACGGCGGTGCCCTGGGCAATGTCCCAGGCCGTGGCCAGGGCGGACGGACGCTTGTGGTAGCGCAGCGGGTGCCAGGTGATGCCTGCCGCCTGGATCTGCTGCGCCAGTCGCTCGCGCTCGGCCACATGGGCCCAGTCTTCGGGCTTTTCAAAACTGATCAGGTGAATGCACCGGCCAGCAGCCAGGCGCTGCAAATAACCCAGCACCTGAGACTGCCCCAGCGGCTCCAGCATGCCGTCGTAGGAAATGTAGAGAACGCCTGGTGTCATGCTGTGGCGCGCCCCACCGAAAGGTAAGCCCAACCTTCGGACTGCAATTTTTGTGGCTGGTACAGGTTGCGCCCATCCACGATGACTTTGCCGCGCATGCGTATCTCCATTTCGGCAAAGTCGGGCGCACGAAACTGCTGCCATTCGGTACAAATTACCAGCGCATCGGCGTTTTGCAATGCCGTGTATTTGTCGGGGCACAGGCTCAAGCCGGCGTGCTGGCCGTAAATGCGCGCAGCCTCTTGCATGGCGACGGGGTCAAACGCTTGTACTGTGGCGCCGGCTTGCCACAGGGCTTCCATCACGGTGCGGCTCGGGGCTGCACGCATGTCGTCGGTATTGGGTTTGAATGCCAAGCCCCATAGGGCAATGGTTTTGCCTTGTAACTTCGTTGCACCCCCGAAGTGGTGGGCGAGCTTGGCAAACAAGCTTGCTTTCTGGCGGTTGTTCACCGCCTCCACGGCCTGCAACAGCTGGGCGTCATAACCCATTTGCTGTGCGGTGTGCGCCAGCGCCTGCACGTCTTTGGGGAAGCAACTGCCGCCGTAACCACAGCCAGGGTAGATGAACTGGTAACCAATGCGCGGGTCGGCGCCAATGCCTTTGCGCACCTGCTCAATGTCGGCGTCCAGGCGCTCTGCCATGTTGGCCATTTCGTTCATGAAGCTGATCTTGGTGGCCAGCATCGCGTTGGCCGCGTACTTGGTTAGCTCGGCGCTGCGCACATCCATGAAGATGGTGCGGTCATGGTTGCGGTTAAACGGCTCGTACAACTCTCGCATCAAGGCCAAAGCCCGGTCGCTTTCTGTGCCGATGATGATTCGGTCGGGCTTGAGGAAGTCGTTAACCGCTGCGCCCTCTTTCAGAAACTCGGGGTTCGAAACCACGTCGAACGACGGTTGTTGGGTCGTGGCTTGCGGGGGGGTGCCCGCCATGACGGCGGCGACGGTAGCCCGCACTTGGTCGGCGGTGCCCACGGGTACGGTCGATTTGTTGACGATGACCTTGTAACCCGACATATGGGTGGCAATGGTTTTTGCTACAGCCAACACGTATTGCATGTCCGCGCTGCCGTCTTCGTCTGGCGGCGTACCCACCGCGATGAACTGCACCAAGCCGTGCTGCACGGCCTGTGCCGCATCAGTGGTGAAGTGCAAGCGACCTTCCTTGACGTTGCGCTCGACCAACGCGGCCAAACCCGGCTCCCAGATGGGTATGGTGCCAGCATTGAGCTGCTCAATCTTCACAGGGTCAACGTCCATGCACACCACGTGGTGCCCCACTTCGGCCAGGCAGGCGCCGCTGACCAGGCCGACATAGCCGGTACCAAAAATAGAGAGTTTCATAGGAATTGTTTCACGCCTTGTAATAGTTGCGGTACCAGTCCGCAAACCGGGCAACACCTTGCTGCACACCGGTCTGGGGCTTAAAGCCGACCCAGGCTTCCAGTTCGGCCGTGTTGGCAGCGGTGGCGGGCACATCGCCCGGCTGCATGGGCAGGTAGTTCTTTTTGGCCGTGAGGCCCAACGCCTTTTCAAGCGCCACGATGTAGTCCATCAGTGGCGTGGGCTCGCTGTTGCCAATGTTGAACACACGGTAAGGCGCGGTGCTGCTGGCAGGGTCCGGTTGAGCGGGGTCGAAGGCAACATTGGCGGTGGCAGGCTTGTCTGCCACACGAATCGTGGCCTCAACGATGTCATCAACAAAGGTGAAGTCGCGCACCATATGGCCATGGTTAAAGATGTCAATTGGCTGGCCAGCCAGGATGGCTTTGGTGAACAGAAACAACGCCATGTCCGGTCGCCCCCAGGGGCCATAGACGGTAAAGAACCGCAACCCGGTGGTTGGCAGGCCAAACAGATGGCTGTAGGTGTGGGCCATGAGCTCGTTGGCTTTTTTGGTGGCGGCATACAGGCTGACGGGATGGTCAACGCTGTGGTGCTCGCTGAACGGCATCACAGTGTTGCCCCCATAAACGCTGGAACTGCTGGCATAAACCAGGTGCTGCACACCGTGGTTGCGGCACCCTTCAAGGATGTTGATGAAGCCCTGAATATTGGAGTCGATGTAGGCGTGCGGGTTGGTGATGGAGTAGCGCACACCCGCCTGTGCCGCAAGGTGGATGACACGCTGAGGCTTGTCATGTGCGAACACTTGCTCGATGCCATCCCGATCGGCCACGTCGAGAGGGTGAAAGCTGAAGCCCGCGTGGTTCTGCAACTGCGCCAGGCGCGCCTGCTTTAGCGACACATCGTAGTAATCGTTCAGGTTGTCCAGCCCAATGACGCGGTCGCCACGCGCCAACAGGCGCAAGCTGGTGTGCATGCCAATAAATCCAGCAGCCCCCGTGACCAGCCAGGTGGTGCGGTTTGCGGGCTGACCAGCCGGCGGGTTTTCAGATATTTTTTGCATTTAGCTGTTGATTTCAATTGCGGTGAGAATGCCTGGGGTCATGCCAGCAACTCCAAATACCGGGCCGCCGCTATCTCTGGTGCAAAGTCCATCGCCCGCTGGCGCAGGCGTTCCGGGTCGTGCTTATTGGATAGGGCAGCCTCTATAGCCTTGGCCAGCGCTTGCTCATCACCCACGGGCACCAAGGTGCCGTAGCGACCGCCTTCAAGAATTTCCGATGGCCCGGATGGGCAATCGGTGCTGACCACGGGTGTACCACAGGCCAACGCCTCAACGATCACATTGCCGAACCCTTCATAGTCCGAAGACAGGACAAACAGGTCAGCCGTACGATAAAAAGGCGTCGGGTCAGGGTGAAAACCGGCAAATATCACCCTGTCAGCGATGCCAAGTTCATCGGCAAGAGCACGCAAAGCGTCCTCACCCGCACCGGCCCCCAAAAACATCAGCCGCGCACTGGGCAACTGAGCAAGCCGGGCGAAGGATCGCAGCAGCAAGGGATGGTTCTTTTGTGCCTTGAAGCTACCGACCGTCAGAACGCGAGCGCTGGGAGGAACACTCCAAAGCGCTTGCGCAACCACCAATGCCTGGCTATCGGGTTCGTGGCGGCGTGCAACCGGGTTGTGGATCACATCGAATTGATCGTCGGGTATCCACGCCAATTGCGCAATGTCGTGCGCCACACCGGCCGACACGCCCACCCGCGCATCGGCCATACGATAGCCGAGCGCCATACTGCTTCGCATAAACAAGTTATGCACCCCCCCCATGTGGAATATTGAGTAGACAGCATGCAGTGCTCGGATACCAACAGTTTGCATCGATGGCCCGACAAAGCACGGCCAATTGGAGCCAATACCGTCAACGGCCACATTGCGGCCAGTAAGGCATCGGGACGCTTGCGGTGCAAATAGCGGGCGAGGGCCAGCGGCACCTGCCGCGCGCGCGCGGCCCCCAGATCAACAACCGAAAAGGCGGCTTGCGCCTCACCCAGCAATTCACCCTCAACACGCATCAGCAGGAATTCGACCTGATGGCCTTGTCGGGCGAATTCATGGGCAAGCACGAGGCGAATACGTTCAACGCCACCACCGCGCAGGTCAGGGAGAAGGATGGCAATTTTCATTCCGTACCCCCCTGTCTCAAACGCACGAGACCTAATGTGAAACCTAAATCCTTGGCCGCGCTTTTCCACCCCATGGCAACAAGCGCTGGTCCGATATATCCGCCATCTATCAGCACAGCCAAGAAAAACTTAACACGAGCGAAAAAGGACGTCGCGCGATATAGGTTGGCGCGGTTTGTCTGAATCCGGGCAATGCGCTCAAAGCCAACAGCCGATTTTTCCAACTTGGTTCGCCAGTCCGACCGGCGGCATGTTTCGGCCATCTGCAACAGGTATAGGGCTGTGGACTTCGCGACCCTGGCCAAAAAGGCGTAGTGTTCAGCACCGACTGAGGTGGCCTTCACGATCCGCTCGGACGCGGACTGCGCACGATATTCGCCCGTCAGCGCCTTGTCATGACGCCGGTAAAGCGCGGCTGGCTCCCTCAGAACGGCGATACCCCCAATGGCATTCGCAACCATACATGTCCATTTGTCATGCGACTGGACGCCGTGACCGGGAAAGTAGTTCAGCGGGCGCCGGCTACTTTCGATATCCTGCAAAAGATCTGCTTTTATGGTCTTTAGGAAGCCCGGCCAAACCCAAAAACCATATTGTGAACACTCTTGATGTCGCCCTGGGTTGATCTTGTCAGGAAAAAGCCGTCCTCGCTGCATAAGGTCTGCATTGCAAAGATGGGCATTTTGTAAGATCAATGAGACGTCAGCATACCGTTCGATAGCGCGTGCGGCATTAGCCAGCTTATTAGGCAGCCAGACATCGTCCTGATCACAAAAGGCGACCCAATCCCCGCTGCAAAGCTTTGCAGCCTTTAGAAAATTGTTGCTGTAACCAAGATTGTTTTCGTTTTCATAGATGCGGACGGGAAACGGCGCCGTTTCTGCAAATGCACGCAATAGCAATACGGTTGCATCGCTGGACCCGTCATCAGTAACAACGAGTTCAAAGGGAAAAAAACTCTGGCATGAAAGACTTTCCAGCTGCATTTGGATAAATTTTTCGCCGTTATAGGTGGCCATGGCGATAGAGATTCGCATGGTCATCACATTACTTTGCGGGCTGAAACAGTCAGAAATTCTCGACGTGCCGGCAGAATCAACCCGGCAAGTTCTGCGAGCGCTGCTTGCAGTTTCAGTAATTTAGATGTTGGGAACGCAGCATAGGGGGACTGGCCATGCTCTATAGCGAAACTTTTTATAAACATTTCTGTACTTAAACGGGGTTGGTTCTTCGATACGCGAAAACCCGCACTCACAAAGGCTTGGCTCAAAGAGTTCTGGTTGAAAAGAACTAAGTGTCGTGGCGTCTCCAAGCCGCGCCAGTTCTGTTGAAACCGCGCGTGGCCAAAGCTATCAATATTGGGTGTCTCCACCCAGAGTTGCCCACCGGGCTTGAGCAGGGCATGGCAGGCTTCGAGAACCTTGATCGGGTCGTATACGTGTTCAATGACGTGATTCAAGGTGATGACGTCAAACTGATTGGTTTGGCCGGCGAAATACTCAATACCACCTTCATGGACGGTCAAGCCCTGCCTTGCCGCATTGGCAGCGGCCTTGGGATCTGGGTCAAGTCCAACCACCTCCCAGCCACAAGTGCGGGCTAGCGCGAGAAATGAACCGTCACCGCAGCCCAAATCCAGCAATTTTCCCCCGCCCTTGGGCAGTCTGGGCAGGTGGCGGTATTGGCGGTCCAAGCGTTTTTTCAGTCTTGGCATGGCAAAGGCTGTCAACACGCCAAATTGGCTTGCTGGCTGGAAGTTTGTTGAGTAGCGCCAGTTGGTGTAGCCGTTGACCAAACGGCGGCGCAGTTTGCGCAAGGCGCTCAGGGATGAGTAGTCATCTCTGCCTGCGACCTCCTGATGGGTGTAGTAGTTGGCATAGGCCCTGTGGATCGTGTCTGCGCTGGGGCGCGGGTCTAGATAAGCTCCGCCACAATGGGTGCAGCCATGCAATGCCCACTTCCCCGGCGCTGCAAAAAATACGTTATCGACCAGTTGCTCGTGCAGCACCGAGCGTTCAGCACTGCCACAGATGGGGCAGGCTTGCACTCTCTCCAGTTCGTCAACGGGCCAAGGCTGGTTCCACGGCGGATCAGAAGTAAAGGGCAACTTACTCATGGGGTTTGCAATCACCTGAATTTTTCTCGTTGATCTGGGCTCAGTTTGTTCACCATGCGCTTGGCGAGGCTGCGGACTTCAAGGGGGGCGTTGCGCCATGACAACCACAGAGTAAGTGAGAGCAGCCCCGATCCTGCCAACCACCACAGCACACTACCGAAGGGTAGACTTGCCGCCACGCCCAAGCCAGCCAAAAGCAGCAGTGCAGGCACGCGGAGTGCTCTGAAACCAACTGCCAAATTGCCGGCAAACCAGAGCAGCAAGGCGCAATCGGCTAGGGTTCGCAGCCCGAAGGCCAGCGCGGCACCGGGCAGGCCCCAAAAATGGAGGCCGATATACAACAGAAGAAAGTACGGTATCACTTCGCCCAAGTGACACCGGGCCACCACACCTGGCAGTCCGGCCGCCTGTAACTGCGTATAGGGAACGCGCGCGAATGCGTTGATCCAGAAACCGAGCAACAGGATTTGAGCCGTCAGGCCCGCCTGCGCGCCAAATTCAGGGTTCAACCACCACTGCAGGAAGGGCTCGATCAGCAACAGGCCGACCAGCACCACCGGCGTCATCACCACCGCCAGCGAGCTGATAGCCATGGAAGCTAGGCGCTTGGCATCTTCGGTGCCCACCGATGCCAACCGCGGGAAAAGTGCCGATGCCAGTGCCCTAGGCAAAACGGAAGAACGCTCGGCCAACTGAAACGGCACTGTGTAATAGGTTACGGCCTTGGCACCGAGCGCCGCACCGATGACAAAGCGGTCCAAGATCACCATCATGGGCCCCACCAGAGACGTCACCGTCACCCAACCGCCAAACTGCAAAAGACCCTTGGCCAACGTGCGTGAAACCTTGGGTGCGAAGCTTTGGAATACATGAACCCGACAGCGGAAAAAGAGGGAGGTCAATGTGACCACCCTGGCCAGTATCACCGCCGGGAGCAGCCACGCCAGATCAGGGACATGAAACCAGGCCACGGCTAGCGGTAACAACTGGATCAACACCGAACTGGAGACGGAAATCAGGTTCAGCTCCAGAAACTTCGCGCGTCCTTGGAGCGCACCCGTCAAAACGCCCGACAGCGTGGCCAATGGCACCGCCAGTACCAACCATGGAATGGCGGCCGCAAGCTCCGGCCGCAAAGCGGCATCGACACTGAAAACGTGCCCAAAAAAGTAGACAGCAACGGGCCAGATGACCAAACCGCCGATGGCCCCCAGGCTGACATTCATGGCCAGGGCGGTCCAGAAGGTGGCGGCCGTTTGCTCCGGTGACGAATCCCCCAGCGCAGCGACACGCTGCGCCGTAGCCGCGCCCAGCCCCAGGTCGAACAAACCGAAATAGCCTAACAACAGCCATGCGATAGCCAGCACGCCGTAGCGTGCCTCACCGATCACACCGATGTAGATCGGGATGGTGACCAGGGACAAGCCCATGGGGAGCACGGCCCCCAGCAGGTTGTAGGCCGTGTGTTTTTGGATGCTCACAGATCAGCAGCGCTTGTGTTGCGCCTCGCGATGACGGAAGGCAGCGTCGCAGCGGCGGTGACCAGGGGTTGATCCATTGGCATCGCGTTGCAGATTCTGCAGGGGTTGGCCTTGCTCATTGGTCTTTGGGGTGGTAACCACCGGTTTTGGGAGCGCCGCGAAACTCGATGCGCTGGCTGTCTTTGAGTTGCTTGAGCCAGCGTTCGATGGTGCGTCGTGGTTTGCCTGTTTGGCTCACAAGTTCAGCCGTTTTGAGCCCGGGCCTCGACTGGATCAGCTGCAGCAGATGCGATGCTTCGACGTTTACTCCGCCACCTACTCCGCCAGTTACTCCGCCATTTACTCCGCCACTTGCTCCCTCACGTGGGGACTCTGGCTGCGTGCGGCTGAACGTGGCCATGACGCCGCCGAACTTCTCTTCGATGTCGAACTGCACTTCCGGGTAGTCCTGGAGCGCGCGGCGGATGCGGATGAAGCCGCTGCCGTATTTTTCGATCGCGTTGACGAGGTAGAAGCCTTCGGCCAGGTGCGCACGCACAGCACGCAGCTCTGCCCCGTCTCCGCAGCGACGGAGGGTGGAACCGGGGTTGTTCACCAGGCGCAGGATCGGCACAGGCGTTGACGAGAAAGGGAGCACTTGGGGCACGAGGCAACTCTCATTTGAGTCGTTTGGTATTTTTTGCGCTCACGATGGGTTTGCCGGTTTTTAGCTCGATTTCTTTGCGGGTGTTACCGGCAATGGTGCCGCCTTGTCGGGCAATTTTCCGGTTTTGCTCAAATCCTTCAGGCAACTTTTCCTTGGAAATTTCGGTGGTGGTGGCTTCGGCCAGCATATTGAGCACCAGCTCGAGGTTGGTCATGTTGTCGCGCAGGCCTTCTTTCTTGAGCCCTTTGACTTGTTTGTATTCACGCGTGCTCAAGCCGCTCCAGGCTTTGGTGATCTCGTCCGTGAGGATGGCAAATTCTTGCCCTTTTTGTACGCCCCGTTTTTCCCATTCGTCGGTGAGGTCCTTGCGGACTTCGATGCTTTTGAGGCGCTGGTTGATCCATTCTTTGGAGTAGCCTTTTTTGAGGTAGGTCTCCATGGCGCGGTCAAAGGCCAGCTCGGGGTCGTCAGTTTCTTCAATGCGCTCGTAACCGACGCGGGCCAGCCACTGCTTGAAGGGCTCCGCCTTGGGGGATGGGATGGACTGGATCAGGCGCAGCAGTTGCTCGGTGTCGGCTACGTCGGTGAGGTAGTTTTTACCGTCCGCCGACTTCATTTTCAGTTGACTACAGTTTGTAGCCAACTCGCTGCCTTCTTTTTTGAGCCGGTTCTTGAGCACGCTCCAGTAGGTGCGGGGGTTGGGGCTGTCGGTGAGCACCGCGACCACATCCACGATGCTGAAGAACCAGGCTTCTTTCTCGTGGTCCCACAGGGAGCGGACTTCCCTGGTTTCAAACAGCTTGATGGTGCTCATGGGGGGCGTCGATATCAATCAGTGTCTTGAGGTGCCACCAGGGCCATTCTCTCCGCACGGTGGAGAGCATTGGCCCGACTGGGAAGTATCGTTGAAATGGATGGGCCGTCTGACACCAGCACCGTGCCGCCCTGCGTGTTGGCAAAGGCCACCAGGGATTCTATGCTGGCTTTGTCAAACGAGGCTTTGAATTCCAGCGTTTGCGATTCGCCAGCGGCGATGCGGTTCGGAAGGTCGGCGGGCGTCATGGGCGAAATGCGTTAAGCGTTTGGATTGCTTCGGGCTTTTTCGAGATGGCTGTGCGCTCGGCCAGCAGGAGGTTGGGCGCCGCGTCCACAGGGGCAGTGCTCGCCCGGGGCATGCGATTGTCGTTCATGTTTGTGACGATCCATGGGTTGGGCCGTCTGACAGCAGCCAGTCTGCGGCGCGGTGCAGGTGCACACCGGCGGGCAGTGGCAGGCCGGGCGACAGGTCCAGCGCAATCAGGTGCAGGCTGGCGTGTGGTGACGCGGTGGCGGCGTCTTGCAGCGCGCGCACTTCGCGTGCCAGGGTGGCGGGGTCGTCCAGTTCGGCGCAGACCTGGATCAGGGCTTCGTCCCCGGCGGGGCTTCGGGCGGAAAAGTCCACCTCAAAACCGGCCGCCGTTCGCACGTAGGCCGTCTCATGGCCACGGCGCTGCAGCTCGTGCCACACCACGGTCTCGAGCGCATGCCCGGTGTTGGCCTTGCCCGAGCGGTCAAAAACCGCCATCAGGCCGGTGTCCACCGGGTAGACCTTGCGGGGGTTGACCTGGCGGCGGCGCACCGAGTCGCTGGCGACGGCGGCGCTGGACAGGAGAAAGGCGTCTTCCAGGTGGGCCAGCAGGCTGTGCAGGGTGTCTTTGCTGACCGCCACGCCGCGTGACTTGAGGTCGCCGTGGAACTTGTTGATGCTGAAGGCCCCCGCTGCGTTGCCCAGCAGTTGCTGCACCATCCAGCGCAGCACCTGCGGCTGGCTGAGGTTGTGGCGCTCGATCACATCGCGCAGCAGCACCACGTCCACGTAGCCGCGCAGCAGCTCGGTGCGGTTGCGGCTGTCCAGGCCTTGTGCCTCCGGGAAGCCACCGCAGGCGAGGTAGTCGGTCAGGGCGCGGCCCAGCAGGGAGCGTTCGGCCTTGGTCAGCCGGTCCGCTGGCGTGGCGGGTTCATGGCCCGCGTGGCGCAGGGCTTCGCGGAAGCTGTACGGCGTGACCACCGCCTCCATGGCCCGACCGCGCATGCTGGTGGCCACTTCGCGCGAGAGCATGCGGGCGGAGGAGCCAGAAATCACGAGTTCGATGTTCTCGCTGTCGAGGATGCGCCGGGCAAACAGCTCCCAGCCGGGCACGAGCTGGATTTCATCCAGAAAAAAGCAGGCGCGGCGGGCGTCGCGCCAGCCGGGATGCAGGCTGTAGAAGGCTTCCACCAGCAGGTCCAGGTCGGCCAGCTGCATGCCGGCCAGGCGCTCGTCTTCAAAACTGAAGTAGAGCAAGCCGTCACGTTCCATGCCGGCGGCGTGGCGGTCGGCCAGCATCTGCCACAGCAGGCTGGTCTTGCCGGAGCGTCGAATGCCGATGACGGCGGTGGCCTTGCCTTTGACCGCAGGCAGCCAGACATCGCGACGCGTCAAGGCGGGCAGCGGTGCCGCTTGCGAGTCGATGATTTTCTGACGGATGACGGTTCTGAATTGACTTTCCACGATGATCTATTTTGTCTTTAATTGTCTTTTTAATAAAGACAAATTGGCGGGGCGCTCGCGGCAAAGGCGCCGCGATACGCGATGCTCTGGCTGTAAACGGGCCCGACGGACGGAGACCGCTATGTCTGACAGGTCAGCGGTGCTGGCGCCTTCGAGGCCCTGCGCCAGGCTGGGGGGAAATGCAAACGACGCGCCATTGGCCAGTTCGATCACCACCACCTTTTTGCGCGCGTCGTAACGCGCCGCAGTGGCCCGAGGCTGCGCGCGCGCCACTTCGCCCCGCTTGGCCTGTGCGATGGATTCGCGCACATCGGCGGCAAAGGCCTTCATTTCTTCGTCCACTTTGGCTTCAGGCATGGCGGGCATCCTTCGCGGATCTCATGGCTGTTGCCCCACATACCAGGGCATGGCCTCGGCCACGCCGTCGGCCAGGCGGTGGGTGGGCGCGTAGCCGAGCAGGCGCCGGGCTTTGGATATGTCGGCCTGGCTGTGGCGCACGTCGCCGGCGCGGTAATCGCGGTACACCGGCTGCACGGCGGGGCTGACGCCGTGGGCGGCAAGGTGGTCGCGCAGCAGGCAAAACAGGGTGTTGAGGGTGGTGCGGTCGCCGACGGCGACGTTGTAGATTTGGTTGAGGGGGGATTCGGGGAGGCCCTCACCCCTGCCCTCTCCCGCAAGCGGGAGAGGGGGTAAAACCCCTGCGGTGGCGGCGAGCAGGTTGGCTTGCACGGCGTTGGCAACAAAGCAGAAGTCGCGGCTGGTTTCGCCGTCGCCGTTGATGTAGACCGTGTCGCCTTGCAGCAGGGCGGCGGTCCATTTGGGCACCACGGCGGCGTAGGCGCCGTTGGGGTTTTGGCGGGGGCCAAACACGTTGAAGTAGCGCAGGCCTATGGTGTTAAGGCCGTAGCAGCGGGCAAACACGTCCGCATAGAGCTCGTTCACATATTTGGTGACGGCGTAGGGGCTGAGGGGTTTGCCGATCACGGCTTCGACCTTGGGCAGGCCCGGGTGGTCGCCATAGGTGGAGCTGGAAGCGGCATAGGTGAAACTTTTGACGCCGGCATCCCTTGCAGCCACCAGCATGTTCAAGTAGCCGTCAATGTTGGTGCTGTTGGTTGTAATGGGGTCGTTGATGGATCTGGGCACCGAGCCCAGCGCGGCCTGGTGCAACACGTAGTCCACCCCACGGCAGGCTTGGTGGCAGGTTTCCAGTTGGCGTATGTCGCCTTCCATGAACTGGAAGTTGGCCCATTGTTGGGCGGTTACCAGCGTTTGCACTTCGTCCAGGTTGCGCTGGTACCCGGTGGCGAAGTTGTCTAAGCCGACCACGCGTTGGTCCAGTTTGAGCAGGGTTTCCAGCAGGTTGCTGCCAATGAAGCCTGCAACACCTGTGACAAGCCAGGTTTTGGGTTGTTCCTGCAGTTGTCGCTGAATGCGGTCGTAGGCGGTGGGCATGGTGTTCACGGTTTCATGTGGGGCAAGTTGTGGCCGGGTTTAAAGGCGAAGATCAGCCTCTTGCGCGGACAAGATGTATTTCAGGTCAAACAGCACATGCTCTGGCTTGCCCAGCGCGCGGATGTTTTGGGCACCCATGGCTTTGAATTCGCGGTGCGCCACGGCCACGACGATGGCGTCGTAGGCGCCTGCTATCGGTTGCTGCACGGGGCTGATGCCGTATTCGTGCTGGGCTTCTTCGCTGCTGACCCATGGGTCGTAAACGTCGGCTCGCACGTCGTATTCGGCTAGCTCACGCACGATGTCCACCACCCGGGTGTTGCGCAGGTCTGGGCAGTTTTCTTTAAAGGCCAAGCCCATGACGAGCACACGCGCCCCTTGCACGTGTATGCGTTTTTGGGTCATGGTTTTGACGAGCTGCGTCACCACATAGGCGCCCATGCTGTCGTTCAGGCGCCGCCCTGCCAAGATGATTTCAGGGTGGTAGCCAATGGCTTGGGCCTTGTGCGTGAGGTAGTAGGGGTCAACGCCTATGCAGTGGCCACCCACCAGCCCGGGTCGAAACGGCAAAAAGTTCCATTTAGTACCCGCTGCTTGCAACACGGCTTCGGTGTCTATGCCCATGCGGTTGAAGATCAGCGCCAGCTCGTTGATGAGCGCAATGTTCACGTCGCGCTGGGTGTTTTCAATCACCTTGGCCGCTTCGGCCACGCGAATGCTGGGCGCTTTGTGCGTGCCCGCGGTGATGATTTCGCGGTAAAGGGCATCTACCAGCTCGGCCACTTCGGGGGTGGAGCCACTGGTCACTTTTTTGATGGTGGTGACGCGGTGTTGTTTGTCGCCGGGGTTGATGCGCTCGGGACTGTAGCCAGCGAAAAAGTCCACGTTGAACGCCAGCCCTGAATGTTTTGCAAGCACGGGCACACAGTCTTCTTCGGTAGCGCCGGGGTACACCGTGGATTCGTAAATGACGACGTCACCACGCTTGAGCACCTTGCCAATGGTTTCGCTGGCCTTGATGAGTGGTGTCAGGTCGGGTTGTTTGTGTTCGTCAATGGGGGTGGGCACCGTGACGATGTAAACATTGCAGCTGGCAAGCTCGGCCGGGTTGGCGCTGAAGCTCAGGTGCCGTGCTGTGGCCAGCTCTTCAGGGCTAACTTCAAGGGTATGGTCTTGGCCACTTTGCAGTTCGGCAACGCGGCGGGTGTTGATGTCAAAACCGAGTACTGAGCGGCTTTTGCCGAACTCGACCGCCAGTGGAAGGCCTACATAGCCGAGGCCAATGACTGCAACGCGTAAAGATGTGGGTTGGGGGAGCATGGGGAAAAGCATGAATTCAGACGCTTGTGGTGTCTTTGTTGAGGGCGATATGGGACACAAGTAGCTCACTTGCAGCCATTGACGACGCTGCAAATTGCTGTAACAGGCGCTGGTAAATCAAGTGGTACACCAGCACGCAAGCGGCCAGCGCGCCAACCACCCAAGGCACCGGCGCTTCAGCCAGCCACACGGCCAGCGTGGCGGGCAGGGCGGCATACAGCCACACCAGCGGTGACACGGCTGCGTTGCGCATGCGCGCGGGCCAGTGGCCAAAGCGCGGCAAGATCACCTGGGTTTTCACCAAGCTGTGCAGGTGCAGGCTGTCTGGCGCGCCGGTGGGCTGCTTTTGGCGGCGGCGGCGCCACACGCTGTAAAGCACTTCGGTGACGGGGTAGGCGCAGGCCAGCAGCACCACCCAGGGGGACACAGCCGCGTTGCGCATGAGCAGCAACACGCTGAGCCAGGCCAGCGCAAAGCCCACAAAATAGGCCCCGCCGTCGCCCAAGAACAGCTTGCCCAGTGGAAAGTTAACAAGCCAGAAGCCCGCCACGGCCGCGCCCAGCAGGGCGCAGGTGGTGGCCAGGGCGGCGTCGCCCTGCAGGCCAGCTATGCTGCCCAAGGCCGCCAAAATGATCAGTGCCGAACCGCTGGACAAGCCGTTAAAGCCGTCAATGATGTTGATGGCGTTGGCCACACCGGCCACG
Source organism: Hydrogenophaga sp. LT287 (assembly GCF_055702805.1). Classification (NCBI taxonomy): domain Bacteria; kingdom Pseudomonadati; phylum Pseudomonadota; class Betaproteobacteria; order Burkholderiales; family Comamonadaceae; genus Hydrogenophaga; species Hydrogenophaga sp. LT287. Next base: position 232,928 of record NZ_JBVPZC010000002.1, on the reverse strand, counting down.
GCAAAGGCGGTAAACAGCACGGCGGCTGGGGCGTAGGCCAGCAGGTCGTCTACCAGCCATATGTCCACCCGGTTCAGCGCAATGCCGGTAAGCCAGCAGGCCAGTGCGCCGCTCACCATGGTGGCCAGCAGGCGGGCGGCCACGCCCACTTTTTTGGTCACGTCTTCCAGCAGGCCGGCGGCAAAGGCGGGCACGCTGGCCAGCAGCAGGGGGCCCAGCAGGGCTTGCACGGCCGGCGTGGCCTGGCTCCAGGCGGCCACCATGCCGGCCACAATGGCCACGCCACCAATGCGGGGGGTGGGCTTGGTGTGAAACTTTTGCACCCCGGCGGTGTGGTCCATGCTGAAGCGGCCGTGCCAGTGCTTGGTAAACACCAGCAGCAGGCTGACCAGCAGGGAAGCGCCCAGGGGGATGAGTAAGGCGGTCATGGGCGGGGCTCCTGGGGCGGGGTGCGCGGGTGGCGTGGGCTGTTGCGGCGGCTTGGGCTGGGGGCGTGGGGCTGGGGTCAGCCCCGGCCCAGTGCTTTGCGCCAGGCGTGGCGCAGCTGGGCGAGCTTGGCGGCTGACTCGGCGTCTTGCCCGGCGTTGCGCAGGGCTTGGCGCACAAACACAAACAGCAGCAGCGCAAAGCCGGTGGCCAGGGTGGTGAGCACGGCAATTTGCGCTTTCTTGGGGCCACTCTTCACTTCGGGGGGCGTGGCTGTGTCAAGGACCTGGATGACTGCACTCTCACGGCTCTCATCGACTTTCGCAATTTCATACTGCTTGGCGAAGAGTTCAAACATTGTCTCTTGGTACTTGAAGTCTCGGAATTTGGTGGTGTAGTCAGCCTCACTGCCCGCGGCCTTGGGCAACTGGCGTTCACTTTTTTCCACTTGGCTGCGCAGGGCGGCCAGTTCGGTTTGTGCTTGTTTGAATTCAGGCGCAGACGTTGTGAGGTAGCCGCGCATGCTGGCGAGCTTGACTTCTTGAACCGCGATACTGGCTTCCAGTTGGGCCAGCCCGGTCAAGGCAGTTTGTGGGTCTTTTTTTAGGGTATCGCTTGAAATTCCGCTGGCCTTTAAAGCGCTTTCTGCGATGGCCAAGTTGTCTTTGGTGTTGGCGAGCTGCCTTTCGAAAAACGCCCGCCGCTGCTGAGCTTCCGTTAGTGCCAAGTTGTGAAGCAAGTTCCCTAGCTGCTCTACGTGCGCGTTGGCCAGCCGCGCTGCAAATTCGGGATTTTTGTCTGTCACAGCAATGGTGATGAGGCCGTCTCTGCCTATGGCAATGGCGGTGCTGGCAGCTAAGGCAGACCGAACCCCCGTCAGTTGATTTCCACCGTAGTGAGCTTTCAAGTTCAGCTGCTCAATGAGTGCATCTTGGATGCGCCTACTTTTCAGGAAGGTCACGAACTGTTCGTTAGGATTTTTAATCCCGGAAGCCGCACCAGCAAGTCCTCCTAAGGAACCTAGCGACTGCAGCATGCTCGCGGCGGCGCTTTGTTGTTGCTGTGGAGGCAAAAATTGGGTGCTTGCTGTGAAGTTCGGCGGGATGGTGTAGCTGTAGCCCAGCGCCAGCAAACCGGCAGCTACAGGAGTCAGCACCAGAAGGCGCAGGTTGTCCACCACGGTGTGCAACAGGTCGAGCACACTGATCTCGTCGTCTTCAGGCGCTGCCGCGTGGGGGCTGAGTTCGGGGTTGTCGGTCATGGCATGGGGCTGGTTCATGGCGCTCATGCTCAGTTAATGGACTTGAAGGCCCGCACACCCAGGCCAAAGTTGGCAAAGATCTGGGTCCAGTCTTTCAGGGCGCGGGTGACGAAGTTGTAGCGGCTTTCGCGGTCAATCTGGGCGGGCACCACCAGGGTGTCGCCAGGCATCACGCGCAACGACTCGAAGCCACCGCCAAAGAAGCCGCTGCGGTCTCGGCGGGCCACAATGCTGCCGTCGGCCCGCAGCACAAAGGCCTGGCTGGGTTCGGCGTCTTCGGTGAGCCCGGCCGACTTGATCACGTCACCCACTGTTTTGCCGGGTTTGTAGATAAACACGTTTTCGTTGTTGACCGAGCCAAAGACCGACACAAAGCCGGGGGTGGCGGGCACCAAAATGTGGTCGCCGTCTTCCAGGGGCAGCGCGGGCAGGGCGGCCAGGTCTTGGCCTTGGGGGTCGAGTTCAAGGGCCAGGCGGCCGTTGCTTTGAAAGCTCTTGAGCCGCTCAATTTGGCTGCGCAGCTGGGCTTGCTGTTGCTGCTGCACCTGAGCCGCTGAGTCAGAGCCCAGGTTGGCCACCACGGTGCTCACCTGGGCTTGCAGCTGGCCTTCAAGCCGGCGCACCAGCTGGGCCAGGTTGTCTTGCTGGCGCGCCCGCACCGACGTGCGGCTGAGCTCGGTGCCAAACACATAGGCCTGCGGCGTGAGCCCGCCCACACGCTGCAGCAGCTGGGGCAGGGTTTCGCCGGGCAGCGACTGGTAAAGACCCGGCGCGCCCACTTCGCCTTCCACCCGCACCAGGCGGCTTTGGCGGTCTTGCGGCAGGCGCAGGTCGTTGTGGCTCAAGATGGTGACCACGTCGCCCGGCTGCAGGGGCAGGTTGTTGGCGGGGTCTTTTTGCAGCACGGCCTTGCCCAGGTTGAACGGCACGAGTTCGGTGCTGAGGGTGTTGCGGTTCAGCCGTTCAATGACGGCGTATTCCCAGTTGATCTGGTCAGACAGGCTGCGCACGCGGTTGCTCACGCCTGCGCCGGCGCCTTGGGCCACGTCAGCGTTTTGCACCAGCAGGTTTTTGCGGCGGTAGTAGTCGGCGGTAATGAGCGCGTCGCGTTCGGGGATCAGGTCAAGAATGCGCATGCCTTCAAACCAGCCGTAGCGCAGCGGGGCGGCCACGGTGCCTTGCAGCGTGACGGCGTTGCCAAACGCGGGGCTGATGCCGAGCAGGGTGAGCACGTCGCCGTCGCGCAGGGGTTGGCGCAGGCCTTCGGCGTCGAGCGTGATGTCTTGCACCTGGCGGGGTGGGTTTTTCTCGGGCGCAATACGCTCCAGCAGGGCTTTGCGGGTGCTGGTGAGCGCGGGCAGGCCGCCACTCAGGCCCAAGATGTCACCGGCAGTGGTGGCGCCGGGCTTCAGTTCGTAAATGGCGGCGTGGTCAAACGCACCAGTAACGGCCACGCGTGGGCCGGCGGGTGGGATGACGATCACGTCGCCAGACTGCAGGGGCACGTCGCGGGTTTTGTCGCCTTTGGCAATGAAGTCGTAGAGGTCGAGCGTGGTCACGGTGCGGCCGCCGCGCTTGAGCTGGATGTTGCGCATGGAGCCGTGAGAAGAAGGGCCACCGCTGGCAAACAAGGCGTTGACGAGCGTGCTGAGGCTGGACACTTTGTGGGCGCCGGGCTGCTGGGCCTGGCCCACCACATACACCTGAATGCTGCGCAGGCGGCCCAGGCCGGCGTTGAGTTCGAAGTTGGTGAACACTTTGCCGAGCTGGCTGCGCAGCACGGCTTCGAGGTTGCGCACGGGCACGCCGGCCAGCGGCACCACGCCCACTTTGGGCAGCGTGACCTGGCCATTGCGGTCCAGCGTGTAGCTGCCGTTCAGGTCAATGGCGCCCCACACTTGCATGCGCACTTCGTCGCCAGGGCCCAACACGTAGTCGCCGGGCGGGGGCAAGGAGGCGTCGGCCGAATAGGGGGCCGAGTCAAACAGGTCGTGCCCATAAAAGGGCAGCTGCCGCCCGGTGGCTTCCAGCACAAACTGCTGAAACTGGCTGGGCGCGCGCGCCTTGCGCAGGCTGGAGGCGGGCTCTACCGGGGCCGGGGTGTTGCCGGCTTCGGCGTCTGCGGTGCCGCTGGCGTTGCTTGCGCTGTCTGCCTGCGCTTGCGTTTGCGCGGCGCAGGCCGCTGGGGCTTGCTGGGCACCGGTGGCGGGTGCCACCACCAGCTGCCCGGGCAACGCGGCGGGCGCTGCAACAGCAGCCGCAGCCGAGACGCACACACTCTCCTGGGCGTGGCCAGCCATGGACAGGCTGACCAACAGCAAAGACAGGAGTCGTTTCAATGGAATCTGGTGCATGAGCGGGGCAAAGAAGGGTGAAAACGTTAGGTGCCCAATGGGCGGCGCCCTGTGGGTGGTTCAGAGCATGCGGGCTGGGTGGTGGCCGCGTCAGGTGACGGTGCGTTGGCTCATGCCACCAAAGCGGCGGTCGCGTTCGCTGTACCAGGCAAGGGCTTCATCCAGCATCTTTTCATCAAAGTCTGGCCACAGGGCGGGTGAGAAAAAGAGCTCGGTGTAGGCGGTTTGCCACAGCATGAAATTGCTGATGCGCGACTCGCCGCCGGTGCGGATGAGCAGTTCGGGGTCGGGTGCATAGGCCATGCTCAGGTAGCTGCGCAGGCTGTCTTCGTCCAGGCCGTCCAGCGACTGCCCAGGGTGGTTTTCTAGCCACGCCCGGGCGGCCTGCAGCATGTCCCAGCGGCCACCGTAGTTGGCGGCAATGGTCAGGGTGATGCGCTTGTTGCCGGCGGTTTTTTCTTGTGACTCGCGCATGAGCCGTTGCAGCCGGGCGTCAAAGCGGCGGGTGTCGCCCACCACTTTCAGGCGCACGCCGGTGGCGTTCATGTCGTCTACCTCTTTTTCAAGGTAGTGCACCAGCAGCCCCATGAGGCTTGAAACCTCTTCGGGCGGGCGTTGCCAGTTTTCAGTGCTGAAGGCAAACAGGGTGAGGTAACGCACGCCGTGGTCGGCACAGGCTTGCACAATGCTGCGCACCCTTTGGGCGCCACGGGCGTGCCCCAGCGCTTTGGGCATGGCGCGCTTGTGTGCCCAACGGCGATTGCCGTCCATGATGATGGCGATATGCTGGGGAATGGTTCTCCCCAACGGAAACTGTAAAACAGCCATTTACTGATGCTTTCCCGCTAGGAGCGCGATGAAATATTGCCCTGACAACGCCCTCCCGGGGTCGCAAATTCGAGCGCCGCTGGTGCGAGACAATGTGTTGTCTTCTGTGGCGCGGGGCGTCCTTATGTGCTGTGACGTACCAAAAACTGCCGGTATTGTACTGGCTAGCAGGTATTGACCGGGAAGAAAACCGGTGACTGCGCAGCAATGTTAAATTTCTTACACAAACAGGGGATAAAAACCGAAATGAATATAAAGAAAGCAGTGTTTCCAGTAGGGGGCATGGGCACCCGCTTTTTGCCAGCCACCAAGGCCATACCCAAAGAGATGCTGCCGGTGGTGGACAAACCGCTCATTCAGTACGCGGTGGAAGAGGCTTACGCAGCCGGCATTCGCGAGATGATTTTTGTAACCGGACGTCACAAGCGGGCCATTGAAGACCACTTTGACACGGCCTACGAGCTGGAAGCCGAGCTGGAAGCGGGCAACAAGCGCGCGCTGCTGGAGCTGGTGCATTCCATCAAGCCGGACGACATGGACTGTGTGTATGTGCGCCAGCCGCGCGCGCTGGGCCTGGGCCATGCGGTGCTGTGTGCCGAGCGGTTGGTGGGCAACGAGCCGTTTGCGGTGTTGCTGGCCGATGATCTGATGATGGGCCACAACCAGGCCGCGGGCGGTGCCACGGTGTTGCAGCAAATGGTGCAGGCCTATGAGCGCAGCCCGGGCACGGTGCTGGCGGTGCAAGACGTGCCGCGCGCCGACACGCGACGCTATGGCGTGGTGGACGTGCGCGGTGTGGGCACGCAGCTGGCCGAGGTGTTTGGCATGGTGGAAAAGCCGGCGCCTGAGGTGGCGCCGTCCACCCTGGCGGTGGCGGGGCGCTACATCTTGACACCGGCGGTGTTTGAAAGCATTCGCCGCCAGCCGCGCGGCGCCGGTGGCGAGATTCAGCTGACCGACGGCATTGCCGCGCTGATTGGCACAGAGAAAGTGCAAGCTTTCCGCTATGAAGGCATGCGATACGACTGCGGCAGCAAAGAGGGTTTCCTGGAAGCCACGATTGACCTGGCCCTGGCCAACCCGGAACTGCGCAACGCGGTGATGGCGCACATCAAGCGCGTGGCGGGCTGAGCAACAGCCTGCATCGGCTTAGGTCTTAACCCCCTCTCCCGCCTGCGGGAGAGGGCAGGGGTGAGGGTCTTCAACCAGCTTGCTGCCCCGGTTTCTTGCAGCTCAGCAGGCTCGGCAAGTTTTCAACCACAGCCCCAAACCTCAAGCGTTGGCGCTGAGCCAGGCGTGCAGCTCTTTCACCGAGTGCGCCACGTGCAGCGGCTTCAGCGCATGAAAAGCATCGTGCTCATGGGCACCGTAGCTCACTCCCACGCTGGCACAGCCGGCATTAAGGGCCATTTGCAGGTCGTGGGTGGTGTCGCCAATCATCAAGGTGCGCTCGGGTTCCACACCAAATTCGGCCATCAGCTCTTCCAGCATGAGCGGGCTGGGCTTGCCGGCGGTTTCGTCGGCGGTGCGCGACGCGTCAAACATGCCCTGCAGCTCGACCGTGCGCAGCACCTCGTTGAGCCCCGTGCGGCTTTTGCCGGTGGCCACGGTGAGCCAGTGCTGCCGGCCCTTGAGCTCGGCCAGCAAGGGCAGCACGCCGTCAAACAGGCTGATGTCGTGCTGGCGGGCGGTGTAGTGGTGGCGGTAGCGCGCGCCCAGCTCGGGGTATTTGTCTTGCGGCACATCGGGCGCCGCATGGGCCAGCGCCTGCATGAGCCCCATGCCAATGACGTAGCTGGCCGATTGGTCAGAAGGCACGGTGCCGCCCACATCGGCCACAGCCGCCTGGATGGCGCGGGTGATGATGGCCGTGGAGTCAAACAGGGTGCCGTCCCAGTCGAAGGCGATGAGGTCGAATTGGCGGGGGCGCATGGGGAAAGCGGTAGTCAAAAATGGATTATCGGCGCCAAGTTCAAAGCCCTTTGCCGCGATGGGAGCCAGACGGGGAGCAAGCCCCGAGCCGCTTGGGTGGTCTAGCGTATCAAAAGTGTCGAAAAACTTGACACGAGGTAGGCTTTTGGGAGGTGGTGGAGACCGTAAGTGATTGAAAATAAACAAGATTCATGGGTTGGCACGGAGTCTGCTTAATAGGTTGCGCCGCGATCAATTCCAGACCCATGTGTCAAATTTCTTTTAAGGATTAGTCATGAAATATGTAAAAACACTGATGGTGGCTGCGGCCTTGGCTATGTCTGGTGCGGCCAGTGCTGTCGTTGTGGACTTCCGGTATGCCGGGAATGTCATGGCAACCATGACTACTACCGGTAGCACCAACTTCACCCTAGATTTTTTGACAGCGCCAGATTCTGGAGCCTTCATCAATGACTTGTTCCTTGTTGGTCCTGCTGGCACGTTCAGTCACAGCAATGCCAGCACGACCATATCTGCCAGTTACAGCGCGACAGGGCTGGGCGATGGCAACCAATTTAATTGGAAGCTAGATTTTCCACAGCCCAATAATGCCAATCGGTTTACTGTTGGAGAGAGTGCCAGCTGGAGTATTGTCACAACAGACATTAATGCGTGGGATTTCAGCATGCTGCACATCAATGCGTTTCTAAATGGTGAGTCGATCAAGATCGATGGCTGCACGAGCGGCACTGCAAACTGCGGTGGCGGCGAGGTGCCTGAGCCAGCCTCTTTGGCCCTGCTGGGCCTGGGCTTGCTGGGCATGGGCGCAGCCCGCCGCTTTCGCAAGGCCGACAAAGCCTGAATGGCTTGATCCCGTGTGCGGTGCGTGAAGCGCCGCACCCAAAAAAAAGCCACTGCAAGCAGTGGCTTTTTTCATGGGCTGTACGAAGCAGCGCCCGGCTTGACCCAGGGCTAGATCAGCCTGCCAAGTGCTGCGCGTGGTGGCGCAAATGGTCGTCCATAAAGCTGGCGATGAAGTAATAGCCGTGGTCGTAGCCGGCATGGCGGCGCAGGGTGAGCGGCTGGCCGGCTTGGGCGCAGGCGGCTTCAAAGGCTTCGGGGTGCAGTTGCTCGGCCAGAAATTTGTCGGCCAGGCCTTGGTCAACCAAGATGCCGCCGGGGTAGGGCGCGCTGGCTTGCCCGGCCATGAGCCGGCTGGCGTCGTGCGCCGCCCAGGTGGATTCGTCTTGCCCCAGGTACCCGGTAAAGGCTTTGCGGCCCCATGGGCATTGGGCGGGGGCGCAAATGGGTGCAAAGGCTGACACGCTGCGAAACACGCCGGGGTGGCGCAGCGCCAGGGTGAGCGCGCCGTGGCCGCCCATGGAATGGCCAAACAGGCCTTGCTGCTCGGCGTTGAGCTTGAAGTCAGCCACCACACCCGGTAGCAACTCTTTCAGCAGGTAGCTTTCCATGCGCCAGTGGCCCGACCAGGGGGCTTGGGTGGCGTCCAGGTAAAAGCCGGCGCCCACGCCAAAGTCCCAGTGGTGGTCTTCGCTGTCTACGCCCGCGCCGCGGGGGCTGGTGTCGGGCGTGAGCAGGGCCAGGCCCAGCTGGGCGGCGGTGCGCTGGGCGCCGGCCTTGGTGGCAAAGGTTTCTTCGGTGCAGGTAAGCCCAGCCAGAAAGGTGAGCAGCGGCACGCTGTGTCCGGCCAACGCCTGGGGCGGCAAAAACAGCCCAAACCGCATGGGCAAGCCGGTTTCACGCGAGGCGTGTTTGTAAAACCGCTGCACACCGCCAAAGCAGCCGTGTTCGCTCAGAAGTTCGAGTCGGTCAAATGACGAGTCCATTGGTGGTTCCAGCCTGAATCGAGGTGAGAAGGAAAATTAAACCCAGAACGCCGCGGAACCGGCTGTGCCGGGCCGCCAGCGTTGCCCCTTGAGGGGCGGAGCGAAGCGACGGGGGTGGGCCAAATCCTAAAATTCAATGACGCTGCGAATGGACTCGCCCCGCTTCATCAGCTCAAAGCCTTCGTTGATGTCTTCGAGCTTGAGCTTGTGGGTGATGAGGTCGTCGATGTTGATCTTGCCGTCCATGTACCAGTCGACGATCTTGGGCACGTCGGTGCGGCCACGGGCGCCGCCAAAGGCCGAGCCTTCCCACTTGCGGCCGGTGACCAGCTGGAATGGGCGGGTGCTGATCTCGGCGCCGGCTTCGGCCACGCCAATGATGATGCTGCGGCCCCAGCCTTTGTGGGTGCATTCCAGCGCGTCGCGCATCACCTTGGTGTTGCCGATGCATTCAAAGCTGTAGTCGGCGCCGCCGTCGGTCAGCTGCACGATGGCGTCAACCACGTTGGCGTGGTCTTTGGGGTTGATGAAGTGCGTCATGCCGAACTTGCGGGCCATGGCTTCACGCTCGGGGTTCAGGTCCACGCCAATGATCTTGTCGGCGCCCACCATTTTGGCGCCCTGGATCACGTTGAGGCCAATGCCGCCCAGGCCAAACACGACCACGTTGGCGCCGGCTTCTACCTTGGCGGTGAAGATGACGGCGCCAATGCCGGTGGTGACGCCGCAGCCGATGTAGCAAACCTTGTCAAAAGGCGCGTCTTCACGGATTTTGGCGAGCGAAATTTCAGCGGCCACGGTGTAGTTGCTGAAGGTGCTGGTGCCCATGTAGTGAAAGATGGGCTGGCCGTCGAGGCTGAAGCGGCTGGTGGCGTCGGGCATGAGGCCTTTGCCTTGCGTGCCGCGAATGAGCTGGCAGAGGTTGGTTTTGCGGCTCAGGCAAAACTTGCACTGGCGGCATTCGGGCGTGTAGAGCGGGATGACGTGGTCGCCCTTTTTGAGCGAGGTCACGCCGGGGCCCACGTCCACCACAATGCCGGCGCCTTCGTGGCCCAGGATGGCGGGGAAGATGCCTTCCGGGTCGGCGCCGCTGAGGGTGTAGTAGTCGGTGTGGCAGATGCCGGTGGCTTTGATTTCAACCAGCACTTCACCGAACTTGGGGCCTTGCAGGTCAACGGTTTCAATGGTCAGGGGCTGGCCTGCTTTCCAGGCGACGGCGGCTTTGGTTTTCATGGTGCGTTCAGTGGTTTTTTAAGAGCGATTCGAAGGTTACCGCACATTGCCGGGCGCATGGGGTGTAGGGTGATAGCAGCTCAGCGGCCCAGCAAAAACACCGCGGGTGCGTCCAGCGGCAAACCGGCCAGCGCGTCTTTGCCGCGCTTCCAGTCGGTTACCAGCGCGCTGCGCACGGTTTGGCCGGGCAGGGTGAGGGCGCAACACACCGCCAGGCGGGTGTGCGGGTGCAGGGTTTGCAGCAGCGCCTGCAGCAGGGCGGTGTTGCGGTAAGGCGTTTCAATAAAAATTTGCGTTTGCCCGGTTTTCAGGGCCAGGGCTTCCAGCTCGCGCAGGCGTTTGCTGCGCTCGGTGGCTTCTTGCGGCACATAGCCCACAAACGCGAAGTTTTGGCCGTTCAAGCCGCTGGCGGCCAGCGCCAGCATGAGCGAGACCGGGCCGGTGAGCGGCACCACGCGCAAGCCCATGGCGTGGGCGGCGCGCACGATGGAGCTGCCGGGGTCGGCGATCGCCGGCATGCCGGCTTCGCTCACCAGGCCCATGTCGTGCCCCTGCAGCGCGGGCGCCAGCAGGGCGCGGGCTTGCGCATCGCCCTGGGCTTCGGGGGCGTGGTCGCCTTTTTTGTGGGCGGCGCGCGGCAGTTCCGTGATGTGCTGGGCTTGCAAGGGCGCGGCCAGGCCGTGGGTGGCTTCCACCCGTTTTAAAAACGCGCGGGTGCTCTTGGCGTTTTCGGTGATCCAGTGGGTGAGCCGGCTGGCGGCGCCCAGGGTTTCGGCCGGCAGCCACTGGCCGGGAGCGGCGGCGGTTTCTTGGCTGACGCCAAAGTCCAGCGGGGTGGGCACGAGGTAGAGCGTGCCGCTCTGGGCGGTGCCGGCGTTCACAGCAGTTGCACGCCAGCGGCGCGGATCATGCGGCAGGTGCGAATGAGCGGCAGGCCCACCAGGGCGGTGGGGTCGTCGTTGTCAATGCGCTCCAGCAGCGCAATGCCCAGGCCTTCGCTTTTGGCGCTGCCCGCGCAGTCGTAAGGCTGCTCGGCGCGCAGGTGGTTTTCAATTTCAGCGTCGCTCAGGTCTCTGAACACCACGCGCACAGCGGCTATTTCGCTTTGCTCAAAACCGGTTTCCAGGCACACCACCGCCAGGGCGGTTTGAAAAATGACGGTTTGCCCGCGCATGCGCTGCAACTGGGCCACGGCGCGCTCGTGGGTGCCGGGCTTGCCCAGGGGTTCGCCGTGCAGGTCGGCCACCTGGTCGCTGCCAATCACCACCGCGTGCGGGTGGCGCTGGGCCACGTCGCGCGCTTTGGCCAGGGCCAGGCGCAGGGCCAGGGTGGCGGGGTTTTCGCCGGGCTGGGGGGTTTCGTCCACCTGCGGGCTGGCCACGTCAAACGGCATAGCCAGACGGGCGAGCAGTTCGCGCCGGTAGCGCGAGGTGGAGCCCAAGATGAGCGGGCGGGAAAGGGCGGGCGGGGTGGTGGGGCTGTGGGCGGGCATTCCGGTATTCTCCCCGCATTCTTTTACACACGGACTTGCGCAAAAGCGCCATGGCGTTTTTGCAAAGCCTTGCCGTACGGCTTGTAGTGCCCGCGGCTTTGCGCCCAGCCCTGACGGTTTTGCCCAAGTCCGATACACTTTTTCAATGAACCCGAACCCCAAAATGGCATGGAATGCCGACCGCCTGGACATACGGGCTTTTGCCCTGGCTGGCGCCAGCCTGCAGGCCGACGAGCCGCTGACCCGCTTTGCGCGGCTGCTGGAAGAAGCCCACCTGGACGACGACGCCCAGCCGGCCGCGCTGCAAGTGCACTGGCAGGCGCACGGCGAAATGCGCCCCAGCGCCAAAGGTGGCGCGCCCGCCGTGTGGCTGCACCTGGAGGCCCATGCGGCCGTGCCGCTGACGTGCCAGCGTTGCCTGGGCCCGGCCGACACGCCGCTGCTGGTGGACCGCTGGTTTCGTTTTGTGGCCGACGAAGCGGCGGCCGAAGCCGAAGACGACGACTGCGAAGAAGACCTGCTGGCGCTGGAGCCGCGCCCCAACCTGCACGAGCTGCTGGAAGACGAGTTGTTGATGGAGCTGCCGCTGGTGCCCATGCACGACGAGTGCCCGGTGCCCGTGGTGATGCACGCCGCCGACCCGGGGGTGGGCGCTGAAGGTGGCGAGCCTGAGCGCCGCAACCCGTTTGCCGAGCTGGCGCGTTTGAAAAAATAAGCGGTGATCGGTCTGGCCCGCCGTTGCGGCTTCGCCTTCTCCAGCTTGCGGCGTTTGTAGTCAAACAGTTCAGGTACCAAGCGCTCATGAAGCCAGCAACGCCCGCCGAACCCAGCCACCCCCTGTGCAACAGCCGCGACCTGGCCGATGGTGGCCGGGCGGTTTCTTTTGATGTGGTGTACGCCGGCCAGACCTGCCGCGCTTTTGCCGTGCGCTACCGCGGGCAGCCCCACGCCTACCTGAACCGCTGCAGCCATGTGGCGATGGAACTGGACTGGCAGCCCGACCGGTTTTTTGACGACACCGGCCGCTGGCTTTTGTGTGCCACCCACGGCGCCACCTACGAGCCCGACACCGGCGCCTGTGCAGGCGGGCCCTGCCGTGGCGGGCTGGTCAAAATTGAGCTGCTGGAGCACGGCGGCGTGGTGCACTGGCAGTCACAATACAACCTCAAACTTGTGGAATTCTGAGAGCCCATCAACATGAACGACGACAACGTGGGCTTGCCCGCCAACGCCAGCAACACCCCAGGCTGGGAGCGCGCCACCCTGGAAAAGCTGGTGTTCGCCACCATCAAGGAACAGCAGGCAGCGCGGCGCTGGAAAACGTTCATGCGGTTGGTCTGGCTGTGTATTTTTGGCGCCATCGCCTGGTTCATTTACAGCGCAGACAACGTCAGTTCGTCCGTCAGCACCCCCCACACCGCCGTGATCGAAATTCGCGGCGAAATTGCTTCGGGCGCAGAAGCCAGTGCCAGCAACGTGGTGAGTTCATTGATTGCCGCCTTTGAAGACAGCGGTGCCCAGGCTATCGTGCTGCTGATCGACTCCCCAGGCGGCAGCCCCGTGCAGGCCGGCATCATCAACGACGAAATCACCCGGCTCAAGGCGCTGCACAACAAAAAAGTGTATGCCGTGGTGGAAGAAACCTGTGCATCGGCTGCTTATTACATAGCCGCCGCCGCAGACGACATTTACGTGGACAAAGCCAGCCTGGTCGGCAGCATCGGCGTGCTGATGGACGGGTTTGGCTTTACCGGCCTGATGGAAAAGCTCGGCATTGAGCGCCGGCTGATGACCGCCGGCGAAAACAAAGCCATGCTCGACCCCTTCAGCCCCCAGGACGAAGAGCAGCGGGTTTATATCCAGACCATGCTCGGTGAAATTCACAACCAGTTCATCACCGTGGTGAAACAAGGCCGCGGGGACCGCTTGAAAGAAACCCCTGAGACCTTCACCGGCCTGGTGTGGAGCGGCCAGCAAGCCGTGACCCTGGGCCTGGCCGACGGCCTGGGCAGCCTTGACTTTGTGGCCCGCGAAATCGTGAAAGCGGAAACCATTGTGGATTACACCCAGCGCGAAAACCTGGGCCTGCGCCTGGCCAAGCGCTTCGGCGCCAGCGTAGGCGAGGGCGTGTTTTTGGCCGCCAAGGCCGCCGGTGTGCAGCTGAAGTAAGTTCTATTTTTGCTTGACCGCTGGCTTCGGGCTATAATGCTTGGCTTTGCGCTTGTACCCATTTGCACGGTGTGCGGTCGGGTCGGGCGCTTGATGGTTGCTACAGTTGGTTGATTGGGCGTTTTGGCATTTTGGCCACCCATGCATCCACCTTGTTTAGGCCACCCCGTTTCACCCCAACCGATTTCAGGAGCCCACCATGGCCGTTCAGCAAAACAAAAAGTCCCCATCGAAGCGCGGCATGCACCGTTCGCACAACGCGCTGAACGTGCCGGGCATCGCTGTGGAACCCACCACCGGCGAAATCCACCTGCGTCACCACATCAGCCCCAACGGTTTCTACCGTGGCCGCCAGGTGCTGAAAAACAAGTCAGAAGCCTAAGTGACGGGCTGCCACAGGCCTCGCCGCGGTGTCGCGCTCGGGGTTTGTAGCTCTATCCAGGCACAGGCCCGCATGATCCATGCGGGCTTTTTTCATTCTTGTGGTGCCCTGAGCGCCTGCACCGGGATGTTGTCATGATCACCATCGCTGTGGATTGCATGGGGGGAGACGTTGGCCCGTCGGTGACGTTGCCAGCCTGTGCGGCCTTTTTGACCAGTCACCCCAAAGCCCAGTTGTTGCTGGTGGGCCAGCCCGCGACTTTTGCGGCCTGGCCTCAGGTGCTCAACAACGTGCGTTGCTCGGTGGTGCCCGCGACCGAGGTCGTCACCATGGACGACCCGGTGGAGGTGGCGCTGCGCCGCAAAAAAGACTCGTCCATGCGGGTGGCCATCACCCAGGTGAAAGACGGCACGGCGCACGCCATGGTCTCGGCCGGCAACACCGGTGCGCTCATGGCGATTGCGCGCTATGTGCTGAAAACGCTGGACGGCATTGACCGCCCCGCCATTGCCACTCAGTTGCCCAACGCCCGCGGCGGTGCCACCACGGTGCTCGACCTGGGCGCCAACGTGGATTGCACGGCCGAACACCTGTTGCAGTTTGCGGTGATGGGCTCGGCGCTGGTGGCCGCTGCGACCGGGCGCAAAGAACCTACGGTGGGGTTGCTCAATGTGGGTGAAGAGGTCATCAAGGGCAGCGAAGTCATCAAGCAAGCGGGTGTTTTGCTGCGAAATGCAGCCAACACCGGCGATTTGAACTTTTTTGGCAACATCGAAGGTGACGATGTTTTTAAAGGTACGACCGACATCGTGGTGTGCGATGGCTTTGTGGGCAATGTGGCCCTGAAAGCCAGCGAGGGCTTGGCCACCATGATCAGCGGCTTCATTCGCGAAGAGTTTTCGCGCAACATTTTTACAAAAATGGCTGCGATTGTGGCCTATCCGGTGCTATCTGCCTTTAAAAAACGGGTTGACCACCGGCGTTACAACGGTGCAGCCTTGCTGGGGCTGCGTGGGCTGGTGTTCAAGAGCCACGGCTCGGCCGACGCGTTTGCATTTGAGCAGGCACTGTGCCGGGCTTATGATGCGGCCCACAACAACTTGCTGGACAACGTGCGGCAACGCATCGCCCATGCAGCCCCGCTGATTGCCGGGAGCGCAGCACCCAGTGAGTTCAAAAGCATTCCGACCATTTAATACAAGCCAGCCCTTCGCATGACACGCTACGCTCGCATAACCGGCACCGGCAGCAGCCTGCCCCCTCAGCGCCTGACCAATGCCGACATGGTGAACACGTTGGCCCAGCGCGGTGTGGAGACCAGCGACGAGTGGATCGTGGAGCGCACCGGCATCAAGGCGCGGCATTTTGCGGCCGATGGCGTGTTTGCCAGCGACCTGGCCGCCGAAGCCTGCCGCCAGGCGATGGCTGCGGCCGGTGTGGAGCCAGCAGACATTGACCTGATCATTGTGGCCACGTCCACGCCCGACATGGTGTTCCCGTCGACCGCCGCGATACTGCAGCACAAGCTGGGCATGGCCGGTTGCCCGGTGTTTGACGTGCAGGCGGTGTGCAGCGGTTTCATTTACGCGCTGACCGTGGCCAGCTCGCTGATCCAGACCGGCACCGCCACCAAGGCGCTGGTGGTGGGGGCTGAGGTGTTCAGTCGCATTCTGGACTTCACCGACCGCACCACCTGCGTGTTGTTTGGTGACGGCGCTGGTGCGGTGGTGCTGGAGGCCAGCGACACGCCGGGCATTTTGGCCACCGACATCCACGCCGACGGCAAGCACAGCGGTATTTTGTGCGTGCCCGGCCATGTGTCGGGTGGCAACGTGCTGGGCGACCCGCTGCTAAAAATGGACGGCCAGGCGGTGTTCAAGCTGGCGGTGGGCGTGCTGGAAGACACCGCGCGTGCAGCGCTGGCCAAGGCGGGCAAAACCGCGGCCGACATCGACTGGCTGATTCCCCACCAGGCCAATATCCGCATCATGCAAAGCACGGCCAAAAAGCTGAAGCTGCCCATGGACAAGGTGGTGGTGACAGTGGACCAGCACGGCAACACCTCGGCGGCCTCCATTCCGCTGGCGCTCGACCACGCGGTGCGCGCCGGGCAGGTGAAAAAAGGCGACACGCTCATGCTCGAAGGCGTGGGTGGCGGCTTCACCTGGGGCGCTGTGCTGCTGGACTTTTAAGTCCGGTGGGCCGGCTTTTTCAGCGCACGTGTTTCTGTCCATCAAAATTTCAGAACTTCATGAAGAATTTTGCTTTTGTCTTTCCCGGTCAGGGTTCGCAGTCGGTCGGCATGCTCGACGCCTGGGGCGACCACCCCGCGGTGCTGGAAACCTTGAAAGAAGCCTCTGATGCGCTGGGCGAAGACGTGGCCAAGCTGATCAAAGAGGGCCCCAAAGAAGCGCTGGCCCTGACCACCAACACCCAGCCAGTGATGCTGGTGGCGGGCGTGGCCGCCTGGCGGGTTTGGCGGTCCGAAGGCGGCGCGCTGCCAGCCGTGGTGGCGGGGCATTCGCTGGGTGAGTATTCGGCGCTGGTGGCTTCTGGCGTGCTCACGCTGGCGCAAGCGGCGCCTTTGGTGCGCTTTCGTGCCGCGGCCATGCAAGAAGCCGTGCCGGTGGGCACGGGCGCCATGGCCGCCATCTTGGGCATGGACGCGGCGCGTGTGATCGCCGGCTGCGCTGAAGCGCAGGCCACGTTTGGTGCTGGCAGTGCCGAGGTGGTGGAGGCCGTGAACTTCAACGATCCCGCCCAAACCGTGATTGCCGGCAGCAAGGCCGCGGTTGAAAAAGCCTGCGAAATGCTCAAGGCCAGCGGTGCCAAGCGCGCGTTGCCGCTGCCCGTATCGGCGCCGTTTCATTCCAGCCTGATGAAGCCAGCCGCTGAAAAGCTGAAAG
This sequence comes from Hydrogenophaga sp. LT287, assembly GCF_055702805.1. Classification (NCBI taxonomy): domain Bacteria; kingdom Pseudomonadati; phylum Pseudomonadota; class Betaproteobacteria; order Burkholderiales; family Comamonadaceae; genus Hydrogenophaga; species Hydrogenophaga sp. LT287. Next base: position 216,119 of record NZ_JBVPZC010000002.1, on the reverse strand, counting down.
AAAAGCTGGCCAATACCGTGTTGGCCGCGCCCCAGATTCCGGTGGTGAACAACATCGACGTGGCGGTGCAGACCGATGCGGACGCCATTCGTGACGCGCTGGTGCGCCAGGCGTTTGGTCCGGTGCGCTGGGTGGAGTGTGTGGCTGCCATCAAGGCGCGCGGCGTGACCACGCTGGTCGAATGCGGCCCGGGCAAGGTGCTGGCTGGCATGGTGAAACGCATCGACGCTGAGCTGACCGGCGCAGCCCTTTACGACCCGGCCACGCTGGCTGAAGCGAAGGCCTTGCTGGCCTGACCCACGGAGGACACACATGTCTGAAATCAAATTTGCAGGCCAGGTGGCCTTGGTGACTGGCGCTTCGCGCGGCATTGGCGCGGCCATCTCCCACGAACTGGTGGCGCGCGGCCTGACCGTGATTGGCACGGCCACCAGCGACGAAGGCGCCGCCAAAATTGGCGCGGTGTTGGCGGCGGTGCCCGGTGCGGCTGCGGGCTGCCGTGGCGCCCGGCTGGACGTGAACGACGCCCAGGCGGCCGAGGCGCTGATTGACGAGATTGTGAAAGCCCACGGTGGTTTGCAGGTGCTGGTGAACAACGCCGGCATTACCCGCGACATGCTGGCCATGCGCCTGAAAGACGACGACTGGGACGCCGTGCTCGACACCAACCTGAAAGCGGTGTTTCGCATGAGCCGCGCCGTGATCCGACCCATGATGAAGCAGCGCTACGGCCGCATCATCAGCATCACCAGCGTGGTGGGTGCGTCGGGCAACGCGGGCCAGGCCAACTACGCAGCCGCCAAAGCGGGCGTGGCGGGCATGACGCGGGCACTGGCCCGCGAGCTGGGTAGCCGCAACATCACCGTCAACTGCGTGGCGCCAGGTTTCATTGAAACCGACATGACCGCAGCGCTGCCCGAAGAGCAGCAAAAAGCGTTGCTGGGCCAGATTCCGCTGGGGCACCTGGGCAAGCCTGCCGACATTGCCCATGCGGTGGCCTATTTGGCCAGTCCGCAGGCTGCCTACGTGACGGGGCAAGAACTGCACGTCAACGGCGGCATGTTCATGGCCTGATCAGGCACTGCCACTTCTCGATTTCCAACGCCGCAAAAGCCGTCCGGCGGGCCGTCTAGAGATGCCTCTCTAGGCCGGCTAAAATGACGGTCTGTATTTCAACCACCCTCAGAGGGACTTATGAGCGATATCGAAGCACGTGTTAAGAAAATCATTGCCGAACAACTCGGCGTGGAAGAGGGTCAGGTCACCAGCGAAAAGGCTTTTGTGGCCGATCTGGGCGCCGACTCGCTGGACACGGTTGAACTGGTGATGGCCCTGGAAGACGAATTCGGTATCGAGATCCCGGACGAAGACGCAGAAAAGATCACCACCGTTCAAAACGCCATCGACTACGCGATGGCCCACCAGAAGGCTTAAGCCATCCATGAGCCAACGCATGGTCGCCCCGAGGGGTTTGTTTCCCTTGGGGTGTCTGTGCATTACACGCTGTAAAGAGCGTGGGGGACATCAATGAGCCGACGTCGCGTTGTCGTGACCGGTCTGGGCTGTGTCAGTCCCGTGGGTAACACGGTGTCTGAAGCCTGGGCCAATATTCTTGCCGGCAAGTCCGGCATTGACCTCATCACCCGGTTTGACGCGTCAAATTTCTCCTGCAAGATCGCAGGCGAGGTGAAGGGGTTTGATCTTGAGTCGTACATCACCGCCAAAGAAGCGCGGGCGATGGACTCATTCATTCACTACGGTATCGCCGCAGCCCACCAGGCTGTGGTGGACTCGGGCTTGCCTGTGGGCGATGCCCTGGACGAAGAAACAGCCAACCGCATCGGTTGCATCATCGGTTCGGGCATCGGCGGGTTGCCCATGATCGAAGAAACGCACGCCGAGTATGTGAGCCGCGGCCCGCGCCGCATTTCGCCATTCTTCGTGCCCGCTTCCATCATCAACATGATCGCGGGCCATGTGTCGATGCGGTTTGGCTTCAAGGGGCCCAACCTCGCGGTCGTCACGGCGTGCACCACCGGCCTGCATTGCATTGGCGAGGCTGCGCGCAAGATCGAGTACGGCGACGCCGACGTGATCGTGGCGGGCGGCTCCGAAGCCACCGTGTCGCCTCTGGGTGTGGGTGGCTTTGCGGCCATGCGCGCTTTGTCGACCCGCAACGACGACCCCACCACAGCTTCGCGGCCTTGGGACAAAGACCGCGACGGCTTTGTGTTGGGTGAGGGCGCTGGTGTGATGGTGCTGGAAGAGTACGAGCACGCCAAAGCCCGTGGTGCCAAAATTTATGCCGAGCTTTCGGGTTACGGCATGAGCGCCGACGCAGGCCATATGACGGCGCCCAGCATGGACGGCCCCCGCCGCGCCATGGTGAACGCCTTGCGCAACGCCGGCTTGAACGCCGACCAGGTGGATTACCTGAATGCGCATGGCACGTCCACGCCGCTGGGCGACGTGAACGAAACCCATGCCATCAAGGCCGCTTTGGGTGACCACGCTCAGAAGACCGTGGTGAACTCCACCAAGTCGATGACGGGTCATTTGCTGGGTGGCGCTGGCGGCATCGAGAGCGTGTTTACGGTGCTCGCGGTGCACCACCAAAAGAGCCCGCCGACCATCAACATCTTCAACCAGGACCCGGAATGCGACCTGGACTACTGCGCCAACACCGCGCGGGACATGAAGATTGACGTGGCGATGAAAAACAACTTCGGATTTGGCGGCACGAACGGCACACTGGTTTTCCGGCGCGTCTGACCTGCTCCTGAACAACGCTATTTTCAAAACAGCGCATGCGCAACGCCCCATCGGTGGTCTACCCGGTGGGGCGTTGTGCTTTTTACGCGGGTCTGCTGTGCGTGCTCGCCGGCCTGGGCCTGTTGGTGCTGCTGCGCTGGTGGTGGCCTTGGCTGGACGCAGCGGCCGAAGTGCCTTGGCTGAGCCATGTGGCCGGCGGGCTGGGGGCCGTGCTTTGGCTGGGTTGGGCCGGCTTTGCCTGGCGCAGCTGGTTGCACTCGCCTGTTGGGCAGCTGCAATGGGATGCCCTGGGGCCGCCGGTGAGCAGTGGGCTGCCCAACGGGCCAGCACGCCCCGGGGTGTGGCGCTGGCAACGCGATACCCTGGCCGATGGCGCACCGCTGCAGAAGGTGGAGCGCGTGCTCGACCTGCAAGACCGCATGTTGCTGCGGGTGCGCAATCCCGACGGGGCGCACCGCTGGCTTTGGGTAGAGCGCTCCAGCGATCCCGCCCGCTGGAACGACCTGCGCCGGGCGCTGGTGCGGGTGGCTTGAGGCATTCGGCATGAGCCGAAAAAAGCCCAGGGTGGCGCCTCAGCCATTGACATGGGTCCTGTGGGTTATATTTCCGCGCGCATGACAACTGAAGACCACACCGCCCCGCCGCCGCCCGACAGTGATGTCATGTTGGTTCAAAGAACCCTGGCTGGGGAGTCGCGCGCGTTCGACATGCTGGTCATCAAGTACCAGCGCCGGGTGGAGCGCCTCATTGGCCGGATGGTGCGCGACAGCGACCTGGTGCAGGACATTGCGCAGGAAACCTTCATTCGGGCATACCGGGCTCTGGCCCAGTTTCGGGGCGACGCGCAGTTTTATACCTGGCTGTACCGCATAGCGGTCAACACGGCCAAAAAGCAGCTTATGGAGCTCAAGCGCGACCCCCTGGTTTTTCAGTCGCAAATGAAATCTGCGGACGATGATGAAACTTCCTCGTCCGAACGCGAACTAAATTCCAACGTGGCCGACACCGAGACGCCCGAGGCGGTGTTGGCCAGCAAGGAAATTGCCCAGGCCGTGAATGCGGCCATGGACGCGTTGCCCGAAGAGCTGCGCATGGCGATCACCTTGCGGGAAATGGAGGGCTTGAGCTACGAAGAGATTGCTCAGGCGCTCGATTGCCCCATTGGCACGGTGCGGTCCCGGATTTTCCGGGCACGTGAAGCGATCTCCAGTCGCATCAAGCCGATGCTGGAACGCCAGACGGGAAAACGGTGGTAGTGCCTCGTGGTTCCACGAGCGTGCCCGTCATCGCAGTATCAGATATTTGGAAGTCAACATGAACGCCGCCAACACACACACCGACCTGCAGACAGACGCCTGGGCGGGTACATCTGCACCGGACCTGTCGCACGCCACTTTGCCAGGGCTTGAGCCGGCGAGCGCCTGGTCTGCCTTGGTGGACGGCGAGTTGTCAGATGCCGAGCTTGACCGTTTGCTGGCCGATACAGGGCCAGGCGCTGAGACCCTTGAAGCCTGGCACAGCTACCAGGTGATTGGTGATGTGCTGCGTGCTTCGGCACCCGCGGTGGCGGCCCAAACCCCGCAAGACTTTTTGGCCGGCCTGCATGCGCGGCTGCACGCCGAGAAGCCTTTGGTTCAGCCGTTGCCTGTGCAGCCCACCTTGCCCATGGCACCACCCAATGTGCTGGGCCATGTGCGTGCGCCAGCCGCCAACGACGCGGTGTTTCGCTGGAAAATGGTCGCCGGGCTGGCCTCGCTGGCCGCCGTGATGGCGGTCAGCTGGACGCTGCTGGGCTCTGCGCCGTCGGGTGCGGGTGGTGCTGGTGCGGGCGCTCAGTTGGCCTTGATGGATTCAACCCCGGGGACCATCGCACCGCGGTTGCCGGAAACCACGGCGGTGGTGGTCAACACCCCGCAAGGCGCGGTGATCCGGGATACCCAGCTCGAAGCCCTGATGGCTGAGCACCGCCAGCACGGCGGCATGTCTGCCCTGCAAATGCCTGCAGGTTTCCTGCGCAACGCCACCTACGACGCGACCGGACGCTGAACCGCCATGACGCTTGCCTTGCCTTTGCGTGTTGCTTTGATCGGACCTATGAACGCCTTGGCCCGCTGGCTGCCTGTGACGAAGCCGCAACCGTGGCGCACGGCTGCGCTGGTCGCACTGACGGCCAGCTTCTGGGCGCCGCTGCAGGCGCAAACCACTGCACCCGCCGCCAGCGAGCCGCGCAGTGTGAACGAGTGGCTGATGCGCATGCACGAAGCCTCGCGCCAGCGCGCTTACATGGGTACCTTGGTGGTGTCCGCGGGTTCGTCCATGTCGGCTTCCCGCATCTGGCATGTGTGCGATGGTGAGCAACAAATGGAACGCGTGGACACCCTCACGGGCGCGCCCCGAACCACCATCCGTCGCAACAACGAGGTGATCACGTTCGTGCCCGAAACGAAAAAAGCGTTCGTCGAGAAACGCGAGTCGTTGGGTTTGTTTCCCGAGCTGCTTCGTACGCCGAGCAACGTGATACCCGATTTTTATGCTGTGAGCGAAGCGGGTACCGAGCGTGTGGCGGGTTACCTGGCCGATGTGGTCGAGATTCAGCCCAAAGACGCTCTGCGCTTTGGCTTTCGCATCTGGTCCGAGAAAAAAACCGGCTTGGTGGTGAAGCTGCAAACGCTGGGCGAGCAGGGTGTGGTGCTTGAACAGGTGGCGTTCTCGGAACTGCAGTTGGACGCGCCTGTGAGCATGGGCAAGCTCACGCGCCTGATGAACGACACCAAGGGTTATGACGTGCAGCGACCCGTGCTAAAAAAGACCACCGCCGAGGCAGAGGGCTGGCGCTTGAAAGAGCCAGTGCCCGGTTTTCTGCCCATGAGTTGCCACACCCGCGAGTTGGGCGAGCTGGCTGCAGGTGGTGCCTCTGCACCGATGCAGTGGGTGTTTTCTGACGGGCTGGCCTCGGTGTCACTGTTCGTTGAGCCCTACGACGCGCAGCGCCATGGCAAGGAGAAGGCGGCAGTGTCAGGCGCCACGCATTCCCTGACCCGCCGTGTGGGCGCTTATTGGTTGACCGCCCTCGGTGAGGTGCCCACGGGCACACTGCGGCGTTTTGCCTACGCACTGGAACGAACGCGCTGAGCCCTGCCGGCCGCACTTGTTTCTTTTCGCGGCGGGCCCATCTCCCTATTTTTGTGTTGTCGCCCTTTTTGAAGGATCACCATGACGCTTCGCCATCTTGCCCGTAAGCCTGTTCTTGCCGTTGCGGCAGCAGCGGTGTTGGCCGCTGGCGGCACCGCCGCGCTGTTGTTGCCCCAGACCTTGTCTGCACAAACCCCGGTTGTGCCGGTCGCACCCAGTGTGCGTGGGTTGCCCGACTTCACCGACCTGGTGGATCTGGTGGGGCCTTCGGTGGTCAACATCCGTACTCTGGAGCGTGCCACTGCGCGGGCCGAACCCGGCTCAGGAGCCGACGAGCAGATGCTGGAATTTTTTCGGCGCTTTGGTATTCCGGTGCCACCCGGTGTGACGCCACGAGGCCCGCGCCCTGACCGGGGTCCGTCTGAGGAGGCTCAGCCGCGTGGCGTGGGTTCTGGTTTCATCCTCAGCGCCGACGGGCTGATCATGACCAACGCCCATGTGGTGGAAGGGGCTGACGAACTGATCGTGACCCTGCCTGACAAGCGCGAATTCAAAGCCACCGTGGTGGGTGCTGACAAGCGCACCGACGTGGCTGTGGTGAAGATTGACGCCACCGGACTGAGCGCTGTGAAGATTGGGGATGTGAACCGCCTGCGCGTGGGCGAATGGGTGATGGCCATTGGCTCGCCGTTCGGTCTGGAAAACACCGTGACCGCCGGCATCGTGAGCGCCAAGAAGCGCGACACCGGTGACTTTCTCCCGTTCATCCAGACCGATGTGGCGATCAACCCCGGTAACTCGGGCGGGCCTTTGATCAACATGCGCGGCGAAGTGGTGGGCATCAACAGCCAGATTTACTCGCGTTCTGGCGGTTTTCAGGGCATTTCGTTCGCCATTCCGATCGACGAGGCGGTGCGCGTGTCGGATCAGATCCGCACCTCAGGCCGCGTCACGCGGGGGCGCATCGGTGTGCAGATTGACCAGGTCAGCAAAGAGGTGGCCGAGTCGATCGGGCTGGGTCAGCCTAAAGGCGCGCTGGTGCGGGGCGTCGAGCCCAACTCGCCGGCGGCCAAGGCGGGCGTGGAGCCGGGCGACATCATTCTGAAATTCGACGGCAAAGAGATTGACAAGTCGGTGGACCTGCCGCGCCTGGTGGGCAACACCAAGCCTGGCAACAAAAGCTCTATGACGGTGTTTCGCCGGGGCAGCCAGCGCGAGTTGTCTGTGACCGTGGCCGAGCTGGAACCGGAACAGCCGCAAGTTCGCGCTGCTGCTCCAGAAGCACCCAAGCCCCAGGCAGCAGGCGCAGCCAAGGCACTGGGCCTGACGCTGGCCGACCTCAATGCGGCGCAGAAGAAGGAACTGGGCCTCAAAGGCGGCGTGCGGGTTGTGGCTACTGAAGGTCCCGCGGCGCGGGCCGGTCTTCGCGAGGGCGATGTGATTGTGGCCATCGCTAATGCCGACACTTCCGACGTCAAGGAGCTGGAAGCCGCCTTGACCAAGCTGGACAAAACCCGCCCGGTCAATGTGCTCTTTCGCCGTGGCGAGTGGGCGCAATATGCGGTGATCCGTCCCGGACGCTGAGGCGGTTGCACGTCTGCGGGGTATCTTAATAACCCCCCGTTTCTTCAGGAATGGGTGGTTCATTGCTGCGTTGGTGTTCGCGCCACAGTCAAGTTTCTACCCACTTTGGCGAACCCATAGTCCTCTGCGTTAGTGGACGCTAACATTGGTGGCGATGCTGTTGTCCGAATTCTATAAAATCAGGCCGGTACGGGCTGCATTGGTAGCCTGCGTTGGCTGTTTTGTTCACGATGTGGAAAGCGAGCGCTGTAGGTAGCGGTCTTCCACAAACGGCCCACAGCTTGTTCATCTTTCCTGTGAATGTGTTGTGGATAAGTTTCGTGTTGCTGCGCTGCAACAATCGGGTTCTCGGGTGTCGGGGGTGTGCATTCCAGGCTTTTTGCCTACAATGAAACCCCAACTATCGCAGTTGCCCTTGATTGTTGGTTATGGGCGCGTCAACAGCTGACGCGCCCTTTTTTATGGCCTCCCAGCACCCGATGGTGCGGGGAGGTTTTTCTGTGTTTGAGCTGGTTTCTTGATGAATCACATCCGCAATTTTTCGATCATCGCGCACATCGATCATGGCAAGTCCACCTTGGCCGATCGCATCATTTCACTCTGCGGCGGGCTGTCAGACCGTGAGATGAGCGAGCAGGTGCTCGACTCCATGGACATCGAGAAAGAGCGGGGCATCACCATCAAGGCACAGACCGCTGCGCTCAAATACAAGGCCCGCGATGGCCAGGTTTACAACCTGAACCTGATCGACACCCCCGGTCACGTGGACTTCTCTTACGAGGTGAGCCGTTCGCTGTCGGCCTGCGAAGGCGCGCTGCTGGTGGTGGACGCCAGCCAAGGCGTGGAGGCACAGACCGTGGCCAACTGCTACACCGCGCTCGACCTTGGTGTGGAGGTGGTGCCGGTGCTCAACAAGATGGATCTGCCCAACGCGGATCCAGACAATGCGAAGGCCGAGATCGAAGATGTCATCGGCATTGACGCGACCGATGCGATTCCGTGTTCAGCCAAGAGCGGCATGGGCGTGGAAGACATTCTGGAAGCTGTGGTGGCCCGCATTCCGGCGCCCAAAGGCAACCCCGATGCACCGTTGCGCGCCATGATCGTGGACAGCTGGTACGACGCCTACGTGGGCGTGGTGATGCTGGTGCGTGTGGTCGACGGGCGCCTGCTCAAGGGCGAGCGCTTCAAGATGATGGCCACGAACACGGTCTACAACGCGGACAACCTGGGTGTGTTCACGCCAGGCAATGAGCCACGCGACTCGTTGAATGCGGGTGAGGTGGGCTACATCATCGCGGGCATCAAGGAACTGCAGGCGGCCAAGGTGGGTGACACCATCACGCTGGAAAAAAAGCTGCCCAACAACCTCGGCCCCGCCACTGAGGCGCTGCCCGGCTTCAAGGAAGTGCAGCCGCAGGTGTTTGCCGGGCTGTACCCCACCGAAGCCAACCAGTACGACGGCTTGCGCGATGCGCTGGAGAAACTCAAGCTCAACGACGCCGCGCTGATGTACGAACCCGAAGTGTCGCAAGCACTGGGTTTTGGGTTCCGCTGCGGTTTCCTGGGCTTGCTGCACATGGAGATCGTGCAGGAACGTCTGGAGCGCGAGTTTGATCAGGACCTCATCACGACCGCGCCCAGCGTGGTTTACCAGGTGGTCAAACCCGACGGCGAAGTGGTCATGGTGGAGAACCCGTCCAAGATGCCGGACCAAGGCCGCATGGAAGAGATCCGTGAGCCCATCGTGACCGTGCATCTGTACATGCCGCAGGAATATGTGGGTGCCGTCATGACGCTGGCCAACCAGAAGCGCGGCATGCAGCTCAACATGTCGTACCACGGCAAGCAGGTGATGCTCACCTACGACATGCCGCTGGGCGAGATCGTGCTGGACTTCTTCGACAAGCTCAAGTCGGTCAGCCGTGGCTATGCGTCCATGGACTACGAGTTCAAGGAATACCGCCCAGCCGATGTGGTGAAGGTCGACATTCTGCTCAACGGCGAAAAGGTGGACGCTTTATCGATCATCGTGCACCGTTCGCAGTCGCAATACCGTGGGCGTGCGGTCGTGGCCAAGATGCGCGAGATCATCAGCCGGCAGATGTTTGACGTGGCGATTCAGGCGGCCATTGGTGGCAATGTGATCGCGCGTGAAACCATCAAGGCGCTGCGCAAAAACGTGCTGGCAAAATGCTACGGCGGCGACATCAGCCGCAAGCGCAAGCTCCTTGAGAAACAAAAAGCAGGCAAGAAACGCATGAAACAAATCGGTTCAGTGGAAGTGCCCCAGGAAGCCTTTCTGGCCATTTTGCAGGTGCAAGACTGATGCAGGCGGTGATGAGCACGATCACGGCAGTGGTGCTGGCGGCCATCGCAGGCTACGCGGGTGCCTGGTACATGGGCGTGGTGGAGAGCAGCTTTGCGGTGTTGCTGATGCTCGCCACCGTGGTGACGGGCATTTATTGGTTTCTGGAAAAACTGGTGTTTTGGCCCCAGCGCAAACGCGCCGCCCAAACGCTGCTGGACGAGCACAACACGCGCAAGGCGGCGTTGCTCAAACAGGGTTTCAGCAACATCGAAGGTGATGTGGAGCCCGCACGCCAAAAGCTGCTGATGCAGCCCTGGTGGCTGGACTGGACTGCGGGCCTGTTCCCGGTGATCTTGGCGGTGTTTGTGCTGCGCTCGTTCATGTTCGAGCCGTTCAAGATTCCGTCGGGCTCCATGATCCCGACCCTGCGCGTGGGCGACCTGATTTTGGTCAACAAATACCACTACGGCATTCGCCTGCCGGTGTTTCACACGAAACTGGTGGCCAACAACGATCCGCAACGCGGTGACGTGATGGTGTTCCGTTACCCGCCGCAACCGAGCCTGGACTACATCAAGCGCGTCATTGGCGTGCCGGGTGACGAAGTGGCTTACTTGAACAAGGAGCTCTCGGTCAACGGCAAACCCGTGCCCCGCGCTGCGCAGCCCGAGTTCTTTGATGGCGATTCCATGCGCTACGCGCGCCAATTCCGCGAAACGCTGGACGCCCGAAGCTACAACACGCTCAACGACGACGATCGTCCGGCGTTCATTCCCGGCACCACCGATTTTCCGAACAAGGACGCGTGCCGCTACACCGTCGAGGGCGTGGTGTGCAAGGTGCCTGAAGGCCACTATTTCATGATGGGCGACAATCGGGACAACTCGCTGGACTCGCGGTACTGGGGCTTTGTGCCCGAAGCCAATATCGTTGGCAAGGCTTTTTTTGTCTGGATGAATTTTGGTGATCTGGGGCGCATTGGCTCGTTCGAATGAACCGCTGTTGTACCCCGTCTTTCTGGAGCGAATAAAACATGAAACTGAAACAGCAACAACGCGGCCTGACCTTCATGGGCTTGCTCATTGTGGGTATCTTGCTGGCATTCACGGGCGTGATCGTGGCGCAGGTGGTTCCCACCTACATCGAGTACACCGCTGTGCAAAAAGCCGTGCAAAAAGCCTCCGCTGGCACCACGGTCACCGAGGTGCGCAGCATTTTTGACAAAGCAGCCCAGATCGACGACATCAACACCATTTCGGGCAAAGACCTGGAAGTGGGCAAAGAGGGCGACCGCGTGGTGGTTTCGTTTGCCTACAGCCGTGAAATTCACCTGGCTGGTCCGGCTTACCTCACCATGAAATACGAAGGCCGCTCCAAGTGATGGGCAAGCGCGCTTGCGTGTGCCTGCACGGAGACCAGTTGCCTTGAATCCGGAATTGCTGACGCTGCAACAGCGTTTGAAACACAGTTTTGCCAATCCGCGTCTGCTTGAACGGGCCGTCACGCACCGCAGTTTCACCTCGGACCACAACGAGCGCTTGGAGTTTCTGGGGGATTCGGTGCTCAACCTGGCCGTTTCAGGCTTGCTGTTTGAGAAATTGAGCCAGTTGCCTGAGGGCGATTTGTCGCGTGTGCGGGCCAACCTGGTGAAGCAAGAAACGCTGTTCCAGATCGCCAGCACGCTGGGCCTGGCCAACTGCTTGCGCCTGGGTGACGGCGAGAAGCGCTCGGGTGGCCACAAGCGGCCATCCATATTGGCGGATGCGCTTGAAGCGATCATCGGTGCCGTGTATCTGGATGCCGGCTTTGAGGTGGCTGCCGCGCTGGTGCACCGTTTGTACAGCGGCGTCGAACTCAACGCGCAGATGAGCGCCATGGGCAAAGACCCCAAAACCGAATTGCAGGAGTGGCTGCAGGGGCGCAAAATGAAGCTGCCGGTGTACCGGGTGGTGGCCACGTTGGGTGAAGCGCACAAGCAAACTTTCGATGTCGAGTGCACGATCTCTGAAACCGGCCGCAGCGAGCGAGGCATCGGCGCCTCGCGCCGTGCCGGTGAACAGGCCGCAGCCGCCGCGATGTTGCAGCACCTGATGGCAGGCGCTTAGTTAGCACCGCCCAATAGGCGCACGGTCGGTGCGCCAACGTCAACGCCAAGTTTTTTTATTTACTCGCCCCGTCCCGCACACAAGAACCCATGTCCCGAAAACCTGCTTCCCCGAACCCCGCTTCTTCGCCCGCTGCTCCTGTGGCCAATCCCGAGCTGGATGCCATGCTGGCGCGGGCGCTGCGCAAGGCAGACGTCGCTGCGCCAGCGGACATGGAACCCGACGCCCAAACGGACGAAGTGCCCGAGGTGGAAGTGATTGATCCGGCGGCGCAGCACTGTGGCTATGTGGCCATTGTGGGCAAGCCCAACGTGGGCAAGTCCACGCTTCTGAACGCCCTGGTGGGGCAAAAGGTCAGCATCACGTCGCGCAAGGCGCAAACCACGCGCCACCGCATCACCGGATACCGCACGGTGGGGCCCAACCAGTTTGTGTTTGTGGACACCCCAGGCTTTCAGACCCGCCACGGCAACGCCCTGAATCGGGCTTTGAACAAAACGGTGTTGGGCGCCGTGGCCGATGTGGACCTGATCTTGTTTGTGGTGGAGGCCGGCAACTTCAACCTGGCCGACGCCAAGGTGCTCGACCTGCTGCCGCGCAACATCCCGGTGGTGCTGCTGGCGAACAAGTTTGACCTGGTGCACCGCCGCGGCGATTTGGCGCCCTGGTTGCGTTCCATGCAGGAGCGCCACCCGTTTGCCGAATTTGTGCCGATGACGGCCAAGAACGCCCGGGACATTCAGCGTCTGTTTGGCATTTGTGCGCCTTACCTGCCACAGCAACCGTGGATGCACGACCCCGAAGAGCTCACCGACCGCAGCGAGCGCTTCATGGCCAGCGAAATGGTGCGCGAAAAGCTGTTTCGCCTGACCGGTGACGAACTGCCCTACACCTCGACCGTCATCATCGACAAGTTCGAGCAAGAAGGCCAACTCAAGCGCATCGCAGCCACCATCGTGGTGGAGCGTGAGGGCCACAAAGGCATGGTCATTGGTGACAAGGGCGAAAAACTCAAGCGCATCGGCACCGAAGCCCGCCAGGAGCTGGAGAAACTTTGGGACTGCAAGGTGTTTCTGGAGCTTTGGGTAAAGGTGCGTTCGGGTTGGGCGGACGACGATGCACGTGTGCGCTCGTTTGGTTATGAGTGATGGCCACGCGCCGGTTTTCTGACGAGCCTGCGTTTGTCCTGCACCGCTACGACTGGAGCGAGTCGAGCCTGATTCTGGAGGTTTTCACACGCAACCAGGGTCGCACTGCGCTGGTGGCCAAGGGTGTGAAGCGGCCCACGTCGCAGTTTCGCCCGGTGCTCTTGCCGCTGCAGCCGCTGCAGCTCAGTTGGGGCGGCGACGCTGAAGTGCGCACCCTCAAGGCAGCCCAATGGCAGGGCGGGCATGTGATGCCCACCGGCGAAGCCTTGTTGTCGGGTAGCTACCTGAACGAATTGCTCATGCGCCTGCTGGCGCGAGACGACGCGCACCCGGCCTTGTTTGAGCATTACCGGTTTGCCGTGCAATTGCTGGCAGAGCGCGCTGACGCGCAACAGCTGATTTTGCGCACCTTTGAATTGCTGCTGCTGCGCGACGTGGGCTTGCTGCCCGACCTGGCCCGCGAGGGCGGCACCCTGGCTCAACTGGACCCGCAGGGCCTGTATGTGCTGGTGCCCGAGCATGGCCTGCGCCGGGCCCATGGCGACGACAGCCACCCGATCACCGGTGCGCAGTGCCTGGACCTGCAAACCGCGCTGGACGACCCGGCGCCGTTCATGAGCACGCTGCGCGCCTGCGCGCCCAGCCTGCAAGCCCTGCGGCCGCAACTGCGCCACCTGCTGCACTACCATAGCGGTGTGCGGGTGTTCAAAACCCGCCAGTTGATGCTGGATGTGCAGGCCATGTCCCGGCCGCGTTACCCAGACGTATCGCCAGCACCACCCGCCACCGCAACCCAACCCACCACACCATGACCGCGGTTTCCGACCCCCACACCCTGCACACGGCGCTGTCCGTCAACCTCAACAAGGTGGCGCTGGTGCGCAACACGCGCCACCTGGGCATTCCATCTGTGACGCGCGCGGCCACGCTGTGCCTGCAGGCCGGTGCAGCGGGCATCACAGTGCACCCGCGTCCGGATGAGCGCCACATTCGTGGCCACGACGTGTATGAGCTGGCCGAGTTGCTCAAGGCCTGGCCCGACCGCGAATACAACATTGAAGGCAACCCTTTTCACAACCTCATGGGGTTTGTGGCCGCCGTGCGGCCCCACCAGGTGACCTTTGTGCCCGATTCCGAAGGCCAGTTCACCAGCGACCATGGCTGGAACTTCCCCGCCGATGCCGACCGTTTGCGCCCCTTGATTGCACAAGCCCAGGCCCTGGGTGCGCGGGTGAGCTTGTTCATGGACGCGGACCCCGACGCCATGGCGGCTGCCAAGGCGGTGGGTGCCGACAGGGTGGAGCTTTACACCGAGCCTTACGCGGCGTCCTGGAGCACCCCCCAACGCGCTGAACAACTGAAGCGTTTTCGCGCGGCGGCCCAGGCTGCGCTGGACGCTGGACTGGGCGTCAACGCGGGTCACGACCTGAACCGCGACAACCTCAAAGCGTTTCTGCGCACGGTGCCCGGTGTGCGCGAGGTGTCTATTGGCCACGCGCTGATTGCCGATGCGCTGGAGATGGGCTACGGCGCCACCGTGGCCGCTTACAAGCACTGCATCGCCGACGCCTTCGCCTGAACCGCATGATCTACGGCATTGGCACCGACATTTGTGACATCCGCCGCATCGAAGCCACCTGGCAGCGCCAGGGCGAGCGCTTTGTGCGCAAGGTGCTGACCGATTCCGAGTTCGCCGTCTGGCAAACCCGCAGTGCCCGCTGGCCGCAGCGGGGCTTGCGCTACCTGGCCACCCGGTTTTCTGCCAAGGAAGCCTTCTCCAAAGCCATTGGCCTGGGCATGCGCATGCCGATGACGTGGCGGCGCTGCGAAATCGTCAACCAGCCCAGCGGCCAGCCCGTGGTTGTGTTGCACGGTGAGTTGAAAACCTGGTTTGAAGCCCAAGGCTTGCGCGCCCATGTGACCGTGACCGACGAGACCGACTACGCCGCCAGCTTCGTGGTGGTCGAGCGCGGTTGACGGACTTTCTCCCCCTGCGAAACTTTCATTGACCATGCACCCACACGCACCCCTCATCATCGACGTGGCTGGCCACAGCCTCACAACCCCTGAACGCCAGCGCCTGGCGCACCCGCTGGTGGGGGGCGTGATTTTGTTTGGCCGCAACTGGAAAGACCGTGCCCAGCTGACCCGGCTGTGTCGTCAGATCAAGGCGGTGCGGCCCGACCTGCTGATCGCGGTGGACCACGAAGGTGGACGCGTGCAGCGGTTTCGCACCGATGGTTTCACCCATCTGCCACCCATGGCCGCATTGGGTGCGCTCTGGATGGCGCCTGAACGCAAGGGCGACGTGGCGGGTGCGTCTGCACTGCGCGCCACCAACGCGGCCGTCGCCACGGGCTTTGTGCTGGGTGCTGAGCTGCGTGCCTGTGGCGTTGACTTGAGCTTTGCCCCGGTGCTGGACCTGGACTACGGTGAAAGCTCGGTCATTGGCGACCGTTCCCTGGGGCGCGACCCGCGCATGGTGACGCTGTTGGCGCAGGCCCTGATGCTGGGTTTGCAGCAAAGCGCCATGGCCAACTGCGGAAAACACTTTCCCGGGCACGGCTTCGTGCGCGCCGACTCCCACCTGGCGATACCGGTGGACAAGCGCAGTCTGAAGGCCATCTTGGCCGAGGATGCCGCGCCCTATGGCTGGTTGTCCGCCAGCCTGCAGGCGGTGATGCCGGCCCATGTGATTTACCCGAAAGTAGACAGCCGACCCGCAGGCTTTTCACCGCGCTGGCTGCAAGAGGTGCTGCGTCATCAGCTGGGCTTCACGGGCGCCATCTTCAGCGACGACCTGAGCATGGAAGCCGCCCGCCAGATGGACGGGCGAGACCTGAGCTTTGCCGAGGCCGCACTGGCCGCGCTGGGCGCAGGTGGTGACATGGTGGTCCTGTGCAACCAGTCGGTGGTGGACGGCGGTGCGCCGATAGACGCCGCGATCAACGACTTGTCGCGCGCGGTGATTCAGGGCCAGTGGCAACCCAACCCCGCGAGCGAAGAGCGCCGCCTGGCGCTGTTGCCGCGCGGCGCAGCCATGGATTGGGATGCCCTGATGGTCAGCGAACGCTACATGCAGGCGCTCGCACTGTTGCCCTGATCAGCGCTCCACACCCATCCGGTCGAGCAGGTCGGAGATGAGTTCCAGCCGCACCAGCGGGTTGTCCAGCGTCATCAAGCGGTGTTTGAGTTCGGCCGGTGCGGGCAGCAGCTCGGCCCAGCGGTTGGCCACCCAGCCGCAGTCGTCCCATTGGTAGGGCGGCTGCAGAGGCAGCTCGTTCATGGCCTCGGGTTCGCGCTCCAGCAGGTTGTTCAACAAGCGTTGCAGCGCATCACGTGTGCTGGCCAGGTCAGCAGGCACCGGTACCACGGGCTCTGCCTCGTCCAGCTGCACATCGCCCACCCACAGGCCGTGGGGTAACTGCTGGCTGGCCGTGACGTGAAAGCGCTGCAGTCCCCGGCAATGGATCATCAGCAGCCCGGGCTGCGGCCGTTCCAGCCGCTCAATGTGGGCGAGGGTACCCACCGGATAAAAAACTTCTTTTGCAAAGGCATCGCCGCTGGGCGGCGCGTTGGGGTCGATACGCCGCACCTCGCTGCCTTCGCGCAGACACACCACGCCAAACGGCGCGCCTGCCTTGTGGCAGCGGCTGATCATGTCCAGGTAGCGCACCTCGAAGATGCGCAGTGGCATCCAGCCGCCCGGGAACAACACCGTTTGCAGCGGAAACAGCGGCAGCTGTGACAGCGTGAGCATCCCGGCGTCGGATTCGGAGGTCAATCGCTGACCACCGCGTCGGCGCTCTGGCGCTGCAGCATGGCCAGGGTGTTGGCCACGGTGGAGCGCAGTTCGCGCCGGTCGCAAATGAAGTCCACCGCGCCCTTGGTTTGCAGAAATTCAGCGCGCTGAAAGCCCTCGGGCAGCTTCACACGCACGGTGTTTTCAATCACACGCGGGCCGGCAAAACCGATCAGCGCCTTGGGCTCGGCGATCACCACGTCGCCCACGAAAGCGAAACCGGCCGACACGCCGCCCATGGTCGGGTCGGTCAGCACGCTGATGTAGGGCAGGCCTTTTTTGGCCAGGCGCGTGAGTGCCGCGTTGGTCTTGGCCATTTGCATCAGCGACAGCAAGCCTTCTTGCATGCGTGCGCCGCCGGTGGCGGTGAAGCACAGAAAGGGCACTTTCTGGGCGATGGCTTCTTCGACACCGCGCACAAAGCGCTCGCCGACCACCGAGCCCATGGAGCCGCCCATGAAGTCAAATTCAAAGCAGGCCACCACCAGGCTGATGCCCTGCACAGCGCCACCCATGACGACCAGCGCATCGGTCTCGCCGGTGTTTTCCAGCGCCTCTTTCAAGCGCTCGGGGTACTTGCGGCTGTCCTTGAACTTCAGCGCATCCACCGGCAGCACTTCCTGACCGAGTTCGTAGCGGCCTTCGGCGTCCATGAAGGCGTTGAGGCGCGCACGGGCACCGATGCGGTGGTGGTGGCTGCAATGTGGACACACGTTCTGGTTTTTCTCCAGATCGTTTTTGTACAGCACGGCTTCGCAGCTGGGGCATTTGATCCACAAGCCTTCGGGCACGCTGCGGCGCTCGGTCGGGTCGGTGTGCGTGATCTTGGGTGGCAGCAGTTTTTCTAGCCAGGACATGGTGTGTTCTCCAAATATGAACGCGCTTGCAGCGCTTGGCGCAGCCCCATGAAGGGTTGGCCAGCAGCAGCCCGGCAAAGCCGGTGCCGCAAGGGCTGAGCCCGTTTCGGCGCGGCGCGGTGTGCGTCTTTTGCTTGTCTGGGCGAATTAAAACACGGTCGGTCAGGCGTCCAAAGCCTTGCGGATGCCGCGCAGGAAATTGGACGCCACGGCCACCACCTTTTCGTGCGGCTCGTTTTCGATCAGCTGGATGATCTTGCTGCCAATCACCACGGCGTCGGCGCTGCGGCCGATGGCGCGGGCGGTTTCGGCATCCCGAATGCCAAAACCCACGCCCACCGGCACATTCACATGGGCACGGATGCGCGGCAGCATGGCTTCCACCTGGCCCACGTCCAGCGTGCCCGCGCCCGTCACGCCCTTGAGCGACACGTAGTACACATAGCCGCTGGCCACGCGCGCCACCTGCGCCATGCGCTCGTCGGTGGACGTGGGGGCCAGCAAGAAGATCAGGTCCATGTTGTTCGCGCGCAGCGCGGCGGCGAAGGCTTCGCATTCTTCCGGCGGGTAGTCCACGATCAGCATGCCGTCCACGCCCGAGGCACTGGCGTCGCGCACAAAGCTGCCCTCGCCGTGCTTCTGGTCGTAGCGTTCCACGGGGTTGGCGTAACCCATCAGCACCACCGGCGTGGTGTTGTTCCGTTCGCGGAAGGTTTTCACCATGGCCAGCACCTGCACCAGGCCAATGCCCAGAGCCAGGGCGCGGTCGCCAGCTTTTTGTATCACCGGGCCATCGGCCGACGGGTCGGAAAACGGTACGCCGAGTTCGATCACATCGGCACCGGCTTCCACCATGCCGTGCATCAGGTCGGGGGTGATGTTGGCAAAAGGGAAACCTGCGGTGACGAACGGAATCAGGGCCTTGCGGTTCTGGGCTTTCAGCGCGCCCAGCGCTTGATCAATGCGGCTCATTTGGCGAATGCGATAGGAGAGGTTTCGGTACCGCCCTTGACCGACTGGCCACGGCAGCTGGGACGGCAATAGAAGTCGGCCTTGGACAGGTCGGCCACGGTGCCAATGTCCTTGTCGCCCCGGCCCGAGAGGTTGACCAGAATCGACTGGTCAGCGCGCATGGTTTTGGCCAGCTTCATGGCGTAGGCCACGGCATGGCTCGATTCGAGCGCCGGGATGATGCCTTCGGTGCGGCACAGGTAGTGGAAGGCTTCCAGCGCCTCGGTGTCGGTGATGCCCACGTATTCGGCACGGCCGATGTCTTTCAGGAACGCGTGTTCGGGACCCACACCAGGGTAGTCCAGACCGGCGCTCACGCTGTGCGTTTCGGTGACCTGGCCGTTGTCGTCCTGCAGCACATAGGTGCGGTTGCCATGCAGCACGCCAGGGCTGCCTTTTTGCAGCGAGGCCGAGTGCTTGCCGCTTTCCATGCCTTCACCGGCGGCTTCCACGCCGATCAGGCGCGTGGCCGCGTGGTTGATGTAGGGGTAGAAAATGCCCATGGCATTACTGCCGCCGCCCACGCAGGCCACCACGGCGTCGGGTTGCTCGCTGGTGCAGCCGGCGGCTTTGAGCATCTCGGGCATCTGCACCAGGCACTCTTCACCGATCACGCTTTGAAAGTCGCGCACCATCATCGGGTAGGGGTGCGGGCCGGCCACGGTGCCGATGATGTAGAAGGTGTTGTCCACGTTGGCCACCCAGTCGCGCATGGCTTCGTTGAGCGCGTCTTTCAGGGTGCGGCTGCCGCTCTCTACGGGCACCACGGTGGCGCCCAGCAGTTTCATGCGGTACACGTTGGGGCTCTGGCGCTTCACGTCTTCGCTGCCCATGTAAACCACGCATTCCAGGCCGTAGCGGGCACAAATGGTGGCGGTGGCCACGCCGTGCTGGCCGGCGCCGGTTTCGGCAATGATGCGCGGCTTGCCCATGCGCTTGGCGAGCATGGCCTGGCCGATGGTGTTGTTGATCTTGTGCGCGCCGGTGTGGTTGAGGTCTTCGCGCTTCAAGAAAATTTGCGCACCGCCTTGCTCACGGCTCATGCGCGCCGCATGGTACACGGGCGAAGGACGGCCGACGAAATGGGCCAGCTCGCTTTGGAATTCGGCCAGAAACTCGGGGTCGTTCTGGTACTTGGCGTAGGCCGCCTTGAGCTCGTTGATGGCGTGCGTGAGCGTTTCGCTCACAAAACTGCCACCGTAGATGCCGAAATGGCCGCGCGCGTCGGGTTGCTGGTAGGTTTGCATGGGGTGTCTCGGGTCAGAGTGCCCGGCCAGGCCCCAGGGTAGTGGGCTCAGGCGGGGCGGCGGTGAATGGCTGCGTCGGCCGTTCGGACGGCAGCCACAAAGGCTTGCATCTTGTCCGGGTCCTTGACGCCTTTGCTGGCCTCAACCCCGGAACTCACGTCAACGGCCCAGGGCCGTACGCGGTTGATGCCATCGATCACGTTTGCAGGCGTGAGTCCACCAGACAAAACGAGGCGAGAGCTGGCGTTTAGAAGCGGATGTGACCAATTGAAAGCTGTCCAGTCGAAGGATTGACCGCCGCCGCCATACCCCTCGACATGTGCGTCGAGCAGCACGGCCTGTGAGGCTGCGAAGTCTTGCGCGTATTTTAGAAGATCAAAGCCCGCACCTGCGGCGCCTGCGGGAATACGGGCGGCGCGGATGTAAGGGCGTCCGGCTGCGGCGCAGTCGGCGGGCGTTTCGTCGCCATGAAACTGCACCAAGGCGTTGGGTACGGCCTCCAGCCCCAGGCGGATGTGCTCGGGGCTGGCGTTCACGAACAGCAGCACCGGTGTGACAAACGGCGGCAGGCGCCGGGCCAGCTCGCCCGCCCGCTCGGGCGTGACGTGGCGCGCGCTTTTGGCATAGAGCACAAAGCCCACGGCATCGGCTCCGGCGTGTGCGGCGGCGTCCACGTCGGTCTCGCGGGTGAGGCCACAAATTTTGATGCGTGTGTGGTGCACGGGGTTGGCGGTGTGCAGGGGTGTCGAGGTCATCCGGGTAACCAGTCGAAAGCGGCGGTTTGGGTGGGGATGCCCAGCGACTCGTCGTACAGCGGACCCAGGAAGTACAGGCCGTCGGGCGAAAACGTGGGTGCTGCGGCATCGCGGCTGCGGGCGTGTAGCACCTCGGTCATCCAGCTTGCCGGGTGGTTGCCGTTCCCGATGGCGATCAGGCAGCCCATGATGTTGCGGATCATGTGGTGCAGAAACGCTGACGCTTCAAATTCAAAGCGCCAGTAGGCGCCGCGGCGGGTGATGCTGATGCGCCGAAGTTGCTTCACAGGCGAGTGGGCTTGGCACTGGGCTGCGCGAAAGGATGAAAAGTCGTGCTCACCCAACAAGGCTTGGGCGGCTTCCTGCATGGGCTCCAGCGCCATGGGGCGAAACACCCAGCCCACCCGGCCGGCGTCGACGCTGGGGCGCACCGGTGATTCGAGCAGCACATAGGCATAGCGGCGGGCCACGGCGTTGGCGCGTGCGTGAAAATGGGGGGGCACCTGGCGGGCCCAGTGCACGGCAATGTCGTGCGGCAAAAAACGGTTGGTGCCGCGCATCCAGGCATGGTCTGGGCGGGTCACCGGGCTGTCAAAGTGGACCACCTGCATCAGCCCATGCACACCCGCATCGGTGCGGCCAGCGCACAGGGTTCTGATGGGGCCATGCGCGATGAACTGCGTCAGGGCGCGTTCCAGTTCGTCCTGCACCGTGCGCCCGCTGAGCTGGCTCTGCCAGCCATCGTAGGCACTGCCGTTGTAGCTCACGCCCAGCGCCATGCGCGCGGTGGCCACTTCCTGGGCGCTGTCGCGCGCTGATGCTTGCAAGAGACTTGTCCGCTCGGGCTCGCTGCTTCAGCTGAGATCGGCCAGGAACGTGCGGGCCTTGGTCTTGAGCGCGCCTGTGGCTTCGGCCAAGACTTCTTCAGCCAGTGAGCGAGCGCCTTCCAAGTCGCCAATGGCACGAAACTCTTCGGCCAGCGACAGCTTGGTGTCCAGCGGGTTCTCTTCGGTCAATTGGTCGCCTGGCTCGTCATCGGCCTCGCCGCCGCGGTGTTCCAGGTCCAGACTGATGTCGTTCAGGTCGAAGGACAACAGCTCGGCTTCTGCCGGACTTGCTTCAGCGGTCAGCGGCAATGGCTGGGGCTCATCGGCATCTTCGGCGGGGAGGTCAAACGCTTGTGGTTCGTCCAGGGCGAAGTCAGGTAAGACCTCACTGTCGTCAAACGTGGGATTGGACTCGACTGCAAGGCTTGGCGCGTCGCTGGTCTCGGCCTTGTCTCCCGCATTCAGCGCGGCGGGCTCGGAAGGGAAGTCCAGGTCGAAGTCCATCGACATGGAGGGCGGACCCGATTTGCTGTCGGCCGCGCTGGTGAGGGCGTCGGTGCTGTTGAGGTCGTCCATGCCTGACATGGCTGCGTCGCTGGGTGCCTGCAGGCTGGCTGGCATGGACGGTTCGTCCATGTTGAAGTCCAGGTCCAGATCCAGGTCGGTGTTGTCCACACCGGTGCCTGGGCCACTGTTTTGGGCCAGCGTGCTGCTGCCAAAGGGCATCGTGTTCATGGCGCCACCGGCCATAGCACCCGCCACAGCGCCAGCTTTGGCTGGCGGCGCGCCACCGGGCTGGTACAGCGCGTTGGTGGCATCGAGTTCCCGGCCCAACTCGCAGGCCTGTTCCCATTCCAAGCCCTGGCCCTGGGTCAGCCCATAAGCCTCCGTGGCCACGACTTCAAAGGCCTTTGCATCGCGCCGCTTGGCATAAATTTCGAGCAGCTTGTTGTGGATGGCCACCCGCTGTGGCGTGCTGCGCATGGCTTCTTTGAGAATCTCCTCGGCCTGCAGGTCACGGCCATAGGCCAGGTACACGTCGGCTTCTGCCACCGGGTCCACGTCGCCGGCCGCGTCGAGCTGGCTGGGGGAATAGACCATGGACGAGCCCGAGGCGCTGGCCTCGGCTGTGTCGATACGCTGACCACCGCTGGACCCAAAGAAAGAATCGGGCTGCAGTCGACTTTCCAGGAATGAGCTGTCAACGCCATTACCTTTTTTGCGCTGACGGAACCGGTAAAACGCAAAGCCGCCCAACAAAGCCAGCAGGCCACCCGCAGCGGGCAACACCAAGGGGTTGTCACGCAGCCCATCGATCAGGGAGGGCTCGTCGGGCAGCGGTGCCGGCATGGGCACAGGTGCTGCGACCGGTGGAACAGCCGGGGTCACGGCGGTGGTTTCTGTGGCCGCAGTCGGTGCGGTCTCGGTGTTGGAGGTCACGCTGTCGGTCGCACTTGCGAGCGCAGTCGAGGTGCTGGTGGTCACTTCGGTGGCCGTGGCCAACGGGGCTGTGGTGGGCACCGTCAGCGCTGGTGCAGGCAGCGCGGTGCTGGGGGTTGCGGTGGCGGGCGCTGTGGGCGCAACCGCGGCGGTACTGGTGCCGAGCTTGGCCAGCTCCTCGATGTTTTTGGACAGTTCAGCCACCCGGGTGGCGGCTTCTTTGGCTTGACGCTCCTGCGCAATTTTCTCTTCTGCGGCGGTCTGCGCAGGCGTGGCGCCTTTGGACAATGTCAGCTTGTCCTGGGCTGGCGCGACGGGTTTCTTGTCTTCCACCTCGGTCTGGATCCGGCCAGTGGCTTGGCGGTCAGCGGCGGCGACCGAGGCGGCGGGCACGGTGCCGGCGAGGCGCCGACGGAACTCGTTGAAGTCCCGGCTTTGCGCCGCAATGATCTGGCGCGCTTCCCCGGGTGCCACGGTGCCTGCGTCGTTTTCGCCGGGCAGGTCAATCACCGAACCGGCTTTGATGCGGTTCACGTTGCCAGCGATGAAGGCGTTGGGGTTGGCGCGCAGCATGGCCACCAACATTTGGTCCAGCGATACGTTGGCCGGCCGGTTGGCTGCCGCAATGCGGCCAGCGGTGTCGCCAGCACGGACACGAACCTGACCACCAGGGGCTTCCTGTCGAGGTGCAGGTGCCGGTGCAGGACGAGCAGCGGGTGGTGCCGTGGGGCGTTCACGCACAACGGGCGGTGCCTGGGTGGCGGGGGCCACTGGGGCCAGTGGCGGCGTAGGCCTGGCCACGGGTGGCTGTGCCGGGGGCGCGGGCTGTGTGGCAACCGCTGCCGGCAAGGGGGCCACTGGCGTTGCGGTGCGCAAGTTGGGTGGGTCCAGCAGCAGTGTGTAGTCGCGCACGATGCGGCCCGAAGCCCAGTTGGCCTCCACGATCATGTCCACAAAGGGTTCGTTGACTGGGCGGCTGCTGGTGAGCCGCAAAAAGGCCGTGCCGTTGGCGCGGCGCTGCAGGCTGATTTGCAGGCTGCTGAGCGCGGGGTTGAAGTCCATGCCGGCAGCTCGGAAGGCCTCGCCCGAGGCCAGGCCAACGCGCAAGCTGGCCGCTTCGTCTGCATTGATGTCCGGCACATCGATTTCGGCCCGCAGCGGCTCACCCAGAGCCGACTGCACCACGATGCGACCGAGCGCAAGCGCTTGCGCTTCGCCAACCTGCGCCAGTCCGGTGCACAGCACCACCGCAGCAGCGATGGCATGTAACCGCGCAAAACCGCGTGAACCGGCTCCCCCGGAGTGGGTTGGAGCCTGGTGAGATGGGGTATGGCGGGAGTTGGATGGCACGTGGACCTCGACGTAAAAAACCGAGAATTGACCTTAACATCAACGGATTACAGTGACAAGCTGAGACTCCGCTTGAGTTTCAATGCCTACCTTCTGTCGCCGCAGGCCCGGTGTTCACGTTGCGATCTTGCAACGTGAACAAATGGGCACTTTGGAAGCCGCGCTGACGCGACGTTGGCTGTCAGGCGTCCAGCAAGATGCGCAGCATGCGGCGCAGCGGTTCGGCAGCGCCCCAGAGCAACTGGTCGCCAATGGTGAAGGCGCCCACATACTCTGGACCCATCGCCAGCTTGCGCACACGGCCCACAGGGATGGTCATGGTGCCGGTCACGGCCACTGGCGTGAGATCCTTGATGGTGGCTTCACGCGTGTTGGGCACCACTTTCACCCAGGCGTTGTCGGCCGCGATCATGGCTTCGATGTCGGCCACGGGCACATCCTTCTTGAGCTTGAAGGTCAGGGCCTGGCTGTGGCAGCGCATGGCGCCCACGCGCACGCAAAAACCGTCTACCGGAATGGCGGTTGAGCCAAAGCCCTCACCCATGCCGAGGATCTTGTTGGTTTCGGCCATGCCCTTCCACTCTTCTTTGGACATGCCGTTGCCCAGGTCCTTGTCGATCCAAGGAATCAGCGAGCCACCCAGCGGTACACCGAAGTTGGCCGTCTCGGCGCTGCTCAGACTGCGCTGCTTGGCGATCACTTTGCGGTCGATTTCCAGGATGGCGCTCTTGGGGTCGTCCAGCAGCGACTTCACCTCGGCGTTGAGCGTGCCGTATTGCGTGAGCAATTCGCGCATGTGCTGGGCGCCACCACCCGAAGCGGCCTGGTAGGTCTGGGTGCTCATCCACTCGACCAGACCGGCTTTGTACAGTGCGCCTACGCCCATGAGCATGCAGCTCACGGTGCAGTTGCCACCCACCCAGTTCTTGCCACCGTTGGCCAGCGCGTCTTTGATGACAGGCATGTTGACCGGGTCGAGAATGATGACGGCGTCCTGCTCCATGCGCAGGGTGGAGGCAGCATCGATCCAGTGTCCGTTCCAGCCCGCGGCGCGCAGTTTGGGGAAAACCTCGCTGGTGTAGTCGCCACCCTGGGCGGTGATGACAATGTCGCAGCGCTTGAGCGCGTCGATGTTGTACGCGTCTTGCAGCGTGGTTTCGTTTTTCGCCATCGCCGGGGCTTTGCCGCCGGCGTTGGAGGTGGAGAAAAACAGCGGTTCGATCAGGTCGAAGTCTTTTTCTTCAACCATGCGGTCCATCAGCACGGAGCCGACCATGCCGCGCCAGCCCACCAGTCCTACGAGTTTCGTCATTGCATTGCCCTTTCGAAGATAAAAAATCTCTGTATCCGCCCGGCTCGTCGTGCCGGGGGAGGGCGTGACGAACCGGAGCTGATTCAGCCCTTGGTAATGGTTTTGGTGATGGCCGCCACGACGGCGTCACCCATTTCCCGGGTGCCTACCTTGGTGGTGCCTTCAGACCAGATGTCCACCGTGCGCAAACCGGACGCGAGCACATCCTGCACCGCAGATTCAATGCGATCAGCGGCTTGCGGCTGGTTGAGTGAGAAGCGGAGCATCATGGCAGCGGACAGTATTGTAGCCAGCGGGTTTGCAATACCCTTACCAGCGATGTCCGGCGCGCTGCCGTGGCTGGGCTCATACAGACCCTGGTTTTTCGCGTTCAGCGATGCCGAGGGCAGCATGCCGATGGAGCCGGTGAGCATGGACGCCTCGTCGCTCAGGATGTCGCCAAACATGTTGCCGGTGACCACCACGTCAAATTTCTTGGGCGCACGCACCAGCTGCATGGCGGCGTTGTCCACATACATGTGCTCCAGCTCCACGTCGGGGTACTCGGCATGCACTTCGGTGACCACGTCTTTCCAGAACTGGAAGGTTTCCAGCACGTTGGCCTTGTCCACGCTGGTGACCTTTTTGCTCCGCTTGCGCGCCGCTTGGAACGCCACATGGGCAATGCGCTCGATCTCTGGACGGCTGTAGCGCATGGTGTCAAACGCTTCTTCCGCGCCGGGGAAGTGGCCGTCGGTGGCCACGCGGCGGCCGCGCGGCTGGCCAAAGTAGATGTCGCCGGTGAGCTCGCGGATGATCAGAATGTCCAGGCCCGAAATGATTTCGGGCTTGAGGCTGGAGGCACCCACCAGCTGTTCGTAGCAAATGGCCGGCCGGAAGTTGGCAAACAGGCCGAGGTTTTTGCGCAGGCCCAGAATGGCTTGCTCAGGACGCAGCGGACGGTCCAGCGTGTCGTATTTCCAGTCACCCACGGCGCCAAACAAAATGGCGTCGGCAGCCTTGGCCAGGTTCAGCGTGGATTCGGGCAATGGGTGACCGTGGGCCTCAAAGGCGGCACCGCCGACCAGAGCGGACTCCATCTCGAACGGCAAGTCGAGCACGTTGAGGACTTTGACCGCTTCGGCGACGATTTCGGTGCCGATGCCGTCACCTGGAAGAACTGCGATTTTCATGGGTTGTCTGTCTGGGTTTGAGTGGGTGTCCGATCAGGACACCATCGTGTGGGCGAGCCACGGTTTCGTGGCAAGGCGCGCCGCTTCGAACGCAGCAATCTTGTCTTTGTGGCGCAGCGTCAGGCCGATATCGTCCAGCCCGTTGAGCAGGCAGTATTTGCGAAACGCCTGGACATCAAAGGGAATTTCATCACCCTGCGGTTTCACGATCACCTGGCGTTCCAGATCGATCGTGAGGCTGTAGCCGGGGAACGCAAACACCTCGTCAAACAACTGCGCCACCGTGGCTTCGGGCAACACGATCGGCAACAGGCCGTTCTTGAAGCAGTTGTTGAAAAAAATGTCGGCGTAGCTGGGCGCGATGATGGCGCGAAAGCCGTACTGGTCGATGGCCCAGGGGGCGTGTTCCCGGCTGGAACCACAACCAAAATTTTTGCGCGTCAGCAGCACCGATGCACCAGCGTAGCGTGGCTGGTTCAGCACGAAATCGGGGTTGGCTTTGCGGCTGGCCGGGTCTTGGCCGGGTTCTCCCTTGTCCAGGTAGCGCGACTCGTCAAACAGGTTCGGGCCAAAGCCCGTCTTGCGAATCGACTTCAGGAACTGCTTGGGAATGATCGCGTCGGTGTCGACGTTTTCGCGGTCCATCGGGGCCACCAGGCCCTTGTGTACGGTGAATTTGTTCATTTACTTCTTCTTGGCGGCGTCTTCAAGCACCTGACCGGCTTTTTGCACGTCTTGGCCAACGCCTTGCACGGTGTTGCAGCCGGCCAGCGCCAGCGCAAAGGTCACGGACAACAGGGTTGCAATCAATTTCATGGTGTTTCCTTTCAGGCGAATTGACGAACATCGACGAAATGGCCATGCACGGCCGCAGCAGCGGCCATGGCGGGTGACACCAGGTGGGTGCGCCCACCGTTGCCCTGGCGGCCTTCAAAGTTGCGGTTGCTGGTGGACGCGCAACGCTCGCCGGGCTCCAGCCGGTCGGCGTTCATGGCCAGGCACATCGAGCAACCGGGCTCGCGCCATTCAAAACCCGCTGCCTTGAAGATCTCGTGCAGGCCCTCGCGCTCGGCCTGCTCTTTCACCAAGCCAGAGCCCGGCACCACCATGGCCAGCTTGATGTTTTTGGCCACTTTTTGGCCGAGCTTCTTCACCACCGCAGCCGCCTCGCGCATGTCTTCAATGCGGCTGTTGGTGCAGGAGCCGATAAACACCTTGTCCACAAAAATGTCGTTCAGCGCTTTGCCAGGCTGCAGGTCCATGTAGACCAGCGCGCGCTCAATGGCGCCGCGTTTGTTGGCGTCTTTTTCCTTTTCAGGATCGGGCACCGAACCGTCAATGCCCAGCACCATCTCGGGCGAGGTGCCCCAGGTGACCTGCGGCAGGATCTGGGTGGCGTCGAGCTCGACCACGGTGTCAAACACCGCGTCGGCGTCGGATTGCAAGGTCTTCCAATAGGCCACGGCCAGGTCCCATTCCAAGCCGGTGGGCGAGAGCGGGCGGCCCTTGACGTACTCAATGGTTTTTTCGTCCACCGCCACCAGGCCTGCGCGCGCGCCGCCTTCAATGGCCATGTTGCACAACGTCATGCGGCCTTCAATCGACAGGGCGCGAATGGCCGAGCCGCCGAATTCGATGGTGTAGCCCGTGCCACCGGCGGTGCCGATTTTTCCAATGATGGCCAGCACGATGTCCTTGGCGGTCACGCCTTTGGTGAGCGCGCCTTCCACCTTCATCAGCATGTTTTTGGCTTTCTTGGCCAGCAGCGTCTGCGTTGCCATGACGTGCTCGACCTCGCTGGTGCCGATGCCGTGCGCCAGCGCGCCGAAAGCACCGTGCGTGGAGGTGTGGCTGTCGCCACACACCACCGTCATGCCGGGCAGGGTGGCGCCGTTTTCAGGGCCAATCACATGCACGATGCCCTGGCGCTTGGACATGAAAGGGAAGAAGGCCGCAGCGCCGAATTCAGCAATGTTGCTGTTCAGCGTGGTGATCTGCTCTTTGCTGATCGGGTCGGTGATGCCGTCGTAACCCAGCTCCCAGCCCGTGGTGGGGGTGTTGTGGTCGGCGGTGGCGACGATGGAACTCACGCGCCAGACCTTGCGACCGGCCTGGCGCAGGCCTTCAAAGGCCTGCGGGCTGGTGACTTCGTGCACCAGATGGCGGTCAATGTAGAGCACGGCGGTGCCGTCTTCTTCGGTATGGACGACGTGTTCGTCCCAGATTTTGTCGTAGAGCGTGCGTCCCATGAATGTCCTGTGAGGGTCTTCGGAACCCATTATTTTAAGTGTTGCGCAAACAAAACGCCCGCAGCGCTGTCAGCGTGCGGGCGTGCGGTCGATGCCAGCGGCCCAAGGGCCACGGCATGGGTGAATCAACGCTCGTTGACGGGCTTCACGTTGCGCGTGGTCGAGCCGGTGAACAGCTGGCGGGGACGGCCGATTTTGTACTCGGGGTCGCTGATCATTTCGTTCAACTGGGCGATCCAGCCCACGGTGCGGGCCAGGGCAAAAATACCGGTGAACAGGTTCACAGGAATACCAATGGCGCGCTGCACGATGCCAGAGTAGAAGTCCACGTTGGGGTAGAGCTTGCGGCTGACAAAGTACTCGTCTTCCAGCGCGATCTTTTCCAGCTCTTTGGCCAGCTTGAACAGCGGGTCGTTTTCCAGGCCCAGCTCGGCCAGCACTTCATTGCAGGTTTCCTGCATCAGCTTGGCGCGTGGGTCGTAGTTTTTGTACACGCGGTGGCCAAAACCCATCAGCTTGACGCCGGAGTTTTTGTCCTTGACCTTCTCCATGAACTCGCCGACCTTGCTCACGCCGCCCTGGCGCTGGATATCTTCCAGCATGTTCAGGCAGGCTTCGTTGGCGCCGCCGTGGGCGGGACCCCACAGGCAAGCCACGCCAGCGGCAATGGCTGCGAACGGGTTGGTGCCCGACGAGCCGCACAGGCGCACGGTGGAGGTGGAGGCGTTTTGCTCGTGGTCGGCGTGCAAGATGAAGATGCGGTCGAGCGCGCGTTCCAGCACAGGGTTGACCACGTACTCTTCGCAAGGCGTGCCAAACATCATGCGCAAGAAGTTGCCCGAGTAGCTCAGGTCGTTGCGCGGGTACATGTAAGGCTGGCCGATGCCGTACTTGTAGGCCATGGCCACCAGCGTGGGCATCTTGGCGATCAGGCGGATCGCGGCGATCTCGCGGTGCTTCGGGTTGTTGATGTCCGTGCTGTCGTGGTAGAAGGCCGAGAGACCGCCCACCAGACCGGTGAGCACCGCCATGGGGTGCGCGTCACGGCGGAAACCGCGCATGAAGAACTGCATCTGCTCGTTCACCATGGTGTGGTTGATCACGAGCTTGTGAAAGTCGCTGCGTTGCGTTTCGTTGGGCAGTTCGCCGTTGAGCAGCAGGTAGCAGGTGTCGAGGTAATCGCACTGCGTGGCGAGCTGCTCGATGGGGTAGCCGCGGTACAGCAACTCGCCTTTGTCGCCGTCGATGTAGGTGATGGCCGACTGGCAGGACGCGGTGGACAGAAAGCCGGGATCGTAGGTGAACATGCCGGTCTGGCCGTACAGCTTGCGGATGTCGATCACGTCCGGGCCAACCGTGCCGGCATAGACCGGCAGTTCGACGCTGGGGCTGCCGTTGGAGAACGACAAGGTGGCTTTGTTGTCTACGAGTTTCATGCGGTTTCCTTTTAAGGGAGTCTTAAACGGGTTGCCGGGCTGCGCGAAGCATGCCCAGTACAAGGAGGACATCGCCGTGGCTGACGGTGTCACTGGCCAAATCGCCCTGGGGAGGTTTGCGGCCGAGCAACAGATCGAGGAGATCGTTGTCGGACAAATCCATTAGAACCCCCAGAGCTTCAGCCTGCCTGACAGTCAAGCCAGAAGCGTGCCTGGCGAAGAACTTTTCGATGAACAGGTCGTTCTCAAGCAGGCCGCGCCGGCAGCGCCAGCGCAGTTTGCTCAATCCGCGTTCGTCGAGCAGCGCGTCGCTGGTGGTACTGGCGTCCATGGTGTGTCGGATGATGTGCTCAGATCGAGCGCATCACCATCATTTCCTTGATCTTGCCAATGGCCTTGGTGGGGTTCAGGCCCTTCGGGCACACGTCCACGCAGTTCATGATGGTGTGGCAACGGAACAGGCGGTACGGATCTTCCAGATTGTCCAGCCGCTCGGCAGTGGCCTGGTCGCGGCTGTCCGCGATGAAGCGGTAGGCCTGCAGCAAACCGGCAGGGCCCACGAACTTGTCGGGGTTCCACCAGAAGCTGGGGCAGCTGGTGGAGCAGCTGGCGCACAAAATGCACTCATACAAACCGTTCAGCTCGTCGCGCTCTTCAGGGCTCTGCAGGCGCTCGGTCTGGGGTGGTGGCGTGTCGTTGATCAGGTAAGGCTTGATGCTGTTGTACTGCTTGAAGAACAGCGTCATGTCGACGATCAGGTCTCGCACCACAGGCAGGCCAGGCAGCGGCTTCAACGTGATCACACCGGGCAGCGTGTTCATGTTGGTGAGGCAGGCCAGACCATTTTTGCCGTTGATGTTCATGGCGTCCGAGCCGCAAACACCTTCGCGGCAAGAGCGGCGGAAGGAGATCGTGGGATCGACCTTCTTGAGTTTCATCAGCGCGTCGAGCAGCATGCGCTCGTGGCCGTCGAGTTCGACCTCGATGGTCTGCATGTACGGCTTGGCGTCCTTTTCCGGGTCGTAGCGGTAGATCTTGAATGTGCGAAGTGCCATGGTGTTTTTCTCCGGGCTTTTTCAGTTCGGGACGCGCGCTTAGAAGGTCCGCACTTTGGGCGGGACCGAGGCCACGGTCAGCGGCTTCAAGTTGACGGGTTTGTACGACAGGCCGTTCGTGGCGCTGTCCCACAGCGTGTGCTTCATCCACTCTACGTCGTTGCGGCCGAGCGGGAACTCAGCGTCGTCGGCGGGGCGCTCGTAGTCGTTCACGGTGTGGGCACCACGGCATTCGTGGCGGGCGGCGGCAGACGTCATGGTGGCCTGTGCGGCTTCCATCAGGTTGTCCACTTCCAGCGCTTCGATGCGCGCGGTGTTGAACACCTTGGACTTGTCGCCCAGGGTAATGTTGGCCACGCGCGAACGCAGGGCGTTGATCTTGGCCACGCCTTCGTCCATGGACGCCTGGGTGCGGAACACGCCGGCGTGCTGCTGCATGATGGCGCGCATGTCGTTGGCCACGTCCTGCGCGTATTCACCGCTGGTCGTGTTGTCCAGGCGCGCCAGGCGGGCCAGGGTTTTGTCGGCAGCGTCGGCTGGCAACGGCTTGTGGGTCTTGTTCTTGTCGTTGAACTCGACAATGTGGTTGCCAGCGGCGCGCCCAAACACCAGCAGGTCCAGCAGCGAGTTGGTACCCAGGCGGTTGGCGCCGTGCACCGAAACGCAAGCGCATTCGCCCACGGCATACAGACCGTTGACGATTTTCTGCGAGCCGTCGTCGGCGGGTGCGACCACCTGGCCGTGGATGTTGGTCGGGATGCCGCCCATCTGGTAGTGGATGGTGGGCACGACCGGGATTGGTTCGCGGGTGATGTCCACGTTGGCAAAGTTCACGCCAATTTCGTACACCGAAGGCAGGCGCTTGTGGATGGTCTCTGCACCCAGGTGGTCGAGCTTCATCAGCACGTAGTCTTTGTTGGGACCACAGCCACGGCCTTCCTTGATTTCCTGGTCCATGCAGCGCGACACAAAGTCGCGCGGTGCCAGGTCTTTCAAGGTGGGCGCATAGCGCTCCATGAAGCGCTCGCCTTCGCTGTTCAACAAAATGGCGCCTTCACCACGGCAACCTTCGGTCAGCAGCACGCCCGCGCCGGCCACGCCGGTGGGGTGGAACTGCCAAAACTCCATGTCTTGCAGTGGCACGCCCGCACGAGCGGCCATGCCCAGACCGTCGCCGGTGTTGATGAACGCGTTGGTGGAAGCCGCAAAGATGCGACCAGCACCGCCGGTCGCCAGCAAGGTGGTTTTGGCTTCGAGAATATAGGTCTCGCCAGTTTCCATTTCCAGCGCGGTCACGCCCACCACGTCGCCGTCGGCATCGCGGATCAGGTCCAGCGCCATCCATTCGACAAAGAAAGTGGTCCGGGCGGCGACGTTTTGCTGGTACAGCGTGTGCAGCATGGCGTGGCCAGTGCGGTCGGCCGCGGCACAGGCGCGCTGCACCGGCTTTTCGCCGTAGTTGGCGGTGTGGCCGCCAAACGGGCGCTGATAAATGGTGCCGTCGGGGTTGCGGTCGAATGGCATGCCGAAGTGTTCGAGCTCGTAAACCACTTTCGGGGCTTCGCGGCACATGAACTCGATGGCGTCCTGGTCGCCCAGCCAGTCGGAGCCCTTGATGGTGTCGTAGAAGTGGTAGTGCCAGTTGTCTTCGCTCATGTTGCCCAGCGAGGCCGACACGCCACCCTGCGCGGCCACGGTGTGCGAGCGGGTGGGGAACACTTTGGACAGCACGGCCACTTTCAGGCCGGCGCGCGCGAGTTGCAGCGAGGCGCGCATGCCGGAGCCGCCGGCTCCAACAATCACGACGTCAAATTGGCGCTTGGGAAGATTTGCAGTTGCGGTCATGGCTTTAGAGCCTCCAGAGAACTTGAACAGCCCAGCCCAGACAGGCCACGAGCCAGACGATGGTGAAGACGTGCAGCACGAGGCGAACGCCTGCGGGCTTGACATAGTCCATCCAGATGTCGCGCATGCCGATCCACACGTGGTAGGCCAGGGCGACGAAGATCACGAAGGTGAGGGCTTTCATCCACTGAGCAGCAAAAATGCCCGCCCAGGTTTCGTAGCCGATGGGGCCACTGGTGAAGACCACCTGCGCCAGCACCAGCAGGGTGAACAGCGCCATGAGGGCGGCGGTAACGCGCTGCGCTAGCCAGTCGCGCAGGCCGTAGTGGGCGCCGGTGACGACGCGGTGAGAACCGAAATTGACAGACATGTTGTTATTTCCTCGCGGTGGATCAGTACAGGCCAAACAGCTTGGCACCCAGCACCACCGTCAAGCCGATGCTCAGCACCAGGGTGACGATGGCCGACGACTTGCCAAATTCTTTGCTCACCGCATGGCGCGCGTCCATGTAGAGGTGGCGCACACCGGCAATCAGGTGGTGCAGATAAGCCCAGATGATGGCGAGAACCACCAGCTTGAAGAACCAGCCCGGCACGAAGCCCAGACCCACCGAGAAAGCAGCGCTGAAACGCTCGAACGACAGTTCGGACGACACCGAGGTGT
This sequence comes from Hydrogenophaga sp. LT287, assembly GCF_055702805.1. Classification (NCBI taxonomy): domain Bacteria; kingdom Pseudomonadati; phylum Pseudomonadota; class Betaproteobacteria; order Burkholderiales; family Comamonadaceae; genus Hydrogenophaga; species Hydrogenophaga sp. LT287. Next base: position 182,045 of record NZ_JBVPZC010000002.1, on the reverse strand, counting down.
CAAACAGCCAGACGATCAGCGGCAGCAGAATGAACATCAGGCCTCCGCTGGCGCGGTGCAGGATCGACACCCAGCCTGCCGGGGGCAAGCGGTACGTGGTGAGGTCCTTGAATGCGTTGATGTTGCGGAACTCGGGCCGCTTCTTGGTCAACTCGGTCATGGTGGGGGCTTTCTTCCGGGGAGGACAGGGGGTTTGGAAGGGGGATGTAACTCGTTGGTAACTTAAACCACGGGCTTGCAAATTCTATTGCAACGCAGCATACCGGAGGCTGACACTCGGATGTTCGCTCTGTTTTTCATGGCACTGGTGCGCGCGTGGCTTAGCTCAATTCGTTGCGGTAGTGGCGCGATTCGGTGCGGTACAGACCGCGGCGCAGTTCCATGGGCACGTCGTTGTAGGTGTAAGCCAGGCGCTCCACGCTCAGCAGCGGGTGGCCTTCGGGCACGCCCAGCAGTTGCGCGGCGTCGGCGTCGGCACTCACCGCCTTGATCTTTTCGGTGGCGCGCACCATGCGCACGCCAAACTGCGTTTCAAACAACGCATACATCGGCCCTTTGTCCTCAGACAAGGTTTCCAGCGTCAGCCCTTTGAAGGGGCCGCCGGGCAACCACAGGTCTTCCAGGATGGCGGGCGAGCCGGCAAAGGCCAGCACGCGCTTCACTTGCAAGATCGGGTCGCCTGTGCGCAGCGCGAGCTGGCGCGCCACCTCGGCGCTGACGCGCAGGCGGCGGCATTCGATGATGCGGCGCTCGGCCGGGCCCTGGCCAGCAAGGTCACCGGTGTCGGGCAGCAGGCGCAAAAAGCGGTATTGGGTGTGCTGCTCGGCATGGGTGGCCACATAAGTGCCCTTGCCCTGGCGGCGCACCAGCAGGTTGTCTGTGGCCAGCTCGTCGATGGCCTTGCGCACCGTGCCCTGGCTGACACGAAAGCGCGCTGCCAGGTCGAACTCGCTAGGGATCATGTCGCCCGGCTTCCATTCACCCGCCTGCAAGCTGCGCAGGATCAGCGTTTTGATTTGCTGGTACAGCGGGCTGAAGGCCGGTGCACTGTGGCTCACCGGGCCCGCGCCATCGGCTGGCGCGCCGCCTTCGGCCGCAGGGCGGCTGTCTTGCGGGGGCTGATCAGGGGAGGATGCGGGTAGGGTGGCCATGGGTTCTGTGGACTCTGCGGTACCGCTGGGTCTGTGCAATCATATCTTATATAAGACATAAGACAAATTGACGTATCAGGGTTTGCGAGGGTACACTCTGCGCCAGGCCTTGGTGCTGGAGCTGCGGGTTTACCCCATGGTTTTCGGTGTTTCAGGGATCGCACCGCGCCCCTCATTTTTATTTTTCCAACGTCCTTTTCTGGAGTTTTCACCATGAGCAAGAAGCCCGTTCGTGTTGCCGTTACCGGTGCCGCTGGTCAGATTGGTTACGCCCTGCTGTTCCGTATCGCTTCCGGCGAGATGCTGGGCAAAGACCAGCCCGTGATCCTGCAATTGCTGGAAATCCCCGACGAGCGCGCCCAGAAGGCGCTCAAGGGCGTGATGATGGAAATTGAAGACTGCGCTTTCCCGCTGCTGGCCGGCATGGAAGCCCACAGCGATCCGATGACCGCCTTCAAGGACACCGACTACGCACTGCTGGTTGGCTCGCGTCCGCGCGGCCCCGGCATGGAGCGCGCTGAATTGCTCGCCATCAACGGCGCCATCTTCACGACCCAGGGCAAGGCCCTGAACGCCGTGGCCAGCCGCAACGTCAAGGTGCTGGTGGTCGGCAACCCCGCCAACACCAACGCCTACATCGCCATGAAGGCAGCCCCCGACCTCAAGCCCGGCAATTTCACCGCCATGCTGCGCCTGGACCACAACCGCGCTGCCAGCCAGCTGGCTGCCAAGACCGGCAAGGCCGTGTCCTCCATCAAGAAGCTGGCCGTGTGGGGCAACCACTCGCCCACCATGTACGCCGACTACCGCTTCGCCACCATCGACGGCGCTTCGGTCAAGGACATGATCAACGACCAGGAATGGAACGCCAACGTGTTCCTGCCCACCGTGGGCAAGCGTGGCGCCGCCATCATTGAAGCGCGCGGCCTGTCCAGCGCTGCCTCGGCCGCCAACGCCGCCATCGACCACATGCGCGACTGGGCGCTGGGCACCAACGGCGAGTGGGTCACCATGGGCATCCCTTCGCAGGGCTGGTACGGCATTCCGAAGGAAGTCATGTTCGGCTTCCCCGTCACCTGCGCCAACGGTGAATACACCGTGGTTGAAGGCCTGGAGATCGATGCTTTCTCGCAAGAGTGCATCAACAAGACCCTGGCCGAGCTGGAAGGCGAAAAAGACGGCGTGAAGCACCTGCTGTAACCGCTTGGTAACTCCGCTGTGAATGCCCATCCGCGCGACATCCTTGCAGGGGCTCAGGCCGGCGCGTTTGCGCTGCCGGTCTGTGACCACTACAGCGGGGTGGAAGCGCGCATGCGCAAGAGCCTGCACCTGCAGGCCGAGATGACCGACGAGTTTGGTGCGTGCGTTTTTGACGTCACGCTCGACTGCGAAGACGGCGCTCCAGTGGGTGGCGAAGCCGAGCATGCCGCGCTGGTGACCGAGTTGGTCCTGGCGGCCAGCCCGCAAGCCCGCGTGGCAGTGCGCGTGCACCCGGTAGACCATTCGCATTTTGGTGCCGACGTGGCCGCGATTGCCGGCCTGGCAGCCGCGCGCCTCACGCACCTTATGGTGCCCAAAGTCGAGTCGGTGGCTGATGTGCAACGCGCTGTGGCCGCTCTGGACGCAGCGGGCGCCAGCGCGCTGCCGCTGCATGTGCTCATCGAATCGCCCGCAGCGGTGCACCGGGCGTTTGACATTGCGGCCCATCCCCGGGTGCAAAGCCTGAGTTTTGGTTTGATGGACTTTGTCTCGGCCCACGGCGGCGCCATTCCGGCGAGCGCCATGGGTGTGGCGGGCCAGTTCAGCCACCCGCTGGTGCTGCGCGCCAAGCTGGACATGGCTTCTGCGTGTCACGCCCACGGCAAAGTGCCCTCGCACTGCGTGGTCACCGAGTTCAAAGACCTGGCGGCGCTACAAGCTGCGGCGCGCAAGGCCGCGAACGAGCTGGGCTACACCCGCATGTGGAGCATCCACCCCGACCAGATCCGCACCATCGTGGCGGCTTTTGCGCCAGATGAGGGCGAGGTACAGGACGCCGCTGCCATCATTGAACGCGCAGCCACCGCCGGCTGGGCGCCGGTGCAGTTTGAAGGGCGCCTGCACGACCGCGCCAGCTACCGCTATTACTGGCAGTTGCTGGAACGCGCGCACCACACCGGGGTGCGGCTCCCCGAACCGGTGCAACGCTATTTCGTTTCGACCGCCGCCGGGGCCCGCCCTGGGCGGCACTGAGCTTGCTTGCAGCCTGACGATTGCTTTTTTCAAGACCCACGAACACTTCCCCTTTATTCCTGGAGAACGCCATGTCCGCAACCTTCCTGACCGACTACCGCGCCCACGCTGCCGAACGCGCTGCGCTGGGCATTCCCCCGCTGGCGCTTGACGCCAAGCAGGTCGCCGCCCTGATTGAGCTGATCAAGGCCCCGCCCGCTGGCGAAGACGCCTTCTTGATGGACCTGCTCACGCACCGCGTGCCCCCGGGCGTGGACGACGCGGCCAAGGTCAAGGCCAGTTTCCTGGCCGCTGTGGCTCACGGTGAAGTGCAGGTGGGCCTGATTTCCAAGGCCAAAGCCACCGAGCTGCTGGGCACCATGGTGGGCGGCTACAACGTGCATCCGCTGATTGAGCTGCTGGACGACGCCGACGTGGCTGCCGTGGCCGGTGCCGCGCTGAAGAAAACGTTGCTGATGTTCGACTTCTTCAACGACGTGGCCGAAAAAGCCAAGGCCGGCAACGCTGTGGCCAAAGAAGTCATGCAAAGCTGGGCCGACGGTGAGTGGTTCACCAGCCGCCCCGAAGTCGAGAAAAAGATCACCGTCACCGTGTTCAAGGTGCCCGGCGAAACCAACACCGACGACCTGTCGCCCGCGCCCGACGCCACCACGCGCCCGGACATCCCCATGCACTACCTCGCGATGTTGAAGAACACCCGCCCGGACGCAGCGTTCAAGCCCGAAGAAGATGGCAAGCGCGGCCCGATGCAGTTCATTGAAGACCTGAAGAAAAAAGGCAACCTCGTGGCCTACGTGGGCGACGTGGTCGGCACCGGTTCCAGCCGCAAGTCGGCCACCAACTCGGTCGTCTGGGCCACCGGCCAGGACATTCCGTTTGTGCCCAACAAGCGCTTTGGCGGCGTCACCCTGGGCGGCAAGATCGCTCCCATCTTCTTCAACACGCAAGAAGATTCTGGCTCGCTGCCTATCGAAGTGGACGTGTCCAAGCTCGAAATGGGCGACGTGGTGGACGTATTGCCCTACGACGGCAAGCTGGTGAAGAACGGCGAAACCGTGGCCGAGTTCAAGCTCAAGAGCGACGTGCTGTTTGACGAAGTGCGCGCCGGTGGCCGTATCAACCTGATCATTGGCCGCAGCCTGACCGCCAAGGCCCGCGAATTCCTGGGCCTGCCAGCGTCCACGCTGTTCCGCCTGCCCACCACCCCGGTGGCCACCAACGCCGGCTTCACGCTGGCGCAAAAAATGGTCGGCCGCGCCGTTGGTCTGCCAGAAGGCCAGGGCGTGCGCCCCGGTACCTACTGCGAGCCCAAGATGACCACCGTGGGCAGCCAGGACACCACCGGCCCCATGACCCGCGACGAGCTGAAAGACCTGGCTTGTCTGGGCTTCAGCGCCGACCTGGTGATGCAGTCTTTCTGCCACACCGCCGCCTACCCCAAGCCGGTGGACGTGAAGACCCACCGCGAACTGCCCGCCTTCATCAGCAGCCGCGGCGGCGTGGCCCTGCGTCCAGGTGACGGCGTGATCCACAGCTGGCTCAACCGCCTGCTGCTGCCCGACACCGTGGGCACCGGTGGCGACAGCCACACCCGCTTCCCCATCGGCATCAGCTTCCCCGCCGGCTCCGGTCTGGTGGCCTTCGGTGCCGCCACCGGCGTGATGCCGTTGGACATGCCCGAGTCGGTGCTGGTGCGCTTCAAAGGCGAAATGCAGCCTGGCGTGACCCTGCGCGATCTGGTGCACGCGATTCCGCTGTACGCCATCAAGCAAGGTTTGCTGACCGTGGCCAAGGCCGGCAAGATCAACGAATTCTCCGGTCGCATTCTGGAAATTGAAGGCCTGCCCAACCTCAAGGTCGAGCAAGCGTTTGAACTGTCTGACGCGTCCGCCGAGCGCTCGGCTGCCGGCTGCACCATCAAGCTCAACCCCGAGCCGATCAAGGAATACCTCACCAGCAACATCGTGCTGATGAAGAACATGATCGCCGACGGCTACGAAGACAAACGCACCCTGCAGCGCCGCATCGAAAAGGTGGAAGCCTGGTTGGCCAACCCCAACCTGCTCGAAGCCGACAAAGACGCCGAATACGCGCACGTCATCGAGATCGACCTGGCCGACATCAAGGAACCCATCCTGTGCTGCCCGAACGATCCGGACGACGCCAAGTTCCTGTCTGACGTGGCCGGCACCAAGATCGACGAAGCCTTCATCGGCTCGTGCATGACCAACATTGGCCACTTCCGCGCCGCCGCCAAGTTGCTGGGTGGCCAGCGCGACATCCCCGTCAAGCTGTGGGTGGCTCCGCCCACCAAGATGGACGAGAGCGAGCTGATCAAGGAAGGCCACTACGCCAGCTTCGGCGCAGCCGGTGCCCGCACCGAAATGCCGGGCTGCTCGCTGTGCATGGGCAACCAGGCGCAGGTGCGCGAAGGCGCTACCGTGGTGTCCACCAGCACCCGCAACTTCCCCAACCGTCTGGGTAAGAACACCAACGTGTACCTGGCCTCGGCTGAGCTGGCGGCCATTGCGTCCAAGCTGGGTCACATCCCCACCGTGGCCGAGTACCACGAAGCCATGGGCATCGTGAACAAGGACGGCGCGGCTATCTACAAGTACCTGAACTTCGATCAGATCGAAGAATACGCAGAGACCGCCAAAGGCGTGACGGCGTAAGCCTTTTGCAAAAAAAAAATGCGGCCTTCGGGCCGCTTTTTTTTATGGGTCGCTAAAGTCCGGTCAACCGACGCCAGCCTGGCCAGGTGTCTCGCGCAATGGCGAACTTGCGGGTGCTGGCGCTGAAGCTCTCGCCGTTGGCCATGGCGTCAGCGAAGGCGATCGGATTCGTCACGCGTGTGCCACCGAGCAGCGTCACGCCGCGCTCGAACAGCGCGTCGGGCCAGAGCCCTGCCGAAGGGCCGATGACGGCGAAGCGTGTCGCCCGTGGCGCAGACGCCAGCATCTCGTCCAGCGTGTCGTTGAGCAGCATGGTGGAGGTGCCGACCACCAGGTTGCAGGTGCCCAGCAGTGTGCGGTCCAGGCCAATGTTCACGTCCGGGTAGCGCCCGCGCTGGAGCGCGACCATCTCCGCGTTCATTTCCACCACAGTCAGGCGGCCACCGGCCTCGGCCACACGCCTGACCAGGGGCGGAAAGAACCCGATCATGCCCAGGTGGTCCTGGGGCGTGAGCTCAATATCGCCCAGCGAGTTGCCGGCCGGCGGTGGCTCGTAGCCCACTTGGCGCCAGACCGAATCGGTGAGGGCATTGATCGCGGCCAGCGCGATGGCGCGTTCGGCTGCACGGCCATGCTGAAGCGCCTGGGCCAGTGCCAACGGGTCGGCACCTGCCAGCGGCCGGGAGCCACCGCCATGGCTGGCCAGGAGTGCATTCAGCGTGTCGCCCAGCAGCACGTAAGACAGACCAAAGGCGCCGTCCTCCAGCTCGATGGCGCAGAACTCGGCATCGTGTTCGCCGGTTGCTTCCGGGCGCCGCGGCACATGCAGTTGCGCCACGCGGGGCGGTGCAAAGTGGTGCCCCAACAGGGTGAGCTGATCGAGCAACGACTGGGCAATGGGGTGTGTTGTCATGGCGGTGCCATTGTCCCGCAGGCTGGTCTTTCAGCTCAGGGCCATGGGTTCGGTTGTCTTGCCATGTTCTGTGTCTTCATGGTGCTCGTTCACCAGCGCCATGGCCTGGCGCTCGGCGCCGTTCAACACGTCCATGGCAACGGCGCTGCCCGGGTTGACGGTGATCACGCCCAGGCCCACCTGAGGCACAAACGCCTGGTAAGTCTCTGCCTCATCCACCACGGCCACGGGTTGGGTGGCCATGGACTTCAGGCGGTCCACCGTTTCGCCGGCCGGCGCGGCGTGTTTGTCGGTGGACAGCACCACCACAAAACAGCGCGGGTGGTAGAGCCCCACCACGCAGCGAAACCCGGCCGCGCGGCGAATGCGGGCGGCCATGGTGGCCAGAATCTGGTGCTCGGCGCCGTGGCCGGAAGGTTCGGCCATTTCGTACAGGTTGCTCAGGTAGAGGCACACCACCGTGCACTCGCCCTGGCGGCGTGCCGTGCGCCAAAACACATGTTCCACTTGCGACAGCAATGCCGAACCCGTGACCAGGCCGGTGGCTGGCTCGGCCCCAGCTTGCAGCCGAGAGAGGCGGGCAAGCTGCCGGTTTTGCTGGTTGCGTATGAACACCAGCACCGTGGAAACGATAAAAAACGCCACCGTGAACACAGCGGTCAGCACCCAGGTGAACAGGCCGAAGCCCGGTACCTGTAAGCCGCGCAGGTAAATGCCGAACACCGTGGCCGCCAGGCAGGCCACCGCCAGGCCCATCCAGCGCGCCAGTGGGTCGCCCAACCGGGCCGCTCGCCACACCGCCAGCGCGGCCAGCAGCACCGGTACCATGTTGACCGCCGCAGCCACCAGCAGCAGCGAAGTGAAATGGGCCGCTTCCGTCTGGCTGCCCACCACCGCCAGCACCAACGCAGCCAGCAACACCAGCGCACCACCCCAGGCCGTGAGCCGGTGCACCAGGGTGTCTTCACGCACACCGCCCAGCCAGTTGCCCAGAAAGTACAGGGCCATGGCGCCCGCCAAGGGTCCCAGGCTGGCTTTCAGCATCATCAGCAAGCGCGCTGGCAGGTGGGGGAAAAACACCTCGGGCAGACCTGTAACCAGCACACAGCTGGCCCCCGTGATCACCACAAACACCAGGTTGCGTACCGAACCGACCGTGCGGTTTCCAAGGGCGTCCACCAGCGACAGGGCCAGCAGTGTCAGCAAGCCGCCCAGCATGGCCGACCAGACCGCAATTTCAGAAATAAGCATGCGGCGATTATGGTGGTGCGTCCACAACGTTCTTGAGGCTTAAATCACATTCGTGGTGGGCAGGTTGCATCCAAATGTTGCAAGTAGGTTGTGGGTTCCGACGAAGTCACCCGCGCAAAACAACAGCCTGTCGGCCTATCATGGCCAGATGTGGACTCAACGCCCCTGGCAAGTACTGCGCAGCCAACCGATCGCGGTTCAGGTGATCTGGGCGGTGCTGCTGGTCGAATGTTGCGTGGCGCTGTGGGAACGCCAGTGGCCTCTGGCCGGCGTGGCCGCCGCCACTTTTTTGCTCACGCTGCTGCCTCTGCTGCTGGTCAACCGCATGGGCATACGCCTGCCCACGGCTTTTCTGGTGGGCATCACCTTCTTTGTGTTCGCCACCATTTTTCTGGGCGAGGCGTTTGACTTTTACAACCGCTACTGGTGGTGGGACATGGTGCTGCACGGCGGCTCGGCCATGGCGTTTGGCCTGCTCGGTTTCCTGTTTGTGTTCATGCTGTTTGAGGGCGACCGCTACGCTGCACCCGCCTGGGCTTTGGCGCTCATCGCATTCAGCTTTGCCGTCACCATCGGCGCGCTGTGGGAGATTTTTGAATTCGGCATGGACCAGCTCTTTGGCATGAACATGCAGAAGTCGGGCCTGATGGACACCATGTTTGACCTGATCGTGGATGTGATCGGCGCCAGCGTGGGCGCGCTGGCCGGCTACCTGTACTTGACGGGGCGCAACATGGGCGGTTTCACCGGTGTGCTGCACGACTTTGTGGACCGCAACCGCAAGCACTTTGGCAAGCGCGACCGCTGACGCGCGCTTGGGCTGTCAGGCTTATGGCGCAGCCACGCCTAGGCGCCACAGCGAGGTCACTTCGGCCGAGCGCGCGCTGTGCAGCGGGTCGCTGGCGTTGCTGGCTTTGCTGTGGCGGGGCTTGGCGTCCAGACGGCCCAGCACCTGCAGGCCGGCTTGTGCGATCCAGCCCATGAGCTCGGTGCGGCTGCGCAGGCCCAGGTGCTCGGCCAGGTCGGACAAGATGAGCCAGCCTTCGCCCCCGGGCGCCAGGTGTGCGGCCAGGCCGTTCAAATAGCCCTGCAGCATGCGGCTGCCTTCGTCGTACACCGCATGTTCCACCGGCGAGCTGGCGCGGGCTGGCAGCCACGGCGGGTTGCACACCACCAGCGAGGCCTGGCCGGGCGGAAACAAATCGGTTTGTAATAAGGTCACGCGTTCGCTCACGCCCAGTTGCGTCAGGTTGTCTTGTGCGCAGGCCAGGGCGCGCGGGTCCATGTCGGTGGCGGTGATGGGTCCCACGCCACGGCGCGCCAGCACGGCCGACAACACGCCCGTGCCGGTGCCAATGTCAAATACGGCTTGCGCAGCACCTTCGGCCCCTCGCGGCAGCGGTGCCTGGGCCACCAGGTCGATGTATTCGCCCCGTGCCGGTGAAAAAACGCCGTAATGCGGAAACACCCGGTTGAGGGGTGGCGCGCCCAGCGCGGGAATTTCCACTCCCACGCGGCGCCATTCTTCGGCGCTGGTGAAGCCCAGCAGTTCGCGCAAAGAAGCCACCGAGTCCATGGCGCCCGGCTCGGCGGCGCCCCAGGCGTGGGTGCAGGCCTGTTGCACGTCGGGCGCGCGGCGCAGTTTCAGGGTGTGGTCGGGCTCAAAGCGCAGCAGCACCATGCCGAGCGTGCGGGCCCGCTGTGCTTGCGCTTGGCGGTGTTTGTGAAAGGCTTCCGCGCCAGCGGGACTGGCGCTGTCAGCAGCCGCAGGCTTGGCGGCCTTGCGTTGTTTGCGGGCCGGCGTGGCGTCGCAGCGGCGCGCCATGGCCTGCAGCAGCTGGCGGGCGTTGTGAAAGTCGCCACACCACAGCAGGGCGGTGCCGGCGCAGGCCAGCCGGTAGGCGGCGTCGGCGGTGGTGGTGTCGTCGGCCATCACCACCCGCTGCGGCGCCGGTGCACCCCGTTCGGAGCGCCAACGCGCTGACGCGGCCACGCCGTCGGGCGTGGTCCAGTGAATCAGGGGGTGAGAGGCGGGCAGGCTGGGCGATTCAGCGCACGCAGGAGCGGAAAGCAGCGGCATGGTGAGCGGCCAGAGTGGAAACCGAGATTGTCCACCAAACCCTGGTGGACCCGCCTGAGCCGTTCAGTCACAAAACGCTTGCGTCAGGCTCCTGGCCCAGGGGCTGCCCGCGCTGCGCATACATTCGACGCATGCGCCCTTGCTCCTCACGTTGTTTCGTCCTCACCGGCCTGGCCGCATGAGCCACGCTGTTTCGCGTTTGCGCACTGTGCGCCTGGCCGCCAGCACCAAGCCCTTTGTGGCCCGGGGCTCGGGCGGCGGGCGCTGCGCCGGTTGCCGCCTGGCAGCCAGCCACTGTGTGTGCGCGCTGCGCCCGCAGGTGGCTGTGCTGGCCGGTGTGTGCCTCATCATGGGCGACATCGAAGCGCTCAAGCCCAGCAACACCGGCTGGCTGATTGCCGATCTGGTGGCCGACACCTTTGCCTTTGGCTGGTCTCGCACCGCGGTGGACCCCGCTCTTCTGGCTTTGCTGGCCGACCCGCAGTGGCAGCCCTACCTGGTGTTTCCGGGGGAGTACGTTGAAGCGCAGCGCGTGGTGACCGGGCTCGCACCCTGCAGCCACCCCGCCACTGGCGATGCGCCGGGCGGCAAGCGACCGCTGTTTGTGTTGCTGGACGGCACCTGGTCTGAAGCGCGCAAGATGTTTCGCAAAAGCCCTTACCTGGACGCCTTGCCCGTGCTCAGCCTGCACCCGGGCCAGGCGTCCAGCTACCGGCTGCGCCGGTCGTCACGCGAAGACCAGTTTTGCACCGCCGAAGTGGCCGCCCTGTGTCTGGCCATGGCCGGTGAAATGCATGCAGCACACACGCTCACCGCCTGGCTCGACGTGTTCAGCGCCCACTACCTCAGCGCCAAGCGCAACCTGCCACTGGACCGTACCTGTGAAGCGCACCAGCGCCTGCATGCCCTGGCAGTGGGGCCGGCCTGAGCGCCTGCGCGCGAACGCTCAGCCCGGTATGTCAGCTTCCACCAGCAGCGCCAGCAGTTGTAGCGACTGCTGCCAGCCCAGGTAACAAGCTTCCACCGGAATCATGGCCGGAATGCCTTCTTGAACCGCCGTCAGCTCGGTGCCCACAGACACCGCCTTGAATGTGACTGTGGTGCGCATTTCCCCAGGCAGGTTGGTGTCGTCAAACACGTCGGTGTTCACAATGCGCTCGTTGGGCACCAGCTCCAGGTACATACCGCCAAACGCGTGGCTTTGGCCGTTGCCCAGGTTGGTGAACTGCATGCGGTAACGCCCGCCCACGCGGGCGTCGATCTCCAGCACCTTGCCGGTAAAACCATGTGGCGGTAGCCACTTGGCCATGGCGTCGGGATCCAGAAAGGCGCGGTAAACCCGCTCGGGCGGGGCGGTGAAAACGCGGTGCAGGGTGACGGTGCCGGTGGTCATGTCGGGACCTTTCAGAGGGTGTCAACGGGCAACCATGATGGAGCAGGCGGTGGGCCCGTGTCCACTGGTTCAGCGCACATGCTCCGCTGCATCGGCCACCTCAACGCACTCGACCTCGATCACGCCCTCAAACAAGTCCATGGCGGTGGCCGCCACCTTCGCTGTGTCGATGTAAGCATAGGCACCCACGCCCACCGCACCCACAATTGGCAGCCAGCGCGCCATGCCTTTGCCCACGGTGCGCCGGGCCAGCTGGGTACCAATGCGCCGGGTGATCGCGCCCACCAGGCGGGGCGACGCTCGGCGCACCAGCGTGCGCTGGCCCACCCGCACCACCAGGTCGCGCACGCCTTGCCCAGCCGAATGCTGGAACAGGCAATAGACAACCTGCTCTGGCGTCAGCGTCGATTGTTTGCCGTACAGAGCGGCGATGTCGGCCACCAGCTGGCGCTGCATCTTCCACACACCCACCATTTCGGGCAGCAGCGTGAGCCAGCCCAGCGCACCCGGCGGCAGGGCCAGCGCGCCGGCAGCCAGCGCCGCCTGGGCCGCCGCCGAGTTGGCGTGGCGGCGAGCGTCTTCCTGGGGTTTTTCGCTTTTGCGAAGTTTCGATGTGGGCACCTTGCCAAACAGCGGCAGCACGGCGCGGGCAAACACCGACGTGTCCTGGTCGTCGGTGGGTGTCTTGGCAGAGGGCTTGGCTTCGGTGGGCATGGAGACTCCTGGTTCGATGGCCGTGGCTGCAATGTCTCTCAGCGCTGCGCCACCGTGAACGTGGCCCGCAAGAACGGTTGGTGGTGTGGGGTGCCGAAAGCTTGGCCCTGGAACCGCCACCCTCACCCTCAGCAGCATCACACGCATGGCTGTTTCAGCTTGGGGCGACCCCGGCGGGGCCCGCACCATAATCTATCCGCATATCCACCCATGCCTTGTTGGTTACCCGTGACGCAACCTTTTTTTTACCCCATCGGCACCCCCGGCCAGCCTTGGAACCCTGCAGACGTGGCCGCCTGGCGCGCGCAGCAAGTGCGCCGGCGCAGCTACGCCGACGACGTGCTCTGCGCCCTGCAGCCCCTGCGCGCGCGCTTTGAGGTGTTTCCCTACGGCGAGGTGGTCTACAGCGAAACGCCTGCCACACCTGAGCGCTACCCGCTGTACGCCGTCAGCCCCGGTGCGTGGCAGCCGGGCTTGTCTGGGGTGCTGGTCACCGGCGGTGTGCACGGCTATGAAACCAGTGGCGTGCACGGCGCGCTGCAGTTTTTAGAGCAGCACGCCCAGGCCTACGTGGGCCGGGTCAACCTGCTGGTGGTGCCTTGTGTCAGCCCGTGGGCCTATGAGCGCATTCACCGCTGGAACTTTGACGCCGTGGACCCCAACCGCTCGTTCAAGGCAACCGGCCTTGCACAGGAGGCCGACGCGCTCATGCGCCTGGTGGCGCCGCTGCAAGGGCAGTTTGCAGCCCACATTGACCTGCACGAAACCACCGACACCGACGAGTCCGAGTACCGCCCCGCCAAGGCCGCGCGCGACGGTGAGCCCTTCGAGCCCGGCACCATTCCCGACGGCTTTTACCTGGTGGACGACACCGACAACCCCCAGCCCGCGTTTCAGCGCGCCATCATCAACGCGGTGGAGCGCGTCACGCACATTGCGCCCACCGACGACAAGGGCGAAATCATCGGCTCGCCTGCCGTGGACCGGGGCGTGATCCGCTACGCGCTGCGCGAGCTGGGCCTGTGCGCCGGCATCACCGGCGCGCGCTACACCACCACCACCGAGGTCTACCCCGACAGCCCGCGCGCCACGCCCGAGCAGTGCAACACCGCCCAGGCCACCGCGGTGTGCGCGGCGCTCGACTTCGTGCTCGCGCTGGGCTGAGCCGCACCTCACAACGCCCCGGCGCGCATGTGCACCAACTACAACCCGCCCAACTCGCGCACCGTGCGCGACATGCCCGGCCTGGGCGGCGTGCAGATGCCCACGCAAGACTGGCCACCCGAGACCTTTCCCGGCTACGGCGCGCCCATCATCACCCGGGCTGAGCCAGGGCTGGGGCAGGGCGGCGCGGGCCTGGTGTGCGCGGTGGCGCGTTTTGGGCTGGTGCCGCGCTGGAGCCGCAACACCCAGCACGGCAACGAGCTGAGCCGCCGCACCTACAACGCACGCAGCGAAACCGTGGCAGACAAGCCCAGTTACCGCAGCCCCTGGCGCGAACGGCGTTTTGCGCTCGTGCCCATGCTCAACTACTTCGAACCCTGCTGGGAAAGTGGGCGCGCGCTGCGCTGGCGCATTGCCCAGGCCAGCGGCGAACCCTTTGCTGTGGCCGGCCTGCACGAGCGATACACCGACCGCGAAACGGGTGAAACCCTGCACAGCTTCACCCTGCTCACCGTCAACGCCGATCACCACCCGCTCATGGGCCGCATGCACCGCCCGGGTGACGAAAAACGCATGCTCGTGATCGTGCCGCCCACGCACTACGCCCACTGGCTCAACGCCACGCCCGAGCAAGCTGCGCAACACCTGCAACAACCGTGGGACGTTGCGCTGGCCGGTGAGCCTGCGCCCCGCACCGTGCGGGCCACCAGCGCCCCGCCCGCACCGGCGCAGGGTGCTCTGGACTTTTAATCATCTGCCCGCGCCCGCAGGGCCCGTGCCTGCAGCGCTTGTTCAGCTGGCCAGCACCGTACCGTCTTTGGCGCGGTCGCGGGCCAGTGCCTCGCGCACGCTCATGCGGCGGAAGAACACCGTCACGATGCTGGAGGTGATCACGATGAAGAGCGAGTACAGCACCGGAATCAGCAGCACCTCTTGCTGCATGGGGCCGGTAAAAGTCAGCGTCACGATCAGCACCGCCAGCGGGCCGTTCTGAATGCCCGTCTCCATCGCGATCGTGCGGCTGCGGTTCGGGTCCTGTTTGAGCAGGCGGGCCAGCCCGTAGCCCAAGCCCATGCCGAAAATGCCCAGCCCAATGGCCGCGAAGAACACGTACCAGGGCGTGATGGCCAGCAGCGTGTGGTTGCGCGGAATCCAGGTGAACACCAGGAACAGAATCACCGCCACGCCCAGCATGCCGCCCAGCAGTTCGATGGTGGCCCCGATGTTGGGGTTGAGCTTGCGCAGCACCATGCCGATGACGGTGGGTACCAGCAGCACAAACAGCACCTGCGCCACGTTGCCCGCCGGGATTTTGAAGTCGCCGCTCAGCCCGGCCAGTTGCGAGTAAAACTCCAGCAGCGCCGGCACCATGCCCAGGGCCACCAGCGACGACACCGACGTCATCATGATGGAGAGCGCCAGCACCGCCTTGCTGAAGTAGGTGAAGATGTTGGACGTGGTGCCGCCCGGCATGCAGGCCATCAGAATCAGGCCCACCGTGAGGCCCGGCGACAGGTCCAGCGCCTGCGCCAGCAAAAAGCCCAGCAGCGGCATGATGCCGTACTGGCACAGCAGACCCACCAGCACGCCTTTGGGCTTGCGAAAGGCGATGCGGAAGTCGCGCCAGGTGAGCGACGCGCCCATGCCGAGCATGATGACGATCATCATGATGCCCAGCAGCTTGGTCTCGAATTCGGAGATCATGTTGAAGTTCTCTCTTTAGGGTGAAGGGGTGGCGCTCAACCGCGGTTCAGTTCTTTGGTCACATCCTGGCGCAGGTCTTTGCGCAGCACCTTGCCAATGGGGCTCTTGGGCAGGTCGTCGCGCACCACCACCAGCCGGGGCACCTTGTAGGCGGCCAGGTGCTGCTTGCAGTGGGCGATCACGTCGGCCGGCATCACCTCTTTGGTGTGCTCGGGGTTTTGCACCACATAGGCCCGCACCGATTCGCCCGTCTTGTCATCGGGCACGCCAATCACCGCCACTTCCAGCACGTGGTCCATGTCAGCGATCACGTCCTCCACCTCGTTGGGGTACACGTTGAAACCCGACACCAGAATCATGTCCTTCTTGCGGTCCACGATGCGCATGAAACCGGTCTCGTCCATCACCGCCACGTCGCCGGTGGCAAACCAGCCGTCGTTCATCACCTGGGCGGTTTCTTCTTCGGCGTTCCAGTAACCCTGCATCACCTGCGGGCCGCGCACCCAGATCTCACCGGGCGTGCCGGGGGCCACGTCTTGTCCGTCGTCGTTTACCAGGCGCACGTCGGTGCCCGGCGCCGGAATGCCGATGCTGCCGTCGCGCGGCGTGCCGGTGAGCGGGTTGAAGCTCACCACCGGTGCGGTTTCGGTCAGCCCGTAGCCCTCGGCGATCGGGGTTTGGGTCAGCTCGCGCCAGCGCTGCGCCACGGCCGTGTGCAGCGCCGTGCCGCCCGAAATCGAGGCCTTCAGCGTTTTGGGCGGAAAGGCCACAAACCACTCTTCGTTCAGCAGGCCGTTGAAGAGTGTGTTGACGCCCGTCATCCAGGTGATGGGGAAGTTTTCCATGGCCCGCTGCAGGCTCTGCACCGGCCGCGGGTTGGGTATCAGCACGTTGTGTCCGCCAATGGCCAGGAAGCCCAGCAGGTTGGTTGTGAACGCGAAAATGTGGTAAAGCGGCAGGGCCGTGAGCACACACTCTTGCCCCGGTGCCATGTGGCTCTGGCCCATGGCGCGGGTCTGCTGGATGTTGCTCAGCAGGTTGCCGTGCGTCAGCATGGCGCCCTTGCTCACGCCGGTGGTGCCACCGGTGTATTGCAGCAAGGCCAGGTCGTTGCGGCCCACGTCTTTCCAATAGGTGCGCGCGGGTGTTTTGGCCAGCGTGGCGCGGCCCTGGGCCAGCGCGTCTTTCAGCCGCACATGCGGCACCGACACCGGCGGCAACACGCGGTTCCAGTAGCGCTGCACGCCCCGCACAATGGCGCCCGGAACGGCAGGGAAAAACTCCGACACCGCCGCCAGCACCACCTGTTTGATGCCGGTTTTGGCCAGCACGCCCGGCAGCTTGTCGGCAAACATGTCCACCATCACCAGCACCTGCGCGCCGGCGTTGTTGAACTGGTGCACCATTTCCGTTTCGGTGTAGAGCGGGTTGGTGTTCACCAGCACGCAGCCGGCCTTGAACACGCCCAGCGCCGCCACCGGGTAGCCCAGGCTGTTGGGCAGCTGCACCGCCACTCGCGCGCCGGCCTCCAGCTTCAGCACTCCCCGCAAGTAGCCAGCAAAGGCATCAGACGCTTCGTCCACCTGCGCAAAGCTCAGCCGGCCGTTCATGCCGTTGGGCACCACGCAGCTGAAAGCGGCCTTCATCTGGCTTTGCGTTTGCCACTTCTTGCAGCTCTCAAAGGCCAGCTCGGCCAGGTTGCTGTAGGGCAGTTGTTCCAGTTCCTGGGCAATGCCCACTTGCTGGTACGACGCATGCCAGGGGCTCGCAGTGGAATCGGTCATGGGCGGTTCCGAAAAGAGTTGAATAAAAGAACGGTCGTTCGATTTTTGCTGCGCCGATCTTAGTCGTTCAGGCGCGTGTTTCTTGGGGCCCACAGCCCGATTCGTGTTGGGGTATACCCTCAGAAGCGCTTGGCCGCCCGGGCGCTGTTGTGGCAGCCGCTCCCGCGCCTGAAACCCAGGCCTGCGGCAGGCCTGTGCTTGTTGTAGATCCGGTCCAGTGAAGTCTGAAAGTCCGTTCGGGTTGAGCTTGTCGAAACCTTACTCAGACATGGCACCAGCCCTTCGACAGGCTCAGGGCGAACGGTTGATACTTGATAGGGCCGAATCAACAGCCAGCTTGCGCTGCGGTGTGCTGGCTCGCGGGCCATGTTGCGGCCCGGGTCAACCGCCTTGTCGCGACGGCAGCGTGTCCAGCACCGTGGGCAGGTCAACCATCACCGGTTGGCCCGGCACCGTGCAGCCGGTGTCGCAGCATTTGCCGGGCTGCCGGTTTTTGGTGATGGCGCGCGTCGGGTCGTGCGGCGCGGCGGCGGGGCTGCCGTCGGCGGCAATGCCGCGTTCCAGCAAGCGTTCCACCAGCTCCACCTTGCTGCCCACCGGGTAGTTGCGCCATATCTCTTGCTTCATGGCCGCCGGCGAGCCACCGCCGTGCAGGCTGATCACGCTGTACCAGCCGCCCTGGTAGCCCGCGGTCAGGTCTTCAATGAAGCGTGCGGTTTGTATCCGCTGCTCATACGGCACATCGGGGTTGGCGCGCAGCACTTCGCTGAGCTTGGCGCCGGTTTCGGGGTTGTGGTCTTCGTCCGGGCCGGGCAGGGTGACGATGAGGCCCCCGCTCACGTAATGCGCAATGCGGTGCATGTCGTAAATTTTCGTGGCCAGCAGCAGCTTGCCAATGTTGGCAAACACCGGGTCGGGCATGAAAACTGGGCAGTGCGCGTCCGCCTTGCCATACACGCTGGCCGCCACCCCGCAGGCATAAAAGCCCTCGGTGATGGTGATCAGCTCCACCATCTGTTCGCGCAGGTGGGTTTCCTGCCCGGGGTCAAAGCCATTGGCTTCGCACATCAGTGCGCCCGCGCCAATCAGCAGGTCGCCAAAGCCGGCGCGCGCGCCGATGCAGGTCTGGCGGTGGTGGGTGGCGTAGCTGTAGGTCAGGTGCCCCGAGTGCTCCCATTCGCCGGCAAAAAACACGCTGTCCCACGGCACAAACACCCGGTCAAACAGGCACACCCCCGTGCTCTGGCCGTACTTGCGGCTGAACAGCGCGTCGCCGTGCTCCAGTTTTTCGCCAGGGCGCCCCGCCGGGCGTGCCACGATGGTCAGGCCCGGCGCGTCTATGGGCACCGCGCAGCAGACCGCAAAGTCGGCGTCTTCCTGGCCCATGTTGCGGCAAGGCATCACCAGCAGTTCGTGCATGTAGGGCGCGCCGGTCACGATGGCTTTGGTGCCGCTGATGACGATGCCGCGCACGCCGTTGTGCACCGCGTTGCGCTCGACCACATGCACATAGCTGTCCACGTTGGCCTGCTCGTGCGGGCGGCGGCTGCGGTCGCCTTTGGCGTCGGTCATGGCCACACCCAGGGTCAGGTCCTGGTCCTGAATGCGGTGCAGGTAGTTCAGAAAGCGCGCGGTGTGCTCGGTGGTGCCGCGTGCGTCGTCAATGCGCGCGCTCACCTGCGCGATCGCATTCACCGCGTCGTGCGTCAGGTAGCGCTGGGCGCATCCCGTTTCCTGGCAGATCAGGCGCACGGCCTCCAGCTTGTTGAGCAGGTCGCCGCTGCTGGTGTTCAAGTGGCTGAGCCGGTTGACGGTGCGGCCGCTGGTGTGCTGAACCGCCGTCATCAGCGGGGCATACGCCGGCTTCAGGGCGAAGTCGTAGGTGAGGGCCACGGCATTGATGCCGGGCTGAAACGCGCGCTCGTCCGCCACACTGTCCACCCGGCGCCCGTCCACGAAAACCCGGGGTTGGTAGCGGCGCAGCGACTCCCGGTAGTCTTGCCCGCTCATGAGCGTGGGGGTGTCGGGTGTGTCGGGTGTGGCGTTCATGGTTCGGGCCTCGCGTGGTGGGGGGCGTGGTTTCAAAAACAGGTGCGTCAGCCATTGGAGCACCATTCAAATGGGCTTGCACCCACGTGAGCGACAACCCAGGCGGTGCGTCACCCGTACTCCACCGGCCACCCCGAAAGCCCGCCCGGCGTTCGCGGTATCTTCAGTGTGCAGCGCTGCGAAAAAGCGATACTGGCGCCCGTTGCCCGGTGTTTCGCCGCGTAAGTTGCTCAATTTTCAGCACCGCCCGCAGCCGCCAACCTGCACCCACTTTGCCCAGGAAAACCACCATGAAGTTCAAGAACGTGGCCCTCGTCGGGCTTGTCGCCGTTGCCGCCGCTGGCACCGCAGGCTGGCTGAGCCTGGACAAAGAAACCCGAGGTTTCCTGGCCGCGTTCCCCACCAACCGCGACCTGCTGTTCTGGAGCACGTCGCAGCGCGATGCGGCGTTTCGTGCCCTGGACCGCTTGCCCTTTTTGGCCAAACACCGCGCCGTGCCCGCCGGCACCACGCCGTCCCCGTTGCCACCCGGCCCGCCGCTCGCGCTGCCGCTGGACGTGGACGCCTACATGCAAGGCCAGCGCAGCGCCGCGCTCATGGTGTTGCACAACGGCCAGGTGCGGCTGGAGCGCTATGGGCTCGACTTTGACAGCCAGGGCCGATGGACCAGTTTTTCCGTGGCCAAGTCCTTCACCTCGACCCTGCTGGGTGCGGCCGTGCGCGACGGCCACATCAAAAGCATGGACGACAAGGTCAGCGACTACATCGCCGAAATGAAGGGCTCGGCCTACGACGACGTCAGCATCCGCCAGCTGCTCACCATGACATCGGGCGTGGCCTGGAACGAAGACTACGACGACCCGAACTCGGACGTGGCCCAGTTCAACAACCACAAGCCCGACGACGGTGTGGACGCCGTGGTGAGCTACCTGCGCAAGCTGCCGCGCGCCGTGCCGGCCGGCACCCGCTGGCTTTACAGCACCGGTGAAACCAATCTGGTGGGCGTGCTGGTGTCGCGGGCCACCCAGAAACCCTTGTCGAGCTATTTGTCCGAAAAAATCTGGGTGCCCATTGGCATGGAGCAGCAAGCCACCTGGATTCTCAGCAAAACCGGGCAAGAAATCAGCGGCTGCTGCCTGCAAGCCGCCACGCGCGACTTTGCCCGCTTCGGGCAGTTCATCTTGAATGGCGCGGTGGTCAACGGCCAGCCCACCGTGCCCGACGGCTGGCTGCAAGAAGCCACCACCGCCCGCACCGGCATAGGCCAGCCCGGGCGCGGCTACGGCTACCAGTGGTGGACCTACGACGACGGCAGCTTTGCCGCCCGTGGCATCTTCGGCCAGGGCATTTTTGTGGACCCCGCGCGCCAGCTGGTGATTGCGTCCAACGCCAACTGGGCCAACAACGCCACCGACCCGGCGGCCAGCGCCGCACGCGAAGCGTTTTACGTGGCGGTGCAGCAGGCCGTGGACGCCGAGGCCAAGCAGTAGCACCCCGCAGCGCAGCGCAACGCGTGCGCTTAACGCGGCATTTGCGGGGTTTTTCGGCGGCTTTTGTGCGCTTGGCCGCAGAGCCATGGCCCGTACCCTGTGGGGATCACCCCAATGGAGCAAGGCCACATGAGCACCCCGCTGCACGACGCTGACGAGCGCACCAATCTCACGGGCAACAACAAGTTTGAACTGCTGTTGTTTCGCCTGGGCGAGGCGCCGGGCACCGACCGGCGCGAGCTGTTCGGCATCAACGTTTTCAAGGTGCGTGAAATCCTGGTCATGCCCACCATCACCGCCATGGCCAATGCGCCGGCCCATGTGCTCGGGGTGGCCAACATTCGCGGGCAAATCATCCCCGTGATCGACCTGCCCGCCGTGGTGGGCTGTGTGCCCAAACGCGGCCTCACCATTTTGATGGTGACCGAATTTGCCCGCACCACCCAGGCCTTCGCGGTGGAAGAGGTGGACGAAATCGTGCGGCTGGAATGGAGCAACGTGCTGGCTTCAGAAGGCAACGGCGGCAACCTCGTCACCAGCATTGCCAAGCTCGACGGCGACGCCGAAAAAAGCCGCCTGGCCCAGGTGCTGGACGTGGAGCAAATCTTGCGCAACGTGATGCCGCCGCCCAAGGAAGACATCACGCCCAAGTCGGTGGGCGCGGCCGTGAGCCTGCCCGAAGGCGCCATCATCCTGGCCGCAGACGACTCCCCCGTGGCGCGCATGATGATCGAACAAGGCCTGAACGCCATGGGCACGCCCTACGTCATGACCAAGACCGGCAAGGAAGCCTGGGAGCGCCTGCAGGCCATTGAAACCGAGGCCCGCGCCGAAGGCAAAACCGCGCAAGACAAAGTGGCGCTGGTGCTGACCGACCTGGAAATGCCAGAAATGGACGGCTTCACGCTCACCCGAAACATCAAGCAAGACCAGCGCTTCAAGTCGATCCCGGTGGTGATCCATTCGTCGCTCACCGGCACCGCCAACGAAGCCCACGTGAGCTCGGTAGGGGCCGACGGCTACGTGGCCAAATTTGTGGCCGCCGAACTCGCCGCCACCATCCGGCAAGTGCTGCGGCACTGACCGGAAGCGCGCCTAGTGCGACAGCGTCACCCGCAGTGAGCGCCCGTCGGCCAGAGTGGCGCAGGCGCCTTGGGGCAGGGGCGTGAGCCGCTCTACCACTGCGGGCAGCGGCTTCAGGTCGGCCAGTTCGGTCCATTGGCCGGGGGCGTCCCAGCGCAGCGCGTGCAGGGCACGGCGCGTCATGTCGGGCAGCACCAGCGTGGGCCGCTGGCCCGGCTGCTGCACGATCACCGCCAAGTCTTGTTCCAGCGCGCCCATGCGGTGGTTTGACACATCAAGTGCGCGGGCAAATGGCACCAGCGCCGGCGGCCGGTAGTGCAGCAGCTGCAGCACACCGCCAATGTGCGGTGTGACCACGCTGGCCAGGTCCAGCTGGCCGTCGCCATCAAAGTCGGCCACCCCCACCGGGTTGAGCCAGCGAAAGGTGGAGCCCGCAAAAGGACCGCGGGCGCGCTCCACCAGGCGGGGGCCTTCGGGGCCGTGGTCCACACCCAGCACCACCAGCGCGGCACCGCGCAGGGTGTCGGCCTCAATCAACACCATTTCCTCGCGCCCGTCGCGGTCCAGGTCAACAATGCGCGGCACCCGGTCTTCAAACACCCGGTTCAGCGGCAGCACCAGCGCCACCGTGTCCCAGCCGCCCGCGCGGGTCTTCACCAGCGCGTGCACGCTGCCCGCGTGCACCGGCGAGCCCAGCGCGTCGTGCGGGTAGCGCCGGGTAGGGGAGCCCAGCCAGGCCCACGCCAGGTCGTGCCGCCCGGTCACCGCCTGGCTGTCGGGCAGGCGCCTATGGGCTGCGGCCGGCAAAGGCTGCAGCGGCTGGGCGTTGTGCTGCACAGGGCTGCAAGTGTGCGTTTGCGGGGTCACCGTGAGGCCCATGGCCTGTGCAGCGGGCGTGTGCAAGCCCAGGCTGGCCACCAGGGTGGTCAGCGCGGTCAGTGAGGTGAGTGCGGCCAGCGAGCGAGCGCGGGCGGGGCGGGGTCGGGGTGCAAAGGGCATGGCGGTCAGTCGTGTGGGGCTGCGGTTCCTTACAACAGCGGCGGCCCCCGGCGCTGCAAACATTGGCTCAGCGGCTTACGATGCAGGGCCGCGGGCAGCGCCGCCCCTGTTGGCGCCGCTTCCTCCTCTTTTTCCTGGCTGCCATCAGCCCAACCCAACCTACCCCATGAGCGAAAAAACCCCTTACACACCACCCGCCGTCTGGACCTGGGACCAGGCCAGCGGTGGCAAATTTGCCAACATCAACCGCCCCATTGCCGGCCCCACGCAAGACAAAGACCTGCCCGTGGGCCAGCACCCGCTGCAGCTGTATTCCATGGCCACGCCCAACGGCGTGAAGGTCACCGTGATGCTGGAAGAGCTGCTGGCCCTGGGCCACAGCGGAGCCGAATACGACGCCTGGCTCATCAAAATCAGCGACGGCGACCAGTTCACCAGCGGCTTTGTGGAAGTCAACCCCAACTCCAAAATCCCGGCCCTGCTCGACCGCAGCACCGAGCCACCCACGCGCGTGTTCGAGTCCGGTGCCATCCTGCTCTACCTGGCCGAAAAGTTTGGCGCCTTGCTGCCCAAAGCCCACGGGCCGCGCACCGAAGCGCTCAACTGGCTGTTCTGGCAAATGGGTTCTGCGCCTTACCTCGGCGGCGGCTTCGGGCACTTTTACGCCTACGCCCCTGAGAAGTTTGAATACCCCATCAACCGCTTCGCCATGGAAGTCAAGCGCCAGCTCGACGTGCTCGACCGCCACCTGGCCACCCACACCTACATGGCCGGCGACGAATACAGCATTGCCGACATTGCCATCTACCCCTGGTACGGCGGGCTGGTAGAAGGCAAGTTGTACGAGGCCGGCAAATTTTTGTCGGTGCACGAATACAGCCACGTGCAACGCTGGGCCGCAGCTATTGGCGAGCGCCCGCCCGTGCAGCGCGGGCGCCGCATCAACCGCGTGTGGGGCGACGAAGCGGGGCAGGTACCCGAGCGGCACTGAGGCGGTGCCCGTACCCGGTCCAGCTCAGTCCTTCAGGCTGGCGGCAACAGCTTGCGCAGTGAACGGATCTTTTGCCAGAGCACGGCCTTGGGCATGTTCATCGCCATGGCTTGCATGCACCGCTCCTGCCATCCTGGCCGTTCTTGCATACGGTTGATGGCTTTGGCCAGATCGCGCGCCACGGCGGTTCCGTAAGCTTGCTCGGCTTTGGCTAGAGCCTTGCGAAGCAGGGGCAAGCTCAGGTTCATCATCGCCAAGTCGATCACGTCTCGGCTGAACACGCCGTCGTCCGCCTGCCGGTCTGAGTTGGCCAATAGTTTCGACGCTGCCAAGTCGAGCGGCGTGAGCGTACTGATGCCGCACACAACATCGTCTTTGCCCGGCGCCTCCAACACCATGCGCGCCTCACGAACAATTTCGAACTTGATCGCCTGCCCGTCCATTTGCACCGCAGTCCGCAGGCCGTATTGATCGGCGCGCACCTCCCGCACCATGGTCAGCGGCGGCGTTCCCTCTCGAACCAACGCGTTGAGCCCTTCGGCGCCTGTTAGCCACTGGCGCAGCTCCCGGTAGCCGGTGGCGTCTGACACCAAAAAGTCGATGTTTATCGATTCCCGGTACTCGCCACAGCGCAGGGCAATGCAGGTGCCGCCGCCAAACAGGCAGCCGTGCTGCCGCAGCGTATCGCCGTTCAGCGCGCCCAGCACATGAGCAATGCGTTGGTGGTGCGGGCGCTCAAACATGGCGCTCCTCCATCGCCAAAGTGCCGTCACCCAGACCGGCGTCCAAAGCCCGCAGCAGCGCCTGTTCGGCGGGCGACATAGCGGCGGTGTCCAGATGCCGCGCATTGCGCTCGTAAATGCTCAAAGCCTCCAGGGGCGAAATTGTGTCGGTGCCATGCACCTGCCACGCCAGGGCCTTCAACTGCGGGTAGTCAGCCAAGCGCACGCGCACCGGTATCCATTCAGCCGGATCGGGTGGGCTAACGCGTTCGGCAGCGGGTTCGGTTCCTTCAGCGTTGCGCGCCAGCAGTGTCATGCCCAACGCCGCCATGGCATGGGCCCAAGCGCCGCCAGCCACCGAAGGCTCACCCTTTTCTATGCGGTGCAGCGTGACCCGCGACATGCCCGCCGCTTCGGCCGCCGCCGTGCTGCTGACCCGCAGCGCCTTGCGGCGCGCGCGCAGTTGCCGGCCCAAGGCTTGTAGCTGGGTTGTGCCTGGGTCCAGTTCGGGTGATGTTTCGGCTTTCATATGTTTCTCATAGTGATCAAAGTATTTAATTTGTCAAGTATGAGAAGCACTTATAACCCATAGGCCCCTGCACCGCCGCAGCTGTTTGCGCCGCCCGTTAAAGCCACATGCGCCCTGGCGCAGGGCTGGTCTCTATCTTGTATTCGGGCGACCCGCCCAACACAAAAGCGCCCAGCACCAGGCTCAGCAGCGCAATGAACATGCTGGCCCACAGCGCCGTCCAGAAACCGTCCACCTTGAAGCCGCTCACCAGCTTTGCCACCAGCATCAGCATCAGCGCGTTGATCACCAGCAAAAACAGGCCAAAGGTGACCAGCGTCAGCGGCAGCGTCAGCACCACCAGCAGCGGGCGCACCACCGCATTGGCCAGGCCCAGCAGCAGGGCAGACACCACCAGCGCGCCCGTGCTGCCAAAGCGAATGCCCTTGAACAAGTGGCTGGCCAGCCACAGAGAAAAAGAAGTGATCGCCCAGTGCAGCAAAAAAGGCATGAGGTTGGAAAGCATCGGTGCAGAGCGTTGGGTCAAAGGGGGTTGTGCAAAGGGGCTTTGGCCACCGGCCCCGGGCAGCGCTTTCAGCAGCGTTGGGGCCAAAAGGCCAAGCCCGGTGTCCTGGGGCGGCATTTGGTTTTCAAGCCCTGCAAAGCGCCCGGTGTGGGCGGTTGCGGCACACTTGGCAGCATGAAAAAAGTTATTGCCGTCTTGGTGCTGGTCAGTATGGCATGGGGTGCATCGGCGCAAAACCTGTGGCGCGACGCGCCCATGCAGGCCAGCCCGGCCCAAATTCGCGCCCTTATGCCCGAAGCCCGCGAAACGTCAGCCGCCCAGCGCGCGGCAGACCCCAGCGCCTTGCTTGAAATTCCCAGCACACCCATTGCCGACGAAACCTTCAGCGCCACCTACCACTTCGAGTCCGAGCGCCTGCAGCGCATCCACCTGCGCGCCCAGCCCGCCACCCCCGCGCGCGCCCAAGCCCTGCTGAAAACTTTGCAAGCCTCGCTGCGCACCAGCTACGGCCTGCCCGTCAGCACCCCCTCGCGCCCGGTTGCAAAGCTGGGTTCGGTTGACCTGCTGTGGTCCTTCCGGCGCATGACGGTGCAATTGGCCATGCTCGACGGCAAAACGGTGGAGCTCATCTACAGCGCCAACCTGCCGCCCCAGCGGTTGAGCCTTTGAGCGAAGGGCGCTGCAGTGCGCCGGTGAATGGGTGCTTCCTTTCAGAGAGGCTTTGCTTATAGATCAGGCCCAGTGAAGTCTAAAGTCCGTTCGGGTTGAGCTTGTCGAAACCTTCCTCAGACATGGCACGAGCCCTTCGACAGGCTCAGGGCGAACGGTTGATACTTCATAGGGCCGAATCAATAAAGCCTCGACGTGCTTTGATCTAGGCCCTGAAAAGCCGGGGAGCGGGAGTCAATTGGACTCTGACCCCGAACACCCATACACAGGCTCCCGGTGGCGGTTGATGCTGGCCAGCACGTAGGGGTTGCGCACCGCACCGGGCTCCACCAGATCCACGCCCCGGCCCAGCAACTGTTCCAGCTCGGCCTTGGCGCTGTAGAAGCTGTGCGGGTCAGGCTGCGCACCCGCTGCAAACTCCACCAGAAAGTCGGCGTCGCTGCTCTCGGGCACAAAGTCGTCACCCCGCGCAGCTGAGCCAAACACCTCCAGCCTGCGGATGCCGTAGCGCAGGCAGATGGCGGCGATGGACGCGCGGTGTTGAGCGATGGCGGGGTGCATGCCTGCGGGTGTACCGATGGAGCCGTTTGGCAGGTATGCCCGAGCGTGGGACGTATTTGCGTGCACCATGTCGCCCAGGGAAGCAAACAGAAACAACATGGCCACACTGATACCAGCGATAGGGAGCTGCGTCGCGCGCATGACTTCGGGCGAGCGCCGCACCGCCGAGCGGCTTGAGCAAAAGCTCGACGACGACTACCTGCTCTGGTACGACGTGGCGGTGGGCCCCCGCCATCAGCACCCAGACTTTGTTGTCATGCACCCGCGCCGAGGCATCCTGATTTTGGAGGTCAAAGACTTCCGGCTCTCCACCCTCATCCAGGCCAACAAGCAAACCTGGGACATTCACGCCGAAGCCGGCCCCAAAACCATTCCCAACCCGCTGGAGCAGGCCAGGCAGTACGCCCACCAGGTGGTGAACGCGCTGGAGCGCGACCCGCAACTGGTGCAGCCCGAAGGCCGTCACCAAGGCAAGCTGGCCTTTCCTTGGAGCTACGGCGTGGTGCTGCCCAACATCACCCGCGCGCAGTTTGACAAAGCCGAACTCCACAACGCCATAGAGCCGCACCGCGTGGTGTGCCAAGACGAAATGCTGGAGGCGGTGGAGCCCGAGGCATTGCAAAGCCGGCTGTGGGACATGTTCCCTTTCATGCTGGGTGGCGTCATGTCGCTGCCGCAAATGGACCGCGTGCGCTGGATCATGTTTCCTGAAGTGCGGGTGGCCGTGCCCGGCACCGGTGACCTGTTTGACGCCACCGACGCCGACGCCGACCTGCCCAGCATCATGCGGGTGATGGACATACAGCAAGAGCAGCTGGCGCGCAGCCTGGGCGACGGGCACCGCGTCATCCACGGTGTGGCCGGCTCGGGCAAAACCATGCTGCTGGCCTACCGCGCCGAGCACCTGGCCAAGGCCCACACGGCGGCCAGCAAACCCATCCTCATGCTTTGCTACAACGAGCCGCTGGCCAAGCAGCTCGCCCATGTGATGGCCGCCAAAGGCATTGCCGACCGCGTTCACGCCGTGCACTTTCACAAATGGTGCCGCGACCAGCTCAAGGCCTTTGGCCAGACCCTGCCCGCCAACAACCAGTCGGTCACCGACAAGATGGCCGACATGGTGCAGCGCGTCATCATCGGCGTGGACCGCAAACAGATCCCCAGCGGGCAATACCAGGCCGTGCTCATCGACGAAGGCCACGACTTCGCGCCCGAGTGGCTCAAGCTGGCCGTGCAAATGGTCGATCCCGCCACCAACAGCCTGCTGGTGTTGTATGACGACGCGCAAAGCATTTACGAGCGCAGCAAAACCCACGAAGGCGGCAAACCTTTCAGCTTCAAGAGCGTGGGCATACAGGCGCAGGGGCGCACCACCATCCTCAAGATCAACTACCGCAACACGCGGCAAATTTTGCAGACCGCCAGC
The DNA here is from genome assembly GCF_055702805.1 of Hydrogenophaga sp. LT287. Lineage (NCBI taxonomy): Bacteria > Pseudomonadati > Pseudomonadota > Betaproteobacteria > Burkholderiales > Comamonadaceae > Hydrogenophaga > Hydrogenophaga sp. LT287. The sequence goes on along the minus strand of NZ_JBVPZC010000002.1, from coordinate 153,960 downwards.
CTGGTGGCCGCTGATCTGCTGACCGCCGAAGACAAAGACGAAGACGGCGTGCCCATGCTCAAGCCCGTGAGCTGCGGGCGCGACGGCGAAGCGCCGCTCATCATCCGCCTGCCCACCCTGCGCGCCGAAGCCACACACATCGTTGAACTGCTCTGCGCGGCCCACAAAGAAGGCCACGCCTGGGGCGACATGGCCATGCTCTGCCGCCACCACCAAGACATGTACCTCTGCGCCAACGTGTTGAACCGGCGCGGGTTGCCCTACCAGGTGCGCGACAAGGCAGGCCAGTTCGACCCGGCCGCCGACACCATCAAGGTGCTGACCCTGCACGCCAGCAAAGGGCTGGAATTCCCGGTGGTGGCGCTGGTGGGCGCGGGCCACATGCCCGCCCCGGGTGAAGACGAGCGCGAGGAAGCCAAGCTGTTTTACGTGGGCGCCACGCGGGCCACGCAGCGGCTGATCATTGGGATGGGTGGGGACGGGCGGTTCGGGCAGCGGTTGGCTGCCTGAACGGGCGTTCTTGCAGAACCGCTCGCACCGCGCAGGAACGGGCGAGGCATTTCACGGTGTCAGCGTCGCCAGCTGGGCTTTCAGTCCCGGCAGGTCAGAGGTGACGGTTGCCCAGACGATATCCAGGTCCACCTTGAAGTAGCCATGTGCCAGCGCATTGCGCATTTCATACGCAAAGCCCCATGGCATCGCGGAATGGGCCTGAGCAAATGCTGGGTCGTTCTTGACCACGTTGTTGCAGGCCTCGCCAATGATCTCCAGGTTGCGGATCACAGCATCCTGCGTTTTTCGGTCTGCCTTGAAGCCTGCAGCGTCCATGCCCACTGTGTAGCTCTGGATGTTGTCAATCGCCTGCGCCAGGTGTTGGAGGTAGTCCGCCGTGCGCAGTGGGTGCTGGCGCATCACAGCCTCACCGCCTCGCGCAACACCTGATCACGAAAGCTGTCCGGCAGACCATTGGGGGTCAACACGTCGACCTCCATACCCAGCAGTGCCTTCAGCTCGTAGCGGATCGCGCCAATGTCCAGCAGCGTGGTCGAAGGCGTAGGGTCCACCAGCACATCCAGATCGCTGCCCTCAACATCGTCGCCATGAACCGCCGAGCCGAAGACGCTCACACCAGCCACGCGGTGGCGCAAGGCAATCTCTCGGATCTGCGAGCGATGAAGATGGAGGGCTTGTGATGGGCGCATGAGGCCGAGTGTAGCGATTGGGCGCCGCCTTCGGTGCCGGGCGAAGCCCGCCGATCGCCTGGCGTTGGTTGGCTGTGTCTCCGTCCGACTCAGCATCTCTGGGGTGAAAATTGGAATCTGACCCCAATAATCTGAAAGACGATGTAGCGGTTGCTGGCCCGGTAGCCCTTGGCGCGCAGCGCTGCCAAACACAGGGCGTGGGCCGCGTTGTAGGCCAGGTCAAAGCGGCTTTCCAGCGCCAGCGTGGTGTTACTGGCGTCTGCCAAGCGGGCACGGCCGGTGCGCAGCAAGCCGTCTGTTTCTGCCGCGTCGGGCGGCTCTGGTTTGAGCGAGCCGCCTGGGCGGCTCAGGTTGTCAAGTGGGTTGGTTGGGCTCATGTGGCGCGGGTTCCTCCTGGCCGATCAGCCATATCTTTGGCTGTTGCATCACGCGGTTGATGAATGCATTGTCGCCCTGCATGCGGGCGCGGAAATCGGCGGTGGTGTACAGCGCCGGGTTGATGGCGCGGCCCAGTGTCTGGCTGGCGCCCTCCAGCGCCGCGAACACATCGCCATAGCCCAGCGTGTCGCTCACCACCAGCAGGTCCACGTCGCTCGCTGCCGTGTCTTGCTGCTTGGCGATGGACCCAAACACAAAGGCTTGCGCAATCTGCGGCGCCAAGGGTGCCAGCGCAGCGCGCAGCACATCGGCCAGCCCCATCGTTTTCAGCACCAGCCCGCGCAGCTCGGCAAACACCGGCGACGCAGCGTTGGCCTGAAAGTGCTTCTGGTTGCCCTGCTTGCGCACCGTGAGCAGGCCCGCACCAGCCAGGTCGGCCAGCTCGCGCTGCACTGCGCCCGCGCCCGACTGCGCCAGCCCAATCACCTCGTTGGTGTAGAAGCTGCGGTCTGGCGCGCCAAACAGCACGGCCAGCACGCGCTGGCGCACCTTGGAGAAGAGGGCGTCAGCGATGCCCGAGTGAGATGTCGTGTTGATCGTACCCATATTGGGTTCGATCATACCCTTTTTGGGTTTATTCGGGAGTGGACATCCGCTAGGCAGCTTGCAGCGCCCGTGCCAAGGCCTGGCTCACGCGCACCGCGGGTGTTGGCTGCGATTGCAAATTGGAATCTGACCCCCGATAGTCTGACCCCCGATAGTCCTGGAGGTGCTTCGGCGCAGGCCCTGAATGGAACGGGTGAGGGAGTCAATCGGAATCTGACCCCAAAAGTTTAGGCATTGCCTTTTGCCTCCCACTCACTGCAATGGCAAAAGGCAAGACCTGACCCCGATGCACGCGAGCAGCAGTTGTGCACGGGGCTTTTTGGCGGGTGACTTCGGCTTAAAGCCGAATCCCGGTGCTTCGCTGCGGCATCGGAGGCCAAATGCAGATGCCTCGCTTAGGGGCAAAAGGCAAGACCTGACCCCGATGCTTTGACCCCGATGCTTGTAGCAAAAAGCAAGACCCTACCCCGATGCTTGGCTGCTATCGATTTCCCTTGGCGCGGTTATGGGATTTGCAGAGCATCTGACAGTTGTTTGTACCTGTTGCGCCACCCTTGCTCCATGCCTCAACATGATCAGCATCCATTTCGGCAACAGCCCAAATTTTACTTTTATTTGCATCATGCCCCATTGTGCAATGTGGGCAGTTCGATTCTTTCTTTAACTTGGCTTTGTCGGTTTGCACTTTGTAGACAGACTTTTTAACTGCCTCATCGAAGACGCGAACTTCCAATAATTTAGTATCTTTTCCGCCACCCAAGATAAACTCAAAAATTCCTTTGCGGCTTTTTACGTATGGATCACCGTAGAGTTCTTCAACTCTCTTCCAAACTTGTGCCGAGTTATAGCGGGTACTTTTGTATGTTTCGTATAGGCGCCCCCACTCAAGCCCACGCATCTCGGTTTCAACTCCTTGAAATACCGTTGAAACCCAGTCAATAACACTGGTGAAGTAATTCTTCAACTCTGTGATGTTTTTATCAAGACGATGGCGGGCCATGTAATCGCCAATGTTTCCCTTGCTTACCCAGTCAATCGCGCATTCGAGTATTTCTTGGCGATTGGCGCTGCCTTTTATGTAAGCACTCCATTTTTGAATGTTGGCATTTTGGCTGTTGCTGAACTCTTCTTTAGCGAGTGTCACAAATGGTCCTGAATAGACCGCGTTAAGAAGTTCTTGGTCAGTGAGCGGAACGCCAGCTATGTTGATAGTCTTAAACCACTCTTTAATTTCGCTCTCACTTCCTTCGCACTCATAAATCAACAATTTTGTCGCCAAGATTTTTTCTCTTTTGTCTTGGGCTATTCCGTTAAAATACTGCTCCATGCCATTGCCATCCTTGATGGCAAATTTGTCTGTGACGAAGCGGCCAATGCTGGTAATTCGCTGTTGCCCGTCCAATACTTCAAGATGATCTTCTGTAATTTTGTTGAAATAAATAAGACCAAGCGGATAGCCTTTTAATAAAGACTCTACCACTGCAGCCTCTCGACGCCCACCTTCGCCTGCATAAATGTAGTTGCGCTGATACTCGGGCTGAATAGTGAGTTTACCGGCAAGTCCGAACAGCCCTTTTCCCTCTAGCTCATTGTAGATAAAGTCATCACAAATATCTTTTACAGTGATTTCAGTTTTCAACGTGGTTTTCATTCCGTCCCCTATATCTTCTTAATAAATATTCTCTTGTAAGCCATTCTGGCCATACCATCTTCGTAATATCCAGCTGTTGGATTGCCTTCCTTGTATGCCCCTGTTCCACCATCTCGATAATAGTCTTCAACAAATTTTTGTGTTAAGCCTGCTGTTTTTTTGAATCGATCCTCGATAAGGCCGTTGTCGCTTGTGCCTAAGATTTCAAACTGCTCTGGACAGTATTTGTCCAAATAACTTATTGGCACCCCCATTACCCCAATATAGTCATTCGGAATGGCATCTGTGAAAGGTACTTCGATGGCGTCGTAGTTGTCATATTCAATGTAAGATGATTTGCCTTTAATTTCTTTATGTTTGCTGAAGCGGAGATTGTCGGCCATTGTCATGAGTGGTAGTGGTTGATGACGGCGTCCGTGATCAATGTTAGTAAACCAACAACAGTTTCTAAACTTAACCAATCCGGTTTCGGCGCTGTAGACACCCTCTCCATATTCACTTGCCGAAGGGGATTTGAAGTACGCATTTCCAGCGCTAAAGCCATTCCCGAGCCACATTTTATTGCCCTTGATTGAAGGGAAGATTTCTTTGTATGTTATTGCATTCATGCTTCCAATAATTACAAATTGTTTATTATATTGGAATAACTGGCTAACATATTCTCGAAATAAACTGAAAGGCGGGTTGGTTACCACGATATCCGATTGCTTCAAAAGTTCGACGCACTCTGTGCTGCGAAAATCTCCTTCACCATCTAGGGGGGGCATTCATTTTCGTTGTTTGCCTTCAGTTGTTCAGCTATGTCGGAAAGATTGAATTCGCCATCGCTATCGACATCAAGTACTTTATTTATGATGAATTTGTTTGCCGTTACCTTTGGCCTGCCTTTGGGATTAAGTTTAACTTTTTCATCGTCTATTAGATTAAGCTGGGTATTTGCTATCGGTGACGGTTTGTAGCTGGTAGTAATTAATTTTTTGAGACCAAGCTTTTTGAAATTCAAAACGAAATAGCGAAAAAAGTTGCTCTCATAGGGGTCATCGCAGTTGCAGTAAACGACTTTCCCATTAAAAACTTTGGTGTTGTATTCCAAATAAGCTTCCATTTCGCGCTGAATGTCTGCGTACTGAGTATAGAACTCATCATTCTTTGCCTTTTTGGCACTTGTTAAGTTTTTATTTGCCATGTGCTATTTTTGGATTTTATTTGTTGCTTTGTGACCGATGACGCGTGAAATTCTTAAGTGTGCATTTATCCAGGGGTTCGCGGCTCAATGGCGTGCGATTTGTTGTCGTGAGCTACTTCCCCCAACTATCCTTCAGCCCCGTCATCCGGTTAAACACCGGCTTAACTCCCGCCACATGGTCCACCCGATCCGCCACAAAGTAGCCAAACCGCTCGAATTGGAATTTCTGGTCCGGCAACGCTGCAGCCAGTGAGGGCTCCACGTATGCCGTCACTACCTTCAGGCTGTTCGGGTTCAGCGCTTCAATGAAGTCTTTCCCCCCCGCATCCGGGTTGGGGTCGCTGAACAGGCGGTCGTACAGGCGCACTTCGGCTTGCACGCCATCAGCCGCGCCCACCCAGGTGATGGCGGCTTTGGCTTTCACGCTGTCGGCGCCGGGGGTGCCGCTCTTGGTGCCGGGGATCACTTTGGCGTGCACTTCGATCACGGTGCCCGCTGCGTCGCGGGTGCAGTCGGTGCATTCGATGACGTAGCCGCCTTTCAAGCGCACCACGTTGCCTGGGAACAAGCGCTTGTAGCCCTTGGGCGGCACTTCTTCAAAGTCTTCGCGCTCAATCCACACGTGTTTGCCGATCTTGAACACGCGGTCGGGTGGTGGGGTTTGACCTTCGGGCACGGCGCTGTGGGGCAGGGCGGGCTGGGTGCAGTCTTCAAGGTAATCGTCAGCGCCAAAGGCCTCGGCCCAGTTAGTCAGCACCAACTTGACTGGGTCGAGGACGGCCATGCCGCGGTGGGCCTTGTTTTCCAGGTCTTCGCGCAAGCAGCCCTCGAGCGTGCTGTAGTCGATCCAGCTGTCGCTCTTGGTGACGCCGATGCGTTCGGCAAAGAGCTGGATGCTTTCGGGCGTGTAGCCGCGGCGGCGCAGGCCGACTATTGTGGGCATGCGCGGGTCGTCCCAGCCGCTGACTTTGTGGTCGTACACGAGCTGCGCGAGCTTGCGCTTGCTGGTGATGACGTAGGTGAGGTTGAGGCGGGCAAATTCGTATTGGCGGGGCGCGGGCGCGGCCAGCAGCTTGCCTTCAATCAGGCGCTCCATCAGCCAATCGTAAAACGGGCGCTGGTCTTCAAACTCCAGCGTGCAGATGCTGTGGGTGATTTGCTCCAGCGCGTCCTCAATGGGGTGCGCAAAGGTGTACATGGGGTAAATGCACCATTTGTCGCCGGTGTTGTGGTGCGTGGCGCGGCGTATGCGGTAGATGGCCGGGTCGCGCAGGTTGATGTTGGGCGAGGCCATGTCGATCTTGGCGCGCAGCACCATGCTGCCGTCTTCGTGCGCGCCGTCGCGCATTTCGCGAAAGCGGGCCAGGTTTTCTTCCGGGGTGCGGCTGCGAAAGGGGCTGTCCACGCCGGGTTTGCCAAAGTCACCGCGGTTGGCGCGCATTTGCTCGGCGGTTTGTTCGTCCACATAGGCGTGGCCGGCTTGCACCAAGTATTCGGCCGCGCGGTACATGAAGTCAAAGTAGTCGCTGGCCTGAAACAGGTGGCTTTGGCCGTTGGCTTCCCAGCCAAAGCCGAGCCACTGCACCGCGTCCAGGATGGAGTTGACGTATTCGGTGTCTTCCTTCTCGGGGTTGGTGTCGTCAAAGCGCATGTGGCACACGCCGCCGTAGTCGCGCGCCAGGCCAAAGTTGAGGCAGATGCTCTTGGCGTGGCCCACGTGCAGGTAGCCGTTGGGCTCGGGCGGGAAGCGGGTGCGAATTTTGGCCGGGTCCAGCGGGCCGGCGGCGTGGTGGGCGGCGTCGCCCGGGGTGCCGGCCCAGTGGCGGCTGGCGTAGGTGCCTTGTTCCAGGTCTTTTTCAATGATCTGGCGCAGAAAGTTGCTCACTTTGTGCTCGCCGGCCGCTTCGCTGGCGGGGGCTGCGGGGTGGTTTTTGGGGGCGTTTGGGGTGGTGTTCGAACTCATTCAAGCATTCTAGGGCCGCAAGCTGTGGCGCCCTTGCCGCGCACCCTTGGCGGCGCTGGGGTGGCGCGGGCCGCTGCGCCGTGACTTGCTTGGCCCGCTGGCGCACCACCCGACGAGGGGCGGGGCGCGGGGTTTGAGCGGCGGGGTGTTTCAAGTATCTTTAAACCCGCTTCCAGCGGCGGCGGCAGGGCATGGGAGGTGCCTTGCAGACGCGTGCCTGGGCACGGGCCGCAGCGGCCCCAGGCACCACAAAAGCCCGCCAAGCCACACAAAAAACAAGCCACAGCACAAGAAAGCGCCGCACGATGAACAAGGACAACCCGGACACGATTTCCATGGAGCCGTCGACCCGCTGGGAAGAAACCCACGCGGAAGACGTGTTTTTGCCTTCGGTGCGGGTGCAGCTGGGCTGGCACGACATAGAGGCCGCGGTGGAGGCGGGGGCCATCGTGCCTTCAGAGGCGCATGCGCTGTGGGCCGAATGGGCCATGCCCGGCAGCCGCACGCGCGTGGCGGCGGGCGCCCCGCTGGTGCCCGACGTGGACTTTGAGCCCACGGTGGCCGAGTCGCTGTGGGCGGCACAGGCCGCGCAGGCTGCACGCGGGGCCCGGGCGCCGGTGGCCAGCGGGCCGCGCTTTTCGTTCACCAACACGCTGTATTACTTTGGCGGCATGCTGGCCATTGGCGCCATGACGCTGTTTATGACGCTGGGCTGGGAGCTGTTTGGCGCCTGGGGTGTGCTGGCGCTGGCGCTGGGCTACCTGGTGGGCGCGCTGCTGGTGGCGGGCAACCTGATGAAGAAAGGCCTGCACACGCCGGCCGGCATTTTGGCCACGCTGGCGGTGTGCCTGGTGCCACTGGCGGTGTGGGCGCTGCAAAAAGCCCTGGGCGCCTGGCCTGACACCGGCGCCGACAGCTACCGCGACTACCACCGCTACGTGCACTGGCGCTGGGTCACCCTGGAGCTGGCCACGCTGGCCGCTGCCGTGGTGATGCTGTGGCGCTACAAGCTGCCGTTCATGGTGATGCCGGTGGCCGTGACGCTTTGGTACATGAGCATGGACGTGGCCCGCTTTTTGATGCAGGCCAACGGCTTTGACTGGCAGTTTCGGCTGGACGTTTCGCTGGTGTTTGGCCTGGCCACCTGCGCCGTGGCGGTTTGGGTAGACCTGCGCACGCGCCGCGCCACGCTGCCCGAAGACCGGCAAGACTTTGCGTTTTGGCTCTACCTGTTTGGCGCCATCATGTTTTGGGCAGGCCTGAGCATGCAAAACAGCGACTCCGAGGTGAACAAGTTCATTTACGCGCTGATCAACGTGGGCCTGGTGTTTTTGGGCGCGGCCATTGGGCGGCGCGTGTTCACGGTGCTGGGCGCGCTGGGTGTGGCGGGCTACCTGGGGTATTTGTCTTACCGGGTGTTTGAAGACAGCCTGCTGTTTCCGTTTGCCCTCACGCTGCTGGGCCTGGCGGTGGTGGGGCTGGGCATTTGGTGGCAAAAGCACGAAGCCGCCCTGCACGCCCGGCTGGCCAGTTGGCTACCAGCGGCTTTGCGGCCACTGGCCAACAGCTACCGATAACTTACGCCCGTCTTGAGCGCCCCGTTCGTCCTGAGCGCTCCGTTCGTCTTGAGCGCCCCGTTCGTCCTGAGCCCTCCGTTCGTCCTGAGCGCTCCGTTCGTTCTGAGCGCCCCGTTCGTCCTGAGCTTGTCGAAGGAATCACCACCGTGGCGGCGGGGCTTCGACAGGCTCAGCCCGAACGGAAATGTGCCCAAACTGCGTGGACGCCCGTGGCGGCGGGGCTTCGACAGGCTCAGCCCGAACGGAAATGTGCCTAATCTGGGTGGAAGCCCGTGGCGGCGGGGCTTCGACAGGCTCAGCCGGAACGAAAAAGTGCCCAATCTGCGTGGACGCCCGTGGCGGCGGGGCTTCGACAGGCTCAGCCCGAACGGAAATGTGCCCAATCTGCGTGGATGCCCGTGGCGGCGGGGCTTCGACAGGCTCAGCCCGAACGGAAATGTGCCCAATCTGCGTGGACGCAATGGTGCGCGGGCGAAGGCCCGCGCTACCCACTCATCAATACGTCAGGTTGAGCTGCATCACCGCAGTGGTGCCGCTCACTTCGTTGCCCACAATCAGCAATGGCTTGCCGTTGGGTGACTGGGCGGCGGGCACAAACACCAGGCCTTCGGGGCCCAGGTCGCCAATGGCGGCGAGCCGGCCCGCGGTGGCTTCGTCTTCAGGGTCGTTCAGCCATTCGTCGCGGGTGTTCAGGTAGTCCACGCGGGTGGGCGCGGCGGGGTTGGTGATGTCGTACACCAGCACGCCGCCCATGCGCTCCAGGCCAATGAAGGCAAAGGTTTTGCTGCCAATGGTGCCCACGGCCACGCCTTCGGGCTCGGGGCCTTTGGCGTCGCTGCGGCTGTCTTTGGCGTTGCCTTCGTTGTGGCCGCTGTTGAAGAAGTCGGCACACGGAATGTTGCGGGTGGTGCCGAGCCTGCAGTCGGCACTGGCCAGAAACTTTTCAATTTCAGCGCCCGAGTCCCACACCAGTGCGCCGTCTTCACCCCAAATGCTGAACGAGCGGGCGCCGTAGCTGTAGAGCTTGTCGTACATCAGGCGGTCGCCGGTGGGGTCTTCCACGCCAGCATCGGTGAACTTCTTGGGCGAGCCGTCGGGGTTGGTCTGGTAGCCCATGGTCCAGGTGATGTTCAGGCGGCCCAGTTGGGCGTCGTCGCGGCAGCCGAGGGGGTTACCGTCAATCGCTCCGCAGTAGCTAAATGTGGCGGGGTTCAGCAGGGCGCCTGCTGCCAGGGCGTTGAGCTGTGGGGGCAGGTCGCCGCCGGCGCGGCCGGCCCAGCCGTTGCGGTTGATCAGGTGCTTGACGCGGAACTCTTCCACAAAGCCTTTGGTCGCGTCGCCGGCCCAGTAGGCATCGTTATCTTCGCCCCAGGCGCGCGCGTCGCCTTCGTTGGCGGTCACCAGGTAGGTCTTGCCGCCCACGGTGTACGACGCCATGGCATCGGGCTGGTACATGCCGTACACGCCCGGCCAGGTTTTGATGTTGATGGTGGAGCCATCGCGGTCTGACACGTCCAGCTCGTTGCCCGCCACGCCGTAGTTTTTTAAGCCCAGCGGCAAGATGTCGGTCACGGTGGCGGTGGCAATGTCCACCTTGGCCAGGGCGTTGTTCTCTTGCAGAGTTACCCAGGCGGTGAGGCCGTCGGCTGACAGGGCAATGTATTCGGGCTCAAGGTCTTGCGAAGCCGAAGCGCCCGGGCCATACAGGCGGACGCCTTGGGCGCGCAGGGCAGCTTCTTGGCCGGTGAAGGCGCCAAAGCCGGCGGTGCGCACCACCAGGCGGGCGGGGTTGCTGATGTCGATGATGCTGATGCTGCCCTCGGGATCAATCTGGTAGTCGTCGCTGGGTTCGCCTTCGTTGGCGGTGAGCACGGTTTTACCGTCGGGCGTGAAGACGATCATGTCGGGCAGCGCGCCCACGGTGGCCGAGCCCAGCAGGGTCAGGTCGCTGGCGCGGTAAAGCGCCATGCGGCCAGGGTCGGTTTTCACAGGCGCCTGAATGGCCACGGCCACCATGCCGTTGAACACGGCCACGCTGTTGATGGACGAACCCGCCAGCACGGCACTGGCGTTGAGCTGGCTGATGAAGGCGGGCTTGGTGGGGTCGCTCAGGTCGATCACGTCAATGGCGCCGGCCTGGGCGTTGACCACAAACAGGCGCTTGCTGGCCGCGTCGAAAGCCGGAATTTCGGCGGCGCTCACTTCGTACAGGCCCGACTGGTAGCTGCCAATTTTTTCCAGCGTCAGGCCAGCGGGCGTGGCTTCCACCACAGGGGCGGGCGGCGTGGGCGCGGCGGGCTCGTCGCTGCCACCACAGGCGGCGAGCACGGCCACCATGGCGAGCGAAGCGGCAAAGCGGTGCGCTGGCAGTCGGGCTTGGGATGGGGCTTTCGCGCGGGCGGGGAGGGTCTTCATGGCGTGCTTTTGTGGTTAAAAGCACGGTTGTAAAGACGGCGCGTGACCGCCGGGTGACGGCTTGGTGACGCCTGCATGACGTGGCCCTTGCGGGGCCAGGCATGGCACGCGGCGTTACTGCCCGAAGCGCGGGCCGGTTTTCAGAAACTCGGTTTCAGCGGGCGTGTTTTCGCGGCCGAGCGCGGCGTTGCGGTAAGGGAAGCGACCGTATTGCGCCACGATGTCGCGGTGCTGCTGCGCAAAGCGCAGGTTGCTGGCCAGGGCTTCGCGGCGTTCGGGGGTGGCGGTGTTGAGCAGGTGGGTGAAGCGCGCCACGCATTCGTCTTGCAGGGCCAGGTCTTCGGCGTGCATGAGCGGCATGTAAAGAAACACGCGGCCCACGCGGGGGAGCAGGGTGTTTTGCCCCATGGTGAGGGTTTGCAGCACCAGTTGCTGGGCGCGCGGGTCGCCGGCAAAGGCGCGGGCCTGGCCTCGGTACACATTGCGGGTGAACTGGTCGAGCACGATGATGAGCGCGAGCCGGCTGTTGACGGTGGCTTCCCAGTCGGCGAGGCCACCGATCAGCGCTTCGTCTACCAAGGCGCCAAAGCGGTGGCGTATTTGCTCGTCTTGTGTGGCGCCGCCGCCAAACCACAGGGAGCTGTGGTCGGTGCTGGGCCAGTCGTACAGCAGGCCGTCACCCAGCCAGAAGCTGAGCACGTCTTGTGCGGTGGGGTTGGTGGGGCTGTGGGGGGCGTTGTTGCTCATGGCGTGACCTTGGTGTGCACCGGTTGGGTGCTGGGCAGCAGATGCCAGGGGCACGGAGCCTGTTACGTCTGGCAACGACTTTGACTGTGCGTGCGGTACAGGTTACAGCGATTTTTTCTGTAATGCACCTACAAGGCGTCAACAGCTTTGCAACCAGGAGCAACCCATGAAAACCTTGTCTTTGAATACGTATTGGAAACGCACCTCGGCCGTGGCCCGTGGGCTGACCTTGGCTACCCTGGCGGCGGGCGCATGGGCGCTGTCGGCGGGCCTCACGCAGGCGCATGCCAGCGATGTGTATTGGTCGGTGGGCATTCAGCAGCCGGGTGTGTCGGTGGGCGTGTCCAATGCGCCGCCGGTGGTGGTGCACCAGTACCCGGGTGTGCGGCACCGCCCGGTGGTGGTTTACCAGCAGCCGGTGGTGGTGCACCAGCCTTACCCGTATGTGCGCCCGGTGGTGGTGGCACCGCAGCCGGTGTATTACCAGAGCTATGGCCACGCCCAGCGCTGGGATGACCGCCGCGACCGCCACCACAAAAAATGGCACAAGCGCCATGACCGGCACGATCGCTACGACCGGGATGACCGCTACGACCGGGGTGACGACGACCGACGCGGCCACGGCCGGCGCTGATGCTGGTGTGCGGTTTTGCGGGCGCTGCCCGGAGCAGTCGGAATGCCCCTCACCCCAGCCCTCTCCCGCAAGCGGGAGAGGGGGCAAGTCACGCACGGCACACAGTTGTTGATCCCAGTCGGTTTTCTTGCTTCCACTCCCTCTCCCGCTTGCGGGAGAGGGCCGGGGTGAGGGTTCTTCGGCCCGCTTCCGCCCGCGTCAGCCCAGCCTTTGAACCGTGTCGTGGTTGGCCTGCGCCAAGGCGCGAAACCCGTTTGAAATGCGCGCGTCGGCCGCAGCGGCTTGCCAGAAGCGCAGCGCCAGGGCGCGGGCTTGTGGCCATTCGGCCAGGGTGTTGGCGGTGGGCTGCAGGGCGCGTTCACCAAACTCACGCGGCACCAGCTCGCCGTTGATGGGCGCGTAGAGCATGGGCAGCATGTCGTAGGTGGGTGACAGGCGCCAGTCGTCGTTGTCCAGCAGCAGCGAAATGTTGCCGTAGTGGCGGTCGGTGTTGGCAATGAGCACGCCGTAGGCTTCCAGCAGGCGCAGGTGGCTGGCGTCTTGCTCGGTGAGCAGGCGGCGCTGGGCCATGCGCCTTGCGGTGGCGGCCCAGTCGTCCATCTGGCCCACGTATTCCGAGTCGTACACCAAGAGCGACACCATGCCGATGCGGCCCGCCGTGGTGCGGTCAAAGCGCTGGGCTTCCAGAAACACACGGCCACCGGCTAGGACGATGCGGGTGTGCGCCGCCGGCAAGCCGGCTTGCGCGAGCGTGTGCAGGGCCAGGTGCTCGCACACCAGCAGGTCGCGCAGGCGCTGGTCGGCCGGGGCGCTGCCGGCGGGTGAAAACTTCACAATCACCGGTTGCTCACCAAGCACGGTACAAAACTTGGGCTGCTCGCCGCCAGCTGACGAGCCGGGTAGCGTGCCTTGCATGGCCTGCTCGGCCAGCGCGGGGTATTCCAACTCGGGGTGGCTCACGCGCACCGTGCGCTGCGCCAGCGTGTGCAGGCGCTCCAGCGCGGGCTGGCCCACCACCAGGTTGCCGGGCAGGTCGTCACCGGCTTGCACCAGGGCTTTCAACACATCGCCGTCGCTCCAGTAGCGCAGGTCGGGCGGCAGGCGCAGCTGGGGGTGGGCGTGGGCAAAGGTGCGGCCCATGAAGCCCTGGGGGCGCATGTCGTTCAGAAACCAGGGCAGGCCGTCGTGCAGCTGGCTGAGGCCATCGGCTTCGTCCACCCAGAAGCGCCCGCCGGGCAGCGGCACCATGCGTCCAAACGGGCTCACGCGGCCTTGCGCGTCCACCCGCATCATGGGCACTTCGGTGCCCACACCGTCAATGTGGCGCGGCAACAAGTAGCGCTGCGAGCGCGCCGCACCCACCTTGAGCACCTGCCCGCTGCGCACCAGCGGCGCCAGCGCCCGCGACACCGTGGGCTGGCTCACGCCCAGGCGGGCCTGCAGCTCGGCGCTGGTGGCCACACCGCCAAGCTGGCGCAGGGCGTCCAGGGCGGGCGTTTCAGTTGGGGCGGGGTGGCTCATTGAATGGAAATATGAATAGATATTTATTCATCATATTTCATTCTTTAAACGGGTGTATTTTGGCCAGCTTTTGAATGGAAAAAATACACAGTTACATGGCTTTGAAGCGCTGCGCGTAGAGCCGGCTCACGGCCTGGGTTTCGCTGCGCCCGCGCAGGCTCAGGTGCAGTTGGCCGGCTTCGTTGCGCGTGACGGTGTGGATGGCGCTGGCCCGCACCACGGTGCCGCGGTGAATCTGCCAGAACACGCGGTCGTCCAGCTGGGGCAGCAGGTCTTTGAGCGGGGTGCGTATCAGCAGCTCTTCGGCCGCGGTGAGCACGCGCACGTATTTGTCGGCGGCTTCAAACACCAGCACCTCGTCCACCGGCACCAGGCGCAGGGCGTTGCCGACGCTGGCCTGGATCACGCGCAGCGGCTCGCTGGGCTGGGCAGGTGGCTGGGGGGCGAGCAGGGCGCGCAGCTGGCTCAGCGTGTGTTCCAGCGGATTGCCTGCGGTGGCCGTGCTGCGCTGGGCCAGCAGCTGCTGCACGCGCTGCACGGTGCGCGCCAGGCGCTCGGGCATCACGGGTTTTAAAAGGTAGTCCACCGCTTGCGCTTCAAAGGCTTGCACGGCGTATTGGTCGTAGGCGGTCACAAACACGGTGGCGGGAAACGGCGCGGCGCCGGTGCCTTGCGACCAGGCATCGGCCAGTTCGGCAGCGGCTTCCAGGCCGCTCAGGCCGGGCATGCGGATGTCGAGAAACAGCACGTCGGGCCGGCGCTGCAAGGCTTCGCGCACGGCGCTGGCGCCGTCGCCCACCACGGCGCACACCTGCAGCGCAGGCCAGGCGCGGGCCAGCTCGGCCTGCAGCGCGGCCGCCAGCAGGGGTTCGTCTTCGGCAATCAGGGCGGTGGCTGGGTGGGGCATGGTTGCGGGGGTTTCAGGGCCGGGCGGCGGGTTGCCAGTCGGGCCCGGCCAGCGGCAGGCGCTGGCGCAGGGTTTGGTAGGCGAGGGTGATGGCATTGCCCAGCACGGCCAGCGCCATGTCTTTGTGGGCGTCCCACACGTCGCCCTGGGTGCCCAGGTAGGCGGCACCCAGCTCGGGCGCTACCACCAGGGCGGTGGCCCATTCCACCAGCTCGTAAACCATGGCGTGCAAGCCCATGAAACTGGCCGACAGCACGCACATCCACACCGCGCTGCGCACCCGCACCACGCGCCCCAGCAGCTCGTTGAACACGGGTGTGAGCAGCAGGCCATAAGCCAGGTGGACGAAGCGGTCAAAGTGGTTGCGCTCCCAGCCAAAGAGCGCGTTGAACGTGTGCCCGGTGACAGCCTGCCACCAGCGGTCGTAAGGCACTTCGGCGTAGGTGTAGTGGGTGCCCAGCGAATGCAGGCAAAAGAACAGAAAAATGCCCAGGCAGGCGCCGTCGCTGAAGCGCTGGTGGCGCCAGGCCCACAGCAAGGTGGGCAGCGCCAGAAAAACCAGGATGTTTTCGATCAGCCAGTCTGACGGGTACAGCGGGTTGATGGCGCAGGCGACCCACACCGGCACATACAGTGCCAGCAGGGTTTTGGGCAGCCAGGGGCGTTGGGTCATGCGGGTGGCAAGTGGGGTTGGGGCGGTGTTTGCAGGGGCATGCGCACGGTGGCGGTGGTGCCGTTGCCTGGGCTGGATTGCAGCGCGCAAGAGGCCCGCCCCGGGTAGGCCGTGGCCAGGCGCTGGCGCACTTGCGAGAGGCCAAACCCTGCGGTGGGCTCACCGTCAAAACCCATGCCGGTGTCGCTCACGTCCAGCACCAGTTGGCCGCCGGCTGCATGGGCCACCACGCTGAGGGTGCCGCCTTCCAGGCTGGGTTCGAGCCCGTGGCGTATGGCGTTTTCCACCAGAGGTTGCAGCAGCAGCGGCGCTACCGGGTGGTGTTGCAGGTGCTCGGGTAGATGCAGGCGGGTGCGCAGGCGCGGCCCCATGCGCACGGCCATGAGTTCCAGGTAGTCGTGCAGGCGGGCAAATTCGTGGGCCAGGGTGTGCTCGGTGCTGTGGGCGTGGGTGCGCGAGGCCCGCAACGTGGCGCGCAGGTAGTCGTTGAGGCGGTCGAGCATGGTCAGTGCGCGTGGCGGGTCGGTGGCGATGAGCGCCCGCAAATTGGCCAGCGTGTTGAACAGCATGTGCGGTTCCAGCTGGCTTTCCAGCAGGCGCAACTGCGCTTCGGTGGCCTCGTGTTGCAGCGCCAGGGCTTTTTCGCGCTGGTAGAAATAAAACAAAAAGCCCAGGCTGATGCCCAGGGCGCCAAGCCACACGCCCCAGAACCGCTGCGGTGCCTGCACCAGCAGCGCCCAGGTGGACTGGCCCACATAAAGATCGCCCGCGGTGATGCCCAGGACGTAGCCCAGCACGATGCCGACCACCAGCCAGGCCAGGCTGCGCGTGTTGAGCGCCCAGTAGTGCGGCGGCTCGGTGCGCAGCCAGCGGTGCAGGGCAATGCGCAGGGGGTCGGTGAAAAACCAGATGCAGAGGCTGATGGCGTAGCTGTAGACCAGCGAGGCCAGCAGCGGATGCGCCCGCGATGCCGTGAGCCACTGCACCAGAGCGATGACCAGCGCGACACCACAAACGATGAGCCCGCGCTGGCGCAGACCGGGCAGACTCGGTGGCGGCAGCCAGCGCAGCAGGGCCGAAGCTCGGAGATCGGTCATGGAGGACGGTGGGTGGGTCAAGGCCCTTGGGCCCATGGGGCATTTTGGCACGCGCTGTTTCGGCCCAGGGCGGGGCCCGGCCGGGATCGATCAGGCGTTGCCTGTGTTGTGGGGGGTGGCTTGCTGGCTGCGCAGGTGCTCGCGCTCTCGCTCCACCAAGCGCTCGCGCAGCGCAGGGCCGGGACCCAAGCCCAGCGCGCCCATGCCGTGCATCAGCAGGCCAAAGCCCCAGCCGGCAGTGGGCCAGAGCGACCAGACCTTGCCCTGCGAAAAGGCCAGCAAATTCAGCCCGGTGATGACCACGGCGTAGACCAGCGCGTGGGTGTAGAAGCCCAGCTTGGCCTTGGCGCGTCGGCGGGCCAGGTGCTCGAGTTCGGGCGAAAGGGGTGGGGTGTTCAGGTTCATGGCGGGTGCTTTCTGGGCAGGTCAACGGTGGTGGTCAAAACAGATTCAGAGCAGGCCCAGCCACTGACCCCAGACCAGCTGGCCCAGGCTGCGGCTGGGCAGCAGGGTGAAGGCACCCGCAACGAGGCAACCGCCCACATACAGGCCCAGCATGTTTTTGCGGTGGCCGGCGATGTTGCCGCGCAGCAGGTACCGAAAAGCCAGAAACAAGCTGCCCAGCGTGAAAGGCACCAGGAGGTGAATGGGGGTGTAGCCGGCGATGTTGGGCAAGCGGAAGTCGCGAATGAACAGGGCCGACAAGGCGGTGACCAGCATGAGCGTGACCCACGCGTAGCCCGCGGCGCGGTGCAGGCGGGGGCGCTGGGCGTGGCTGCGGCGCGCCCACAGGGCCACGGGCCCAACGACCAGCGCGGCCAGCGCGGCGCTGAGGTGGATGGCGATGACGGGCGTGAAGGACATGGGGCGGCTTTGCTGTGGGGTGTGCCCGCACTGTGCCGCGCCCGTGGTGGCGTTCACAGCGGTTTGCGACGGATCGACGCCAGCGGGCGCGAAATGCCGGCCGGGTGGCGCGAAAGGCGCTGCGTTGTTGCAAGTTTGTTGCTGGCCTGGCCGGGCTTTACCTGCCGCTTACCTGCTGCAAGCGCGCTGCCACCCCGCGCAGCGGTTTGCATTTCTACAATGGCTTGCATGAACACACCGAAACCACGCGGCCTGCGCTGGCTGGCCTTGATGCTGCTGGCCTGGGGGCTGGCCGGCTGTGCTTTGCTGCAGCCGGGGCCACGCAGCCTGCACCTGTCTGAGGCCAAGCTCGCGGCCATGATCGGGGACCAGTTTCCCTTCAACAGCCGCTACCTGGAGCTGTTTGACGTGGTGCTGGAGCGGCCCCAGGTGCGCCTGATGCCGGCCGAAAACCGCATTGGCACGGCCATGGGGTACCGCATTGGCGCTTCGCTGCTGGGCCTGCGGCCTACCCAGGGCACGCTGGACCTGAGCTACAGCCTGCGCTACGAGCCCGCCGACCAGACGGTGCGCCTGACCCAGGTGCGGGTGGAGCGCTTTGACGTGCCGGGCGTGGCCCCGGCCTACGCCACTCGCGTGAACCGGCTGGGCGCGGTGCTGGCCGAAGAACTGCTGCGCGACTTTGTGATCCACCGCCTGAAGCCCGAAGACCTGCGGGCCGCCCAGGGCTGGGGCTACGAGCCGGGTGCGCTGCAGGTGGTGCCCGATGGTTTGCGCTTGCAGCTGGACCCCGTGGCGCGGCGCTGACGCGCAGCCCCCGGCATACGCGGTGGCGCGGGGTACGATCACGGTCTTTGTGCCTGGCCAGTGGTTGGCTGGCCCTCACTTTGCGAACCGCCCGCTGCGGCGAATGATTCATGGATTTTGCGTTGTTGATCAAGGCCGCCATCATGGGCGTGGTGGAAGGCCTGACCGAGTTTTTACCCATTTCTTCCACCGGCCACCTCATTTTGGCGGCGGCGCTGCTGGACATGCCGGGTGAAAAAATCAAGCTGTTTGAGGTGGTGATCCAGACCGGCGCGATCATGGCCATCGTTTCGCTGTACGCGGCCAAGCTGTGGGAAACGCTGGTGGGCTTGCCCACCCAGCGGCAGGCGCAGCGCTTTACCCTGAACGTCTTGGTGGGGTTTTTCCCTGCGGCGCTGGCGGGTGTGCTGTTCATCGACTTCATCAAGGGCGTGCTGTTCAACCCGGTGGTGGTGGCGTTGGGCTTCATCGTGGGCGGCTTCGTCATTCTTTGGGCCGAATACCTGCAAAAGCGCGGCGCCCAGGTGCACATTGACGACGTGGACAACGTGCGCTGGCAAGACGCCCTGAAGGTGGGACTGGTGCAGTGCACCGCGCTGGTGCCGGGCGTGAGCCGCTCGGGCGCCACCATCATTGGCGCCATGCTGCTGGGCTTCAACCGCAAGGCCGCCACCGAGTTCAGCTTTTTCCTGGCCATTCCCATGCTGTTTGGCGCAGCGGCTTACGACATTTACAAAAACCGCGACCTGCTGAGCGCGGCAGACATTCCGCTGTTTGCCGTGGGGCTGGTGGTGTCGTGGTTGTCGGCCTGGGTGTGTGTGAAGTGGCTGCTGCGCTTTGTGGGCAACCACACTTTTGTCCCGTTTGCCTGGTACCGCATCGCCTTTGGGGGCCTGATTTTGTTGACCGCCTCCCTGGGTTGGGTGGACTGGGTCGCCTGAGCATGCACAAGGCCCCACCATGAGCGCCGCAACCGGCATGGGCCCGCTGGTGTGGCGGCTGTCCACCTTGCTCAGCGGCGTGGGGTTGTTGGTGGTCGGGGTGGGGCTGCTGTTTTCGGTGCTCGGTTTGCGCGCCGGGGTGGCCGAGTTTTCCAGCATCACGCTGGGGCTGGTCACGTCGGCTTATTTCGTTGGCTTTGTGGTGGGCACCTATGTGTGCCCGGCGGTGATTCGCCGGGTCGGCCACATCCGCGCTTTTGCGGCCATGGCTTCGCTGGCCTCCACCATGCCCATTCTTCACGCCCTCTGGGTGGACCCCTGGTTTTGGGGCGTGCTGCGGCTGGTGACCGGCATGTGCCTGGTGGGCTTGTACATCGTGGTGGAAAGCTGGCTCAACGCGCTCGCGCCCAGCGAGCACCGGGGCAAGCTGTTTGCGGTGTACATGTCGGTCAACTTTGTGGCGCTGGCGGTGGGCCAGTGGCTGATTCTGGTGGGCGACCGCCTGGGGTTTGTGCCGTTTGCGCTGGTGTCGGTGATGTTTTCGTTTGCCCTCTTGCCCATCACCATGACACCGGTGGACGAGCCCGAGCCGGTGCAGGCCCCGCGCCTGAGCCTGCGCAAACTGTACGAAGCCTCGCCCATGGGCATGGCGGCGGCGCTGGCTTCGGGCCTGATCACCGGGGCCTTCTACGGCATGGGCGCGCTGTTTGCCAAGGGCGTGGGGTTTTCCGATGCCGGCGTGGCCTCGTTTCTAGCGGCGGCCATTTTGGGCGGCGCCCTGTTTCAGTGGCCGGTGGGTCACTACTCAGACAGCCACGACCGCCGCCTGGTGCTGGCCTGGGTCTGTGTGCTGGGCGCGGGCGTGTCGGGGGCGGCTTATGTGCTGTCGCAGTTTTCGGGCGACGCGTTGATTCCGTTGGCGCTGCTGTTTGGCGGCCTCATGTTTGCCATTTATGGTCTGGCGGTGGCCCACGTCAACGACGTGATCGACTCCACGCGGCTGGTGGAATTTGCCGGCGGCCTGTTGCTGATTCACGGCGTGGGCGCAGCCATTGGCCCCACGCTGGCGGGCGTGGTCATGGATGGTTTTGGCCCCGCCAGCCTGATGCTGTACTTTGCGGCCGTGCTGGGTGTGCTGGCGGTGTACACGCTGTACCGCCTGCGCGCCGCGGCCGCCGTGCCGGCCGAAGACAAAGCGCAGTTTGTGGTCATGGGCGGCGGCTCGCAGGCGGTGCTGCAGATGGACCCGCGCAGCCTGAGCGAGCCCGGCACCGGGGCCGACGCGCCCAACGGCCATCCGCCCCGCTGAAGCACCGGCCAGCGCGCTCAGCCGCGCAGTGGTACCGCCGGTTCGGGCGGCAACGTAAAGCAAAACGTGGCGCCCTCGCCCGGTGCCGAATGGGCCAGCAGCTCGCCACCATGGCGCTGCACAATGCGCCGCGCGGTGGCCAGGCCAATGCCCAGACCGCTGAATTCGTGCGGCATGTGCAGGCGCTGAAAGGGCTGAAACAGTTTGCCCGCGCGGGCCATGTCAAAGCCTGCGCCGTTGTCGCTGACGCAAAAGTGGGGCTGCCCGCCGTGCTCCCGGGCGAACACGCGGATCTGCGCCTGTGGTTCGTTGGCGGTGTATTTCCAGGCGTTGTGCAGCAGGTTTTGCAGCAGCGCTTCCATCAGCGCCGGGTCGGCCTGTGCCCGCAGCTCGGGCTCTACCGACCATTCCACCTGGCGCTCGGGTTGGTCGTGCGCCAGCTCTTCCAGCAGCCGCGTGGCCATGGCGCTCAGGTTGACCGGCTGGCGCTGCATGTCGCCACGGGCAAATTTG
Source organism: Hydrogenophaga sp. LT287 (assembly GCF_055702805.1). Lineage (NCBI taxonomy): Bacteria > Pseudomonadati > Pseudomonadota > Betaproteobacteria > Burkholderiales > Comamonadaceae > Hydrogenophaga > Hydrogenophaga sp. LT287. The sequence goes on along the minus strand of NZ_JBVPZC010000002.1, from coordinate 132,969 downwards.
GACAGGTGCAGCAGGCCGTCGATCAGCTCGCCCATTTTTTTGCTGGCCGCCATGATGCGCTGCAGGTGCTGGCGGCTGTTGGCATCCAGGCTGGGTGCGTCTTCTTGCAGGGCCTGGGCAAAACCGTTGATGATGCGCAGCGGCGAACGCAGGTCGTGCGCCACCGCATACGAATAGCTTTCCAGTTCGTCGTAAGCGCCTTTGAGCGCCTCGGTGCGGGCCTGGATGCGCTGTTCCAGCGAGGCGTTGAGCTGCTGAATTTCCAGCTCTGCGCGCTTGCGTCCTGTCACGTCGTGGGTGACGCCCAGCGCCCGTACCGCGCGGCCTTGCGCGTCGCGCTCAAATTCGGCCTGCACCGAAAACCAGCGCACATTCCCGTTGAGCACCACGCGGTATTCGTGGTCGTACACGCTCAGGCCCTTGACCGCCTGGGTCCAATGCTCAAGCATGCGGGCCTGGTCATCGGGGTGGGTCACAGCCATCAGGTCGGCACCGGAAAAATCCGCAAATGGCAGGCCCAGCAAGGCATGCGAGCCCGAGAGCGTGGTGAAGTGTTTTTGTGCCACGTCGGCCTGCCAGGTGGCCATGCCGGCCATTTTTTGCGTTTTGAGCAGCAGCGTTTCACTGGTTCGCAAGGCCGTTTCGGTCCTTTTGCGCAGGCTGATGTCTTGCACCACGGCGATCAGGTAGTCGGGCGCGCCGTCGGCGGTGCGGATCAGCGACAGCGTGAGGTGCACCCACACGGTGTGGCCCTGTTTGTGGATGTAGCGCTTCTCGAAGCTGTAGTGTGTGATTTCACCCGCCAGGGTGCGCTCCAGCAGTTCCATGTCGATCCCCAGATCGTCAGGATGGGTGAAGTCACGAAAGTGCATGCGCAGCACCTCGTCGTGCGTGTAGCCCACCAGGTCGCAATAGGTCTGGTTGATGCGGATCCAGCGGCCATCCAGGTGGCTGTGCGCCATGCCGGTGGCGCTGTGTTCAAAGGTGTCCTTGAGCTGCTGGTTGCTCAGTTGGCTGCGTTGGGTGGCTGCGCGCAGCGCGAGGTTTTGCCGCTGCATCAGGGCGATAGATCCCACCACCACCAGCTGGGTGAGCAGGTGCCACAGATTGAGCCAGAAGGCCTCTGAGGGGTCGGTAATCGCCAGGGAAAAATACGGTTCAACCAGCAAAAAGTTGACCAGCAGCATGCCCAGCAAGGTGCTGACCATGCCCGCCCCGAAACCGCCGTACAAGGCGGCCAGGGCCGCCGCAAGCGACAGGGTGACGAAGCGCCCGCCCGATTCGGCCGGCGCTAGCTCCACCCGCAGCCAAGTAGCCAGCAGCGTGATGACCACCGCCACCGTGTAGCGTTTCCAGATGCTTTGGGTCTCTGGCTGCCACGTCAGCAAGCGCTGCCACCCGCTGGGTGCCGAGCGGGAGCCCGGGGGCGTGGTGTGGGGTGTCATGGCCTGGGGGCTGCTGAGGGTGAAGCTAATTTTTAAGTTTATACCCCTCAGACTTCACCCGATAGGCCACAAAAAAGCCCTGTTTCAAAGGCCAGGTTGGGGCTTTGCCATGGCGTGCAGCAGCTTTTCAATGCCCGCAGCGGTTTCCTGTGGCTTTTCCATGGGAAACAGGTGGCTGCCTTCGATCATGATTTGGCGTTCTGGATGGTTTTTTCCCACGAGCCGATGCGTCATGGTCATACCGACCTGCTTCATTTCTTGCGATTGAGTGCCACCCATGAAGGCAATGGGGCATTGCAGCGGGTGGCGCCGCAGCAGGCGGTCCAGGTTGTGGGGCAGGGTGTTGTAGATCGCGGTTTCGATGTCGCGGTCAAAGCTGAGCACCCGCTGGCGGCTGGTGCCGTGGGTGGCGTCGTGTGTGCCGTGGGCAATGTAGTCGCGCAGCACCTGCGGGTCCCAGCGGGCAAAGGCCTTTTTGCTGGCAAAGTGTTCAAAGGCGGCGGTGGCGTCGGGCCAGCTGTTGCGCCGGCGCCGGCTCACCTTGCCGGGCGACACCGAGCCCACGAGCTGGGTGCGCTTGACGAGTTCCAGCGTGCGCGCACGCCAGCCGCCCAGCACGGGCGAATCGATCAGCAGCACGCCTTTGACCGGGTAGCCACCGAGCTGCGGGTGGCGCGCGGCGCACATCACGCTCAAAAACCCGCCCAGCGAGTGGCCCACCAGCCAGGCGCCCTGACCGTGGCGCTCCACTTCAGGGGCTGCAAAGTCGGCCAGTTGCTGCACCAGGTGGGGCCAGTTGCTGGTGACCGGGTAGCGCGGGTCGTGGCCAAACTTGTCCACCGCACGCACCGCAAACCCGCGCGCGCGCAGCGACTTGAACAGCACCCCGTAGGTGCTGGCCGGGAAGCTGTTGGCGTGGGAGAAAACAATTAAAGACATGCGGGGAGGGTCCTCAAAATGGATCGCTCCGCTGCAACGGAACGAACCCAGGACACCGCCGGGCCGGCTCTGCCGGACGGCCAGTGTCGCCCCCTGGCAGGGGGTGACGCCGAAGGCGGCGCGGGGGTCAGATCAGCTTCTCTTTGGCGTTGGTGATCTTTTTCAGCGGCTGGCTGCGCGGGCTGCCGCACAGCAAGGGCACTTCGGTGTGGGCGCCGTCCCAGGTGGGGTGCTCGATGCTGTCAAACACCTCGCGCAGTTTCTGGCCCCAGGTGTTGTGCACCATGCGGAAGTAGGGGTTGTTGTCGTCGATGCAGGTGATCTTGTCCGAGGCCAGGCGGTCCACTTCGTACACCGCCAGGTCCAGCGGCAGCCCCACCGACAGGTTGGACTTCAGCGTGGAGTCCATCGACACCAGCACGCACTTGGCCGCTTCGTTCAGCGGCGTGTCGGGCGTGATCACGCGGTCGAGCACCGGTTTGCCGTATTTGGACTCGCCGATCTGGAAAAACGGGGTTTCCGAAGTGGCTTCGATGAAGTTGCCGGCCGAATACACCTGAAACAGGCGCATGCCTTCGCCCGCGATCTGCCCGCCAAAGATGATGGAAACGTTGAAGTCCACCCCGGCGCGTTGCAGCGACTCGCCATCGCGCTCAAACACATGGCGCACCGCCGCGCCCAGCACGCGGGCGGCGTCGAACATGCTTTTGGCGTTCCAGATCGTGATCGGGTCACCGCCTTCGGGGTTGTCCAGTTGCTCCACCTGAAGAATCTCGCGGATCGACTGCGAGATGCTCAGGTTGCCCGCTGAGAGCAGGCACATGAAGCGGTCACCCGGTTTTTCATACACGATCATTTTGCGGAAGGTGCTGATCTGGTCTAGGCCCGCATTGGTGCGGGAGTCGGAGAGGAACACCAATCCGGCGTTGAGTTTGACGGCGACGCAATAAGTCATTTGGGGAGCGTTTTCGAGCCAGGCGGGCTGGCACAGGGTAGAACAACGGAACCTGTGAGTTTATCCACCTGTCCGATGACGCCACCGCGAACCCCAGGCTCAGAACCGCTTGCAGGGCGTTCCCGAAAAGCTCTCCCGAGCCCCTGCTACGTCCGGCAGTGCCTTGATTTTTTCCATCAGAGCCTTGGCGGTGTCTCGCGGCGTGTTTGACGCGAAAATGATTTCCACATATCCCCGACTGTTGATGAAGCGGTAGGCGGTGAATTCGTCGGCCTCTTCGGTAAACAGCAACACGGTGAGTGCCTTTTCGGCTTGCATCGACCGGTCTTGTGCCTCGGCAAGGGTTGTTAGTGCCAACAATCCTGCCAGTACAAAGCGTCGTTTCATGTCCTTCTCCCTGTTTGTTCTTAAAAATCAGCTGGATTGAACAACCGCAAAATGCCCAGCACATTCAGACCACCGCTGTCGTCCGACTGAGTTACCACCACTTGACCGTAGTCGGGTTGCTCGCCAGTCAATGCATCGATGTTGGGGTGGTGGGTCAGCAACAGCAATGGAGTCGTTCCCCGGTGTTTTTTGATCCAGCCTTCGGCTGCATCCATGAACTCGTTCATACGCCCACCACCACCGGAAAAAGATTCGCGCAGGGCTGGGTCTAAAGTGGCTTTGCCAAACGCGAGCATGGCGGTGTCGCGCATCCTGCACATGGCCGAGGCGACGATGTTGAGCTTGTCCGCACCCACACCTTGGGCCTTGAATGCCTCGCCAAATACGACCGCTTGTTTACGGCCTTTTGGGGTCAGCATCACCTCGCCCTGGCAGTTGCCGGTGGGGTCGAAATGGGTACCACGGCCCCGCTCCACATCCATGTGACGGCCCACCAACACCACGTTGGGTTGTGTTTTGATGATTTCCCACAACTTCGGGTCGGCTTTTACGGGAAGAACGCCTGTACAGGCCAACAGGCAAGTCAAAACCCAGTGTTTCATGTGTTTGTGATCTTCTTGAGTCGATAAACCAATTCGAGCGCATCGCGTGCACTGATCGTATCGGGATTAACCCGCGCCAGTTCCGCCTCCACTGCACTGGGTTCTGCTTCGGGCGTCAGGGGTGGGGAGGTAAATAAATCGACTTGTTGCTGAGCGTTGACGCTCTGCGCTTCCAGCGCGGCCAGCGCGTGGCGCGCGTGTTGCACCACGCTGGCAGGCACGCCAGCCAGGCGGGCCACCTGAATGCCGTAGCTGCGGCTGGCCGGGCCGGGCTCGATCTGGTGCAAAAAAACAATGCCGCCCTTGCCGCTGCTTTCCACGGCGCTCACATGCACGTTCACCGCCGCATGGTGGCTGGCGGGGAATTCGGTGAGCTCGAAATAGTGGGTGGCAAACAAGGTGAAGGCACGCGCTTTGTCGTGCAGGTGGGTGGCAATACCGCCGGCCAGGGCGAGGCCGTCAAAGGTGGAGGTGCCGCGGCCAATTTCGTCCATCAGCACGAGGCTGCTGGGGGTCGCTGCGTGCAATATCTGTGCCGCTTCGGTCATTTCGACCATGAAGGTGGACTGCGCGTTGGCCAGGTCGTCGGCTGCGCCAATGCGGGTGTGGATGGCGTCAATGGGCCCCAGGCGGCAGCTGGTGGCCGGCACGTAGCTGCCCACGCTGGCCAGCAGCACGATCACCGCCACCTGGCGCATGTAGGTGCTTTTGCCGCCCATGTTGGGGCCGGTGATGATTTGCATGCGCTGCTTGGGGCCCATCACCGTGTCGTTGGCAATGAAGCTGCCGCCACTGGTTTCGTTCAGCCGCGCTTCCACCACCGGGTGGCGCCCGCCGCGTATGTCAATGCAGGGCTCGGGCACATACTGCGGCTCGGTCCAGCCCAGCGTGAGCGAGCGCTCGGTCAGCGCGCACAGCGCGTCGAGCGCGGCCATGGCGCGGGCCAGCTGGCTCAGCGGCTGCACGAAGCTTTGCAATTGGTCCAGCAGCTGGTCGTACAGCCACTTTTCACGGGCCAGCGCGCGGTCTTGCGCGCTGAGGGCTTTGTCTTCAAACGCCTTCAGCTCGGGTGTGATGAAACGTTCGGCGTTTTTCAGTGTCTGGCGGCGGCGGTAGTCGTCGGGCACCTTGTCCACCTGGCCCTGCGTGACTTCAATGTAGAAGCCGTGCACGCGGTTGAACTGCACCCGCAGGTTGGCAATGCCGGTGCGGGCGCGCTCGCGGGCTTCCAGCTCAATCAGGAAGCCGTCGCAGTTGTTTTGTATGCCGCGCAGCTCGTCCAGGTCGGCGTCAAAGCCGTCGTTGATCACGCCACCGTCGCGCACCAGCGCTGCCGGCTCGGACAGCAGGGCGGCGCGCAGCAGGCCGGCGCAGCCTTCGGGCGGCTGCAACTGGGCGGCTATCTGGCCCAGCAAGCCGCTGGGTGTGCCCAGCTGTTGCGCGAGTTGCTGGGCGCGCTCCAACGTCTGGCCCAGGCCCACCAGCTCGCGCGGGCGCACCTGGCGCAGCGCGGTGCGGGCGGTGATGCGCTCCACATCGGTCGCGCCTTTGAGCGCCTGGCGCAGGCTTTGCCACAGCCCGCCGCGCAGGCTACCTATGGCGTGCAGGCGGGCGCGGGCGGGGGTGCGATCGCGCGGGGGCTCCAGCAGCCAGCTGCGCAGCTGGCGGCTGCCCATGCCGGTGCAGCACACGTCGAGCAGCGAAAACAGCGTGGGGCTGGTTTCGCCGCGCAGGGTCTGGGTCAGTTCCAGGTTGCGCCGGGTGTTTTGCGGCAGGTCGATCAGTTCATCGGTGCGCGCCACCTTGAGGCTCTTCACATGGGTGAGCGCGCGGCCTTGCGTGTGTTCGGCGTAATTCAGCAGTGCGGCGGCGGCGGCGTGGGCGTCGGGCAGGTCTTGCGCGTCCCATGCGGCCAGGCTGGCGGCCTGCAGTTGTTCCAGCAGCTTGCGCTCGCCCAGGGTTGCGTCAAACGCCCAGGCTGGGCGTACCACCGCCACCAGCCGGGTGCCGGCCGCGCTGGGCTGGCTGGCCAGGGTTTGCAGGTTTTTCTCAAAGGCGGGCGACACCTCGGCGCTGTACAGCAGCTCACCCGGCCCCACACGGGCGATCCAGTCGGGCAGGGCATCGGTGCTGCACTGCGCCAGAAACACAATGCCCTGGGTGACCGACATCCAGGCCAGCCCACAACCGGTGCGGGCGCCGGGGTGCACGGCCATCAGCAAGGCTTCGCTTTTGTCGGACAGCAGCTCCGTGTCGGTCAGGGTGCCTGGCGTCACCACCCGCACCACCTTGCGCTCCACCGGGCCTTTGGCCGTGGCCACGTCGCCCACCTGCTCGCACAGCGCCACCGACTCGCCCAGCTTGATCAGCCGGGCGAGGTAGGTGTCCAGCGAATGAAACGGCACGCCGGCCATGACCACCGGCTCGCCCGCCGACTGCCCGCGCTGGGTGAGCGTGATATCGAGCAGCCGCGCCGCTTTTTCCGCGTCACCGAAAAACAGCTCGTAAAAATCGCCCATGCGGTAGAACACCAGCGTGTTGGGGTATCCGGCCTTGATGGCCAGATACTGCGCCATCATAGGGGTGTGGTTTTCAAGCCCCAGTGCCATGACGTGCTCTAAGCTATTTTCCATATAAATCAACTACTTGTACGCTTACGAATGAGCTCATGTGGGTGCACTTGGGTGCTTTTGAGCGCATGTGAGAGCACATTTTTGTAGCCTGCGTGTAGCATGATTGCCCCCAATGGCAGACAATACAAGTCACTGGGCTACATATCTTGTAAGTGCTTGATTTTATTGTGTAGCTCGGTGTTTTAGTGGGTTGTAGCCTAGTGGCAAACGTGCAGTGGTTGCCGAGGTCCGAGGGGATGTGCTGGTGCTGGGCTACACACCGCAGGAGCGTGCGGTACGCGTGCCCACAGCCGAACTTGGAGGCGCTGGGGTGACGCCTAACGCGAGGAGCCCATAGACGTGTCTTGACCACAGCCGCAGGCTGGACGAGCGTCAATACAGCCGATGGCTGTGTGAGCGCTGACTTTGACTGAATAGGAGAGAGCCGATGCATACCGAGCTGACCTTGAACCTGGTGCGCCTTGACCTGCAATTTGACACGCGCCCCAGACTGGACGCCCAAGGGACCATTGTCACCGATGCCAAGGGCAAGATCGTCTTTGAGCCCAATGAGCGCCGTGAGCCCTATATCGTCTTTGATACCAGTCGGGATGCTCCCCGAGGTTTTGGCATCAAAGTGGGTGCCACGGGCAAAAGCTTTTTGATCCAAGTGCGTGATGGCAAGCGGGTCATCAAAAGCAAAATCGGCAGCGTGCGTGATTTTCAAAGTCTAAAAGAAGCCTATGAAAAGGGCTTTGAGTTTTTAAAAACCATCAAAGACACGGGCAGAAATCCCAACGCGATAGAACGGGAAAAAGAATATCAAGACCTCACACTTGGTGAGATTTTCGAGCAGTACATCAAGCACCTAAAAACCCGTGCCAAGCCCGCGACCGAAAACTCGATCAACACACTCGAAAAGGGCATCCAGCGCCTAAGCGATTGGCACAACCGCCGTGTGAGTGAACTTACGAGCGACGAGATCAAAGAAAAGTTTTTAGCCATGAAGGCTAAAACGCCCACAGCCGCTGAACAAACCATGCGCTGGGCTTCTGCTGCGATCAAATACAAAATCAAGCTGCTGCTACTGGAAGCTTCTAAAAAAGGGGTAGTGCCGCATCTTGTGGTCAACCCCTTTGACATCCTTCAAATTGAAAAGATGTATCGAGGACGCGAAGAGTTGGAGCGTGCCTACAAAGAATACAACCGCCGCAACCCCATATCCAGTGAGCAGCTAGGAGCGTTTATTAATACGCTTTGGGATAAGCGTCCCTATAAGCACACGGCTACCGATTACCTGCTGTGTGGACTGCTGTGGGGATGCCGTAAAAGCGAGCATCGGGTGTTGCAATGGAAAGAGCTGGTGCCTAAAAAAGAGCTGGCAACCACTTCATGGGTGGACCTGAAAGAAAAGAAGATATTTTTCTACAAGACCAAAAACGGCTCTGACCATGAGCTACCGCTTGCCCCCATGGCTTTAAATCTGTTGCAGATGCGTCAAGAGCAGCTTGCCGAAGAATTTGAAAACACGCCATCCTTCAAAGGGCACACCCCTATTCGTCAAAAATTTGTTTTCCCGGCTCAAAACAAAACCTCAAAAACAGGCTGCTACACAGACCCCACCGAAATGCTTGCTTCCGTCATGCGGGACGCAGGTATTGAAAAGGTCACGCCTCACGATTTACGGCGCTCTTTTGGACGCGTAGCCGAAAGCCTCAATATCAGCACCACCATAATTTCCAATCTTTTAAATCACGGTGCGGGCAGTGTCACCAGACGCTATACCGAAGCCGAGTGGAAGCGTCTGAGCGAAACGATGGAGCGTATTGAGCAAACAATTCTTTCCTACGCTCCAAGGGTCTATAACGCTCTTCGTCCCTTATCGGCTCCACCACTGCCCGATGATGACTGGGTAGCTAAACCCTACCGAAAAAGCAAAACCGCCGTATAGTGTCTGATATCAGTTGCAGCCCCATACCGAGTACATATCATGGATGAGACCTTTGCACCAGGCATCGCCGCCATCTCGGACGACTGGATCAAGTATTTGCCTACCGAGCTTCAAGAGAGCTTTGCCAAGGCACAGGTGAGAAGTCGCCTTAATGCTTTGGATGACGACACGCCCATAACGCAAGACTTAGCCAGCGTGTATTTGGATGTGTCGGACGCCACCCTTAAAAGAATGCGTGCTAGTGGCAAAGGACCGCAATACGTTCAAGGCATCAGCGAAGAGGGCACTAAGAGCCGCAATCAAAAGGTGCTTTATACCGTGGGTAGCCTTAAAGACTGGATTGCCAAAAACCGCACCGATTCCACAGGTCATGCAGCTATCCGCCGTGGACTAATGTTCCAATCCATCTCCGATCTGCTGATTCCAGAGCCTTGGTGGGAAAAAGATGGAAATATTCTTGGGCATGCACTTTCTACCAGTTTTGATCAAATCAAATTTGACGAAGTCAGTATTTGCTGGACTGGTGTTCTACTTGCATTGAAAAGAAATTGGTTAAATTCAGAGCGTTCGAAATTTAGCTCTATCGTTCGGAATTTGTTGAGTCAAGAAATTTTACAGATTCAAGCTATGGATGAGGCTAGCCATTTGGAGCAGCGTTTGAGCCAAAAAGGGTGAGCGTGTTTGGAGGATGTGAGTGTATAGGTGGTGGTGTGGACAGAATAATTCATACACCTGACGCACCTACTATGCCTCCGCGATGTCGACGTGATCACGGCTCCGTGAGGTCTCCGTTAAATCTCAAATGTGGCAAGTGTACTTTTTTGTTTTCCGTCTGCACTGACGGCTGCAAGTTCAATAGACCATGTGCTAGTTTTGAGTCGTGCAATAAGTAACGTGGAGCCTGTGGGCTCTTTTTTTACGGCTGTGTGTACCGTAAGGCTGGGCAGAGAAACATACTCGATTTGAGTGTTTTCCCGTTTGCCATTGATTTGAAGAACGGAGATTTGGCAGACAGAAACACCCTCTGAAATCGCGACCGATTTAGGCAATACCAGAGCAGCAACCACCAACGTTGGTTTTACTTGGAATGCACCGCCACTTAGGCTATCGAGCCACTGACGTATTGGAATGCCCGCTGAAGGTTCGTGTGAACGCTCATGTGCCGCCTTGGGCTCTACCAGGTCGGAGCTTAGCGCTCTGAGTATTTCCAGAAGCAAAGTGCTGATCGCGGTCAGGTCCTGATTGGTCGATGCTTCAAACCGATCCAGGCGCTCTTCCAGACCAGCCACCACTTGATGATCTGACCATGGGGTGTCGGCGGCAACGCTACTATTTGGGGCTTGCTTCCCTATGGTGTCGATGAGGTGATACAGCGCTTCGGTGGGAAGAGCAGGTAGGCGGTTGATCTTGGCGTAATGCCACAGGGCGTGGGCTCTCTGGGGATTAAGCCACACCGCGACTTTTGAGCTGTACCAGTTAGCTTCATTTTCCCACCGCTGTTTAGACGGCGTGTAGCTATTAGGACCTTTCTTTTTTCTTCCACTGAGCTTTGAACTGTTCGGTTCACTGTCACTATCCTCTTTGATGTTGCTGTTCATCTAATCCTCCCATGTATGCTTTTTTATTATTCCTTCTGTGATGAAAAACGCCCACCGTTCGGTGGGCGTCTGTGGCGAGTTATTTTTTGGGTTTCGCATTAAAGCGCTCCACCAGCTCTTCACCTCTAAGATTGGCATAGCGATTGAGCATGTCTAAACTGCTGTGCCCGACGATTTTCATAATCTCAAAAACAGAAAGTTGTCTGCGGAAAAGAACCATACGACTTATGCCTTCATGTCTAAGATCATGAAAGCGAAAATTCTCTAAACCTATGGTCTCGGTGAAGTACTTAAAAGTGCCCGCACATCCGTCTTTAGTTTTAAACCAGTGAAAAATTCGAGCGTCTTCAGTTGAGGCGTGTGCTTTGAGGATTTTCAAACAAGCCAGCGCTTTGTAGCTTATTGGAACAGAGCGCGCTTTTCTGGTTTTACAGTGTTTGGCTGGAATACGCCAGACGCCTGCATCAAGATCAATCTCCTCCCATTTGGCGTAGAGCATCTCTTGAAGTCTCGCGGCTGTTTCGATGGCAAAGGTAAGAAGCAACTGCCATACAAACCCGTTTTTGGCTTGGTGCATTCTGGCTCTCAGGCGCTTTTCCTCTTCCCGTGAAAGTCGTCGTTCACGCTTCACATCCCATCCGCCAGGAAGAAGGGACGTTTTGAATGGATGATTGGATATATCGACTTCCATCTCATCTGCATACCATTTGTAGACTTTTGCCATCGACGAGAAATGCCTAGCAATAGTGCCTGCCTTGAATGTGCTTTTGATATGAGTCTGCTCTTTTAGCATTTTGACGATGTATTCTTTAAGATGTTTTTTGCTGATCTCTCCAATGGTGATGCTTCCAAAGTGCTTTATGACGGTTCTTAGCTGCATGGATACCTTGCTCGTTGAGTCAACCTCTTTTCTGTAAAGTTCAATGACGTCTATGAATTTGGAATTCATAAACGCCTTTGTATCGCCTTTCCCACGATTGGCGACGTTTCTGCGGACTCTCAACTCCTCCTTATTGGCATATTTGAGAGCCTCGTCATACGTAAGAAACGTTTTGTTGATGGTCTTGTGACCTTTTACCCGTATCTGGACAAGCCAGGTATCAGAATTTTCTTTGGTCGTGCGTTTGGTTATTGAAGCCATATTTTTTCCTCCTTTAAATAGATATAGGCGCTCAACTTTCTGTTTTGGACAATGAATCTATGAACGGTATGTGTTCGTGCTGCAGTAAATAATGCAACTTTTTTGATATCAGACGCCTGCAAAAACGAAAAGCCACCAGGGGCTCCCTATGAGAATGCATAAGGACTCTGGTGGCTTTCAAACTATCGCCTTGCTACCAACAATGCAACGGCAAACGTATAATTTCTGGTTTAACGGTTCATCTTTTCTATTTTTCTCCTGTTTTCAATCTCAAAAGTCCGCATCAAGCGGCTTTTTTATTGCCTAAAACGTCTGATATCAGGCTTAAAAGCGTCTGATATAAGTCAGTGCAACATGAGTGCAACTGGATTTCGAACATTTATTCGTGAAAAAGTGCTGCAATTTTTGCGCAATTTCTATTTAAGATTACAGATGAGCGGTCGTTGTTTTTCTTGCAAAACGATATACAAATTGTATCGTTATTAATTAGCAAGATGCACCGCAAAAACAACGCGCAGTTGCTCCCTTGTCGATTTTGATTCGGTTGATGCTTCCCGTGCGAAACTAAAAAATAAAAACAAAACAGGAGATAAATATGAAATTTTTACAAAAAGGCTTTACCTTGATTGAATTAATGATTGTTATTGCAATCATCGGTATTTTAGCAGCGGTTGCCCTTCCGGCATATAATAATTACACAGATAAGGCGCGCTATTCTGAAATGGTGATGGCTGTTGCACCTATGAAGACCGCACTGTCAGTGTGTGCTCAGCAAGGCGAATGCGTATACGATGACGCAGGTGTAAAAAAATGGAACCCAGAAGGGGATACGGTTGATCAATTGGCTGTATATAACGAAGACACAAACGGAGATGGAGTACGAAATTCTGATGACACAATGTCTTCGGCTGTGACAATCCCTTTGCCGACTGCAAGTGGTAAGGTTGTTCAGAGTGCATACGACTCAACAGGTGCTCTTGATACAACTAAATGGACTGTGTCCGGTCACGACAGTGACACGCTTCAAGTTACCGGCATTCCAATCGCGGCAGGTAGTATCTCATCTGGCGATACTATTATTTTTAATGCCAGATTAAACACTGACGCCACTGTGCAATTTGCAATTGCACCAGAGTCTGGATGCAAAACCCACAAGGGTGGAGCAATTTGCTGATTTCCTACTTGTAGATTTGAAATGGGAGCCAAGTCGCTCCCATTTTTTAATTTTGAAGGGATAGAGGATAAATTTTAGTGGTCGATAAAAAAGCCCCTTATGGGGCTTTGAAATCTACGTTTGTTGCGGTATCAAACTCTGAATTTTTCGATGTCACCACCAGCATCAAGAATCGTTTGAACCCAAGTGGGTTTACGTCCACGACCACCGCCCCACGTCTCCCCATTAGGACCACGGTACTTCACTTCGGTAGGCTCTTTGGCTTTGCTTGCCTTAGCGATTTTTTCACCCATGCTCACAGGAGCCGCTTGGGATTCGCCAGAGAGCACGGCAACCGAGAAAAGCTGGCTGGGTTTGAGTCCAAGTTCTTTAATCTTCGCCTTGATGGCTTTGATCTCATCGGCAAGCAGTGCTTCACGGACCGATCTTGCCTTGGCTTCAAGCTCCGCGATTTGGGCTTGAATTTTTTGGTACTGGTCGTAGCTCGCTTTTTCAGTCATGCTCTGAACTCCAAGAGGTTGTAACTGTGCGTTTTTAGCGCACCTTGTCACAAGTGTCTATAAGTTTTTGAGGTGCCCCGGAAGGCGCTACAGAAAACAAGACACTTGGTCGTGGTGCCCAGCTTGTCTGATCCCAACAAGCGCTGAAACTATGTTCCGCTGATTTAGACCAAACCAGTAAACATGCGCCGATCTTGCTCGTTCATTTGTTCGGCTGGCACCAGGTCCCACATCCGACCAACGATCATCCGAAGCTCCTCCCAATCTTCCTTGGCAATTGCACGTTTACCACTTTCAGCGAGTTGAGTGGCTTGGATTTGATCGTTCATCGATGGTCGTTTTTCATTTAGATGACTAAACATGCCTTTGAGGAAGTCTGGTGTTCTAAACAAAATCGCCCATTGAATGGATTTAAGATTAGCAGTTTCAGACTGAATCTTTTCAGGGTTGTTGGAGTTAATAAATGTCTGCTCACGTGCAAAAACATCTTTTAATTGATTGCGTTCACGATCATTTCCTGACTCGTTGACTAACTGAGCAACATCAGACTTTGCTTCTTGATATTCTTTTCTGGCTTGATCTAATCGCTTACCAGAAGTGAGCTCATACATTTCTCGCGCTAGCTCGCGCTTCTTGTCTTCGAGCTGATATTTCTTATCGGTTACATCGTCATCAGACAACTCAGCAACCTCACCCATAAGATTCTGAACACCTGCAAGTGTCTTTTCAAGCCCAGTCACCACCTCTCTTTGTCCGCTCTCTTTGGCATCTGAAATCTCAGCTTGAAGCTTCTCTTCTAATTGAAGTGTCTCAGTTGCCAAAATAGGCGTAGAAACCGATCGGCTCTTTGGATTAAAAACCTGAGAAAACTCTTGGTCCGTACCGTTCAAATAAGCACTAACTGTCAAGTCACGCGACTCAGACATTGAGATTTTTAAGTCTACCTCCGTCCCTTTGATAAGGTCGCGAGTAATTTGTTTGCCCGTGATTAGCAACATTCCTAGTGGCTTATTGGTAGATGAGTGGCGGTTGGCTGGACCCTCTACCACAAAAATCCGCAGCTCGTCGTTTGATCCCTTGACGATCGTGCGCCCCAGCTCTTGGGTCTTTTTAGTTTGAGCAGGCAAAACTACGTTTTTGTTGAACAGGGTGATTAAGCGCGTGTCGTTCGCTGCAACGTCGTCAACCACGAGGCAAATATCGTCAGGCAGCATTTGACCTGCAACGCTATAGCGACCTTGTGCAATCTGTATATGCCCAGCATCAATAGGGACAGCCGAGCCCTGTGCGTCGAAAATTTTGAAAGTGAAAATGTTGTAAGCACCTTCACGCAGCGGTAAATCCTCAGTTACCCGTGTACCGAGATTTTTCAGACCTGTGTCAAACGAGCCGTCTTCTGCCACGATTCGATACTGCATCCCTGCTGTATTGCCTTCGATTTTGGCAGTAAACGGCTCTTCTAGTTCTTGGGATGTCTTGTTGTACGCGGTGCGGATTTTTAGCGGTGAGTTTGATGTTTTTGGCTTATCTGTTCCTGCACTAGATTTTTCTTTTGTACCAGCGAAATAGGCAGCCCCCACGGCAATAGCATTGGTGGGGTCGATGCTTGTGTTTACAGCAATACCCATGACCTCTTGAACACGTTTGCGTACATAAGGTATATACGTCGAGCCGCCCACCATGAGAATGAATTTCAAATCTGAGGGCTGCAATGAATTACGTGTCAGTATCTTTTTGATCATGTCAATGGTCCCTTCGACCATATCCTTGACCACTGCCTCAAAATCACTTCGTGTGATGGTGATGATGCTATCAATGGTATTGCCTTCGTCGTCTTCTACGCTGATCGTGCCCAGATCAATTTCGGTAGAAGTCTTAGCCGACAGGTCCACCTTCGCTTCTTCAGCTTTGGTCAGTAGGGTGTACCACAACTGGTTGTAGCGCCCACTTTGACTCTTCATCTGATTTAGAAGATCGTCAAACTTACCCCGCCTCATAAGCTCAGGAACAACAAGCTTTTCAATCATCAGGGCATCAAAGTCTGTTCCACCAAGGTAGTTGTCTCCTTCGTGGTCCATCACGGTTAGCTCGCCTTCCACAATCTTGACAAGTGCGGCATCAAATGTTCCGCCGCCTAGATCGTAAACCAGCCATTGACTATTTTTAAGGTCAATGCTCTTTTCCTTATTTGCGTAAGCTAGGCTTGCTGCGATAGGTTCTTGCAGGAGGATGACATTTTTAAATCCAGCTTGTGCTCCCGCCTCTTTGGTTGCATTGCTTTGTAGGGTGTCAAACGATGCGGGAATTGTGATGACAGCCGAATCTAGCTCTTCACCTGTTTGAACAAAGTTTTTTAGTTCTTTAAGTACATACGAAGAGAGCTCCACGGGAGTCTTTGATGTTCCCAACGATTTTATTTGAAAGCTCTCAGACGTACCCATTTTGCGCTTGAAACGACTGACCACACTTTTGGCATCACGTAGCAAATACGCCCGCGCCTGGTCACCTATGAGTGTGCGGTCATTTCTAAATCCAACAATTGAGGGCAGGGATTCTTTGAAACCACTTGGATTTTTAAAGACCTCAACGTGCCCTTTGTCAAACTTTGCAATCAGTGAGTTAGAGGTCCCAAGGTCAATGCCAAAGTTGATGGTATTGCTCATTTCTGATCTCCTTTTTGCTCGTTTGAAATACTATCTTCTTTGGATTTGACCACGACGATCCCTTTTTGAATCACGCGTGAAAAAGTCTGATCGCCTGCCCGAATGATCGGCTTGACTACTTCGATAACGACAAGGTTTTCAGTTCCTTCACCAGAGATGGAGGCTTCTAAATCTGTGCGCGTCTCACTGAAACTTTGCCCCATAGGGTCTTCATAAAATACGCGCTCGCCTGCAAATGCATCTTTAATACGCTCCACGTTGCGAGCTATCCCTGCGCTGTCACCGTGCAGGGCTAGCTTGCGCTCAATCTCGTATAGATGATTTAGCGTAAGAGACACGTACTTAGGTAACTCAATGTGGTGTGGCGAAGACATAGTTCAGCTATCTTTCTTCTTTGCAAGAATATGTAGGATGAAGGCGTTATCCGTTGTTTCCAGAGGGAGCGTAACGGTTGCTTTGCGATTTTGGGTATTGGTCAACACCACAGAGCCGTTTTCAATCGACGAATGTAGCGTGTCCCATGTGCACAGTTCACGTTTATTGTTAAACCATCCGCTAATCTCGAAAATAATGCCAGACTGTGAAACTTCCAAGCCCCCCACGCGTGTGTTGCCCTCTGTTTTAAGACGCGTTTTGAAGTTTTCGATGATTGTATCCATCAAATAATGGAACATGGCATCAATCAATTTGGACCAGAGCTTCTTTTGCTCTTCAAAGTCATCTGTTGTTGACCAATTGATGTCTATCTCAGTTCCAAATTTATCTTTGAATGCAACCCTGTGACGTATTGTTCTGGGGCTGTTGCTTGTCACGGTCAGACCCCATCGTGTTGCGATGATGTCCTCTGGGTTGATTTTTTTATTATCAAATTGAACACCAGATTTTGTGATCGATGCGCTTCTTTGACCAAAGGTCAATCTTGCTTCATGTTTTTTTTCTTCTGCAATCATTTCGTTGATTGCCGTCTCGTCTTCACTCAACTGATGTGCCAGTGCCGGCGATTTTGAAGCCGAAACCTTGCTCAGTGCCAATATTTTTTTGACGCCTTCTGCATCATCGGTCTGCCTTAGGTAGCGCACTGCAAGCGCTCTAAGTGCATGCCAAACCTTCGCGTGAGTTTCGTGAAATTCTGCTGGCAGGTGTGGCAATATTAGGTTTAAGGCGCCTTTATTAAACGCGCGCTCAATATCTGACATCGAGAAACGTAGTGTCTCGGCATCTTTTGCTAGTTTTTCGAGCGGTGCGCACAAACGGTCAAGCGCGCGTCTGGCACTTTCAAAGCAACGCTCTATATCTCGTGCCAGGACCCAGCGGCGCCCATCGAGTAAACATTTAACGGCGTCTACATCTCCCTGGTCGATTGCCTTGCCTAGAACAATATTGTATTGACTAGCAAACTTAGGGCTGATGTATTCGATTAGCGAATCGGATTGGTTGTAGTGAAGCTGTATCTCATCTGGACACTCATCTATAAGAAAGTGTTCTAGATTTCCTCGTGTCAGAAAATCACACAGTGCTTTATTCTCATAAATGGCTCTATGTGTGTCCCAAACATCAAATTCACTCAATGGTTCACAGATGGTCATTGCTGTTGACTTATCTATGACCAGACCCGGCACCCAAGAGATTTTTCCTTCTTCGAGCTCAATCTCTTGAAAAAGCGCTTTTTTGGCTTTTTGTAGATTTTTTGGCTCATCTAAAACGTCGTAAACATCATCGATGTTTAACAGCGTAAAGGGGTTAATATAGTGCTGGTACCAGTCTTCTTCTTTGAGGTATGGCTGTCCTTTCGCCATAACCCGTGTACGCAGTGGTAACAGCCTTTTTTCAAGGTTTGCAACGACTTTTTGAGTGCGCTCCTCGCTTCCACGTATTTGTATTGATTTTCTTAGTGCATCAAGTGCATCTAGATCACGTCCAATATTCTCGTAAACAATGGATAGATTAAAATAGGCGCTGCCCTGCGACTGGTTTTCTTTTGTATATGCTTCATACTGAACGGCGGCTTCTAAAAATTCTCGCTTTTTGGTTAGTACAAAGCCTAGATCAAAGTGTTCATCGTCGGTGAGTGTTGTCACTGCTTGAAGGCGTCTGAGGGCGTCTAGTTTCAGTTCAACATCGCCGTTCTTGTCGCGCTCACCAAGTGCTACGATTAAGAATCGTAGGCTACGAACATGTTCAGCGTCTTGTTGTAAAGCTTCTTGGTACAGTTCAATAGCTTTATCTATTTGAGCGGTTTTTTTGTATGCATACCCTAGCTCACACAAGCCGATGGCAAAGTGTGGAGCAAGGTCCGCCACCTTTTCTAAGGCTTTGATCGATGCGGCAATACCATCTTTATCTTGAAGAGTAAGGGCTAGCTGCCACCACGCGTTAGCGTTGTCTGGATCAATAGTCGTGGCTTTTCTTGCCACGAGTATTGACTCTTCTAAGCGTCCTTCATTTCGAAGATTTTTCGCGCGCTGGTTGTATTCTTCAACGTCTTCCATCTTGGTGGGTCTAGGCGTTGAATGTTTAAAGATCGCTGCGCTTTGCAGTGCCAACCCGCTGGGTGTCTGGTGTGCTGCTCCGTGAATAGGTGACGGTTATTTCAGGCATGCTGTACCTATCACCATCGTCTATAACATCAAAATATTGAGTGGTACTGACCTGTTGTGAGTCTGGTGTTGAAAACGCGTAAAAATAGCGCCCAGGGCATACGTTGCGAAATACCACTGTTCCGCTTGTGTTGACGCTATTGGTTGCAGTGATTTGGGAGCCAGGTCGTACCCCCTTTCGTAACTCAATATTTATGACGCCGCGATAGTTTGAGGACCTTATGTTTAAGGTTGCTTCTGAGGGGCATGCATATGCTGTCCCCAAAAATACTGTGCTAAAACAAAGAGTAGCTGCGACTGCCTTTGATAGAAGCTTCATTTTGGAAGATGGGTGAGTGGGATTGAATTCGGTTCAACGCGGTGAAGAGTGACCAGACAATGCTTGATAGAACCAAAGGTTGGGCTTTTCGGCGTTGGGCTGTGTATGCAGGCGGAGCACAGCCTGTGTAGGACTCTGCTAGTTCTAATATTAGCCCAACATCTTGTTTCTTTCACACCCCTGTCTGTGGGGGGGGCGAGTGCTATTGAGCGGTGCCTTGCTCCTAGGGCGCTTGGTGTAGCCCCGGTGTAGCTCGGTGTACTTTTTGAACGTGTAGCCCGACACGTTTTCGTGCGCTTTGCCTATGAGAGCTGGGCTACACGTTGCGTCACCCCAACATATTGCTGCATCATGGGGGTGTGTTTGTCCAGCGGGGCGTTCAAGGCGGGCTCGTCGTACGGTTTCAGATCAACCGGAGACTGTAGCAGTTCGGGTTCTCCCCTATGCCAGGCCCTTGCAGCACAATCGTGCATCGTTTTGCATACGTCAACGGCCTATCACGCATGCCTCTCAACCCGATTCCTGACCCTTTGACCGACGATCGCGGTGGCGACAGCAGCTTGCCTTTTGAGGCCCTGTTCATGGCCTCACCGCTGGCAGCGAGTGTCAGCCGTTTGCGCGACGGACGCCTGGTTGCCGTCAACGATGCGTGGCTGGCGCTGACGGGGCTGACGCGCGAAGCCGCCCTTGGGCGCACCACGGTGGAGCTCGGGCATTGGCCGGACGAAGCAGCCCGCCAAGCCTATGTGAACGACATGAAGGGCGACCAGCACGAAACCCTGTGGCTATGTGAAGGGGTGGCGCACCATGCGCGCCTGCACAGCCAGGTGCTGCGTGTGTTGCCCGAGCCTTTGCTGCTGGTGTACCTGACCGAGGCCACCACCGAAGTGGCCGCCGAGCGAGCGCGCCAGCAGACCGAGCAGGCGCTGCGCGACGCCAACCTGGCTTTGCAGCAGCGCGTGGAACTGCATGAGGCGGTGGAGCGAGTCGCCACGGTGGGGCACTGGACCAACGCCGCGAGCGAGCTCGATGTGATGTGGTCTGCTGGCTTGTACGACATTACCGGTCTGAATCCACGGGATCTGATCAAACGCGTTGAGGGACGCAGCGGTATCCACCCCGACGACAAACCCGCCTGGTTGGCCGCGCGCGCGGCCTGCGACGGGCGTGAGGTGGTGTTTCGCTGGCAACGCCCAGATGGCCAGCAGCGCTGGTTTCGCACCCGCATCAGCCGCACGGCCGTGGCGGGCAACCCGCAGACCGATTTTGGCGTGGTGCAGGACATCACCGCCGAGCGCGAAGCCGCGCAGGCGCTGGACGCACAGTTGCAGTTCATTCGGAACATTGCAGCGCGGGTGCCTGGCCTGATGTACCAGGCGCGGTTACAGCCCGACGGCCGCAGCGCCATTGCTTACGTGAACGAGGCCGCGCGCGACATGCTGGAAGTGGAGCCCGAGGCCCTGCGCAGCGACGCCCGGTTGCTGTTTGCCCGCGTACACCCCGACGATTTGCCGGGTGTGCTGGCGGCGTTGCAGCAATCGGCCCAGCGGCTGGTGCCGTGGCGGCAGGTCTACCGTGTGCAGCTGCCGGTGAAGGGGCTGCGTTATTACAGCGTGGAGGCGGTGCCCACCCGAGAGGCCGATGGCGCGATTTTGTGGCACGGTTTCACCACCGACGTGACCGAAGCGCGCGAGGCCGCGCAGGCTTACGACCGTCAGCACCGCATGCTCGAAGTGGTGCGCACCGCGCAAGCCGCTTTCATTGAAGCCGACGACAAGCGGCAAGCTTTTGAGGGCTTGCTGGACGCCCTGCTGTCGGTGACGGGCAGCGAGTACGGGTTTGTGGGCGAGGTGCTGCACGATCTGCACGGGCAGCCTTACCTGAAAACCCACGCCATCACCAACATCGCCTGGGACGAGGCGACACGTCGCCAGTACGCCCGCCAGCACGCCCGCCAGCAAGACGGTGGCATGGAATTCCACAACCTGAAGACGCTGTTTGGCCGCGTGCTGGTCACGGCAGAGCCCTTGATATCGAACGCGCCCAACGACGATGCGCGGGCGGGGGGCTTGCCCAAGGGCCACCCGGGCATGTCGGCTTTTTTGGGTGTGCCCATTGTCAGTGGCGGGCGGCTGGTGGCCATGGTGGGGCTGGCCAACCAGCCCGGCGGCTACACCGAAGCCGACATTGAGTTTCTGCAGCCCCTGCTGGGCACGGTGCGCCAGCTGGTGATGGCCTGGCGCGGGCACGCCGAGCGCAAACGCACCCGCAGCCAGCTGGAGGCCACCAGCGCGCTGCTGGCTGAAAAAAGCGCGGCAGTGCAGGTCACGTTTGACAGCATCAGCCAGGGCCTGGCCATGGTGGACGCCGAGGGGCGCTACGCTTTTTACAACCAGCGCATGCTGGAACTGCTGAACTTGCCCCCTGCGCTGATGGCGGGGCGGCCAAGCCACGAGGAGGTGGTGCGTTTCCAGATGGAGCGGGGCGATTTTGGGGACAAGCTGTCGTTGCTGGACCCTTCGCTGCACCGTTACGTGGGCATGGAGCCCGAAGTGACGCCACCCGACGCCTACGTGCGGCGCACGTCGGACGGGCGGATGCTGGAGATCATGACCCGCCTGTTGCCCGGTGGGGGCATGGTGCGCACCTATGCCGACGTCACCTCGTACCTGGAGACCCAGGAGGCCCTGCGCGACGAGCGCCAGCGGCTGGCCTGGGTGCTGGAGGCCACGCGGCCGGGCATCTGGGAAACCAATGTGGCCACCGGCGAGATGGTGATCAACGACCGCTGGGCCGAAATGCTGGGCTACACCGTGGACGAGCTGATGCCCACCACGTTTCAAACCTGGCGCCGGCTGGTGCACCCGCAAGACCTGGAGCGTGCCGAGCGGATACTGCAGCGCCACTGGGACGGCGAGCTGGACTACCACGAATGCGATGTGCGCATGCGCCACCGGGCAGGCCACTGGGTCTGGATCAACGACCGGGGCCGCGTGCACCAACGCGACGCCCAGGGGCGGGTGTTGTTCATGTCGGGCACCCACCTGGACATCAGCGAGCGGGTGGCCGCGCAAGAGCAGGTGCGTGCCCTGAATGCCACGCTGGAACGGCGGGTGGCTGAGCGCACCGCCGAGCTGGAGCGGTCCATGAAAGACATGGAGGCCATTTCGTATTCGATTGCCCACGACCTGCGGGCGCCGCTGCGTTCGGTCAACGGCTTTGCTGCCCTGATCGCCGAAGACGAAGGTGTGGGCCTGAGCCCCAGTGGGCGGGAGATGTTTGAGCGGATCGCCCGCTCGTCGCGCAACATGGGCCAGATGATCACCGACATGCTGGAGTTGCTGCGCGTGGTGCGGGTGGAGCTGGAGGCGGTGCCGGTGAACATGCACGCACTGGCGCAGGCGGCGGTGGAGGCGTTGGGCACCAGCGCCGAGCAGGCGAGGATTGATGTGCAGCCACTGCCGCAGGCCCTGGGTGACGCCACGCTGCTGCGCCAGGTGCTGATCAACCTGATGGACAACGCGCTGAAATACTCGCGCGGGGAAGCGCAACCGATGCTGGTGCTCGGTTTCGACACCGAGAAACGGGCTTACTTTTTGCGCGACAACGGCATGGGCTTTGACATGGCCCGGGCAGGCAAGCTGTTTGGCCTGTTTCAGCGGCTGCACGTGGGCAGCGATGTGCCGGGCACCGGCGTTGGGCTGGCGATTGTGGCGCGCATTGTGGAGCGCCACAGCGGCCGCATCTGGGCCGAGTCAGCGCCCGGTGCCGGCGCCACGTTTTGGTGGACCTTGCCTCAGTCATGAGGCTGGGCGCGCAGCGGCCCCTTGATCACAGCGCGTTAAAAAGGCGCTGCGTCGTCCTTGGCTGGCGCATCAGCCGCTGGCGATGCGTCGGCGGCGGCGTCCGCTGCGGGGGCTACGTCAGCTTCCACGGCTGGCTTGCCCAACGTCTGGCGCAGCGCGGCTTTGTCGCCAGCGCTGGCGAACTTGCTGTACTTGGACGTGATGCCCACCAGCTGGCCGTAAATCTTGGGGTTGGCGGCCATGCATTCCTTTTGCTCCAGGAAGTTGGACTCGCCGGTGAAGTTGCCCACCAGGCCACCCGCCTCGGTCACGAGCAGCGCGCCGGCAGCCACATCCCACGGCGACAGACCCATTTCAAAAAAACCGTCGGTGAAACCGGCCGCCACGTAGGCCAGGTCGAGCGCGGCCGAGCCGGGGCGGCGCACGCCAGCGCACTTGGGCATCACGTCGCCCAGCATTTGCAGGTAGGTCTGAAAAGCGTCGCCCGGACGGAACGGGAAGCCGGTGGACAACAGGCAGTCGCGCATGGCGATGCGCTTGGCCACGCGGATGCGGCGGTCGTTCATGTAAGCGCCGCGCCCTTTGGTGGCGCAAAACAGGTCGTTGCGGCTCGGGTCGTAAATCACGGCCTGTTCCAGCTTGTTGCCCACCATGAGCGCAATGCTCACGCAGTACACCGGGAAGCCGTGGATGAAGTTGGTGGTGCCGTCCAGCGGGTCGATGATCCAGACGTGGTCTGCACCGCCGTGCTTGCCCGGGCGCTGGCCCGACTCTTCGGCCCAGATGGCGTGGTCGGGGTAAGCGGTCAGCAGGGTGTCGATGATCGCGGCTTCGGCCGCGTGATCCACTTCGGTCACAAAGTCGTTGGTCTGTTTGGCAGAGACCCGGACCGACTCCACGTCCAGCGCAGCGCGGTTGATGATGGTACCGGCGGTACGAGCGGCCTTGATGGCCACGTTGAGCATGGGGTGGAGTGTGGACGACATAACTTGTAAACCTTTGCGCGGCCGCAGAGCGGCTCGCGTGACAGTGGAAGAGCGGGAAAGCAAAGCCCCAGGCGATACGGGGCAGCGACAATACGAGATTTTACCGTTTCAACACAACACCCCTCTGGAGCAAGCCAGCTCCGCCCAGCACACACCGCAGAACTGGCTTTGCCAGGCTGCTGGTGTGGCCCCCATGGGGGGTGGCGCGAAGCGGCGCGGGGGGAAACCATATGCACTCTCGATTTGTTCTGATTCAAACCAGCCACGCCGGCAACGTGGGCGGGGTTGCCCGCGCCATGAAGGTGATGGGTTTTGACGACCTGGTGCTGGTGGCACCGCGCTGGGCCAATGTGCTGCGGCGCGAAGAAACCATTCAGCGCGCCAGTGGCGCCAACGATGTGCTGGCCAAGGCGCGCATTGTGGACACGCTGGACGAAGCGCTGGACGGCATGGACCACCTGTGCGCCACCGCCATGACGCCACGCGACTTTGGCCCGCCCACCCGCACCCCGCGCGAGCACTTTGCAGGCTTGCTGGGCCAGACGCCAGCGACGGCTTCTTCTGCGCCGGTGAGCCCCCCTGGCGGTGTGGCTTTTTTGTTTGGCTCCGAGCGCTTTGGCATGCGCAACGAAGACGTGTACCGCTGCCACGCGTGCCTGAGCATCCCCACCGACCCAAACTTTGGTTCGCTCAACCTGGCTGCAGCGGTGCAGTTGATTGCCTACGACTGGCGCCAGGCCCTGGGTGGCTTTGCCTTGCCGCCGGCTGCGCCCGCGCGGCCTGTGGCCGATGCCCATGCGCTCGCCGGCATGCTTACCCACCTGGAGCAGGCTTTGGTGGCGGTCGACTTTCTGGACCCCGCTGCACCCAAAAAGCTCATGCCGCGCCTGAACCAGTTGTTCAACCGCGCTGCACCCACCGACGAAGAAATCCACATCCTGCGTGGTGTGGCCAAGGCCATGCTGCAAATGGCTGAGAAGGCAAAGCGCTAGACTGACCGCATGTTTTCCCGTATCCGCTCTGACATTCAATGCGTTCTTGAACGCGACCCCGCCGCCCGCAGCACCTGGGAGGTGATCACCTGCTACCCGGGCTTGCACGCGGTGTGGCTGCACCGCCCGGCCCACTGGTGCTGGACGCACGGCCTGAAATGGCCAGGCCGCTTCGTTTCACATGTGGCGCGCTGGCTCACCGGCATTGAAATTCACCCCGGCGCCAAGGTGGGCGAGCGGGTGTTTTTTGACCACGCCATGGGCGTGGTGGTGGGCGAAACGGCCGAAATCGGCGACGGCTGCACCATTTACCAGGGCGTGACGCTGGGCGGCACGTCGCTTTACAAGGGCACCAAGCGCCACCCTACGCTGGGCAAAAATGTGGTGGTGAGCGCGGGCGCCAAGGTGCTGGGCGGCTTTGAAGTGGGCGACGGCGCCAAGATCGGCAGCAACGCGGTGGTGATCAAGCCCGTGCCGCCGGGCGCCACGGCGGTGGGCATTCCGGCGCGCATCATTCCCAGCAAATCCGGTGAAAGTGCCGACGTGACCGAAGTGGCGCCGAAGTTTCAGGCCTACGGCATCACGCAGGAAGACGACCCGCTGTCCCAGGCCATGCGTGGCCTGATCGACAGCGCCGCCGGGCAAGAGCACCAGATTGCGCTGCTGTGGCAGGCGATCGAGACGCTTTCAAAGCAGCAAAAAGGCGACTGCGTGCCGGCCGACGCCGCGCGCGATGAGTGCTTTGAGGCCGAGAAACTGAACCAGTTGGTGGGGAAGTAAGCTTCCCCTCGCTCTTGCCGTGTGGGTCTGTGAACCCAAGCGCCGGCTGGCCGACTCCGCTCATGTCCCCCGGTTTGGGCTGCGCCCAAACCTCCTCCTTCACTGCGCTGCGCCGTCCACCCGGCGCTTCGGTTCATGTGGCTGCACTTGTGCCGGCTGAGGTTGGGCGTTCCAGATGCGCGAGCTCTTACCGGAGCGGAGTGTATTCACCCAGAACACCGCGGAACTGGCTTCGCCAGGCCGCTGGTGTTGCCCCCTGGGGGTGACGCGCGAAGCGCGGCGCGGGGGTGGCTCAATGGTGATGCCCGTGGGCACCGTGCGCGTGGCCATGCGCCACTTCTTCGGCGCTGGCGGGCTGCACATCCACCACTTTCACCGCAAAGCGCAGCACCTTGCCTGCCAGCGGGTGGTTGCCGTCCAGCAGCACGGTGTCGCCTTTGATCTTCATCACGGTGAACACCTGCTCGCGGCCTTGGTCGTCCACGCCTTGCAGCTGGCCGCCCACTTTCACGCCGGGGGGGAACTCGCTTTTGGGAATGCTCGTGGCCAGGCTTTCGTCGCGCACGCCAAAGGCGTCTTCAGGCTGCAGTTCCAGCGTGGCGGCAAAGCCTTTTTCCTGGCCTTCCAGCGCTTTTTCAATGCCGGGCAGCGTGTTGTTGTAGCCGCCGTGCAGGTAGGCGCGGGGTTCCTTGCCGTCTTCCAGCAGCTTGCCCTGGGCGTCGGTGGCCCGGAAGGTGATGGTGACAACGGTGTCTTTGGTGATTTTCATGGGGTTCACTCCGGTTGGTGGTCAGACGATGCTGGCGAGATGGCGAGGCAGAGACTGAAGGCTCACGAAGGTGAGGTCGTACATGGCTGTGAGACTGCTGGCCTGCTCATCGGTGATGTCGGTGGAGCAAATCACGAAGCGGCTGCGCTCAATGCCCAGGCGTTTGCGCAGGCGCTGGTATTTGTCAATGTCGCGTCGGAACTCACCTGATTTGCATTCGATGCAGATCGGTGACTGGCCGGCAGGAAGCGCCACCACATCCAGTTCGTGCATATCCTCGTTGGGAAACAGCACTTTCACGCTTCGCCCACACGAAAAAGCCAATTTGCGCTGCTGCAAAACTTCCAGCAGCTCCAGCAGGGCATACCACTCCAGCCAGGCGCCTTCAAAGAATTGGCGCACCTTGGGTGCGGACTGCAGCGTGAGTCGCACCACCTTTTCAACCTTCTGGTAGTGGTAGCGGGAGAACAGTGTGTGGCTGTACAGCTGGCGACACAGCGTAGTGAGCTCCTGCACCTCCTTCTGGGCCATGCCGGTGAGGTCGATGTTCAGCCCGGTGTGGCTCTTGCGGTAGGCATAGGCCACGCGCTGGATCAGCTCGCCGAACAGGTCGTAACGGTGCCCGAGTTGCTGTGCGGCCTCATCGAAGTAGCCGCTGGTGTCCACGTTGCTGTGGTCGAACTGAGCCTCGATCTGGCGCGTCTTGAGCCACTGCTCAATCGGCGCGTGCTGAGCCGCCGTGGCCAAGTCTTTGTTGCTGGCGTTGTCGGCACCTTGGTTGAGAGAGGCCTCTTCTGTCGCTGTCGCCGGTTCGCCGTCGTTGTTCGGTTGCTCTTCGGTCTTGAGTACTTTGATTTCACGCACGGCTGCCGCGTAGCGTTCAATCAACTTACGAACATAGAACGCGGTGTCGAACACGGAGCAGGGGGTCTGGCAGGCTGCGCAGGGCACTTGGGTGCCGGCCACGGGCGATTCACTGACGTGGCCGCACTGGTTGCAGCGGTAAACGGGCATACAAACTTCCCTGAATTTTTGAAGATGTGGCAGACCGTCTCGGCGGTCCTGGCGCGTTATTCAGCGGGCTGGGCGCACAGCCGACTTCGGGCGAAAGCCTTTGCAGACTTCGTCGTTCGTTTCCAGGTACGGGCCGCCAATCAGGTCGATGCAATACGGCACGGCGGCAAAGATGCCGTTCACCTTCTGCGTGCCATCTGCGTTTTTCAGGCCTTCCAGCGTTTCGGCAATCGCCTTGGGCTGGCCGGGCAGGTTGATGATCAGGCTGCGGTCACGGACCACCGCGACCTGGCGCGACAGGATGGCGGTGGGAACAAACGTGAGGCTGATCTGGCGCATCTGCTCGCCAAAGCCGGGCATTTCCTTGTGGGCCACGGCCAGCGTGGCTTCGGGCGTCACGTCGCGCAGCGCGGGCCCGGTGCCGCCGGTGGTGAGCACCAGCGAGCAGCCCGCGTCCACCAACTCGATCAGCGTGGCGCTGATGCGGTCCACTTCGTCGGGGATCAGGCGCGGCTCGAAGCTGATGGGGTTTTTCAGCGCGCGCGTGAGCCAGTCTTGCAGCGCGGGCAGGCCCTTGTCTTCGTACACGCCGGTGCTGGCGCGGTCGCTGATGGACACGATGCCGATGCGCACCGGATCGGGTTGCTGTGCGTCGCTCATGGCTGTTCGTCTTCCTCGGGGGCGCCGTCGTCTTCGGCGCTGTCACTGGCGTTCTGGCGCGTCAGCACCGCTTTGACCAGCTGGAAAATCTCGCGGTAGGCCTTGCCGTGGCGCACCGCTTCGCCCGGCTGTTCCTGTGCCTGCGGGGCTTGGGCGTCTTTGCGCGCCTGGCGAATCAGCGCGCGCAGTTGCTGCACGTCGGCTTCGGTGTCCAGTTGCAGCCAGCGGGTCAGCGCGTCGTCGTCGGCAATCAGCTGGTCGCGCCACTGCTCGGCCTGGTGCAGCGACAGCGTGCCTTTGGCCGAACCTTTGTTTTGCTCGTCCAGCGCGGCTTCCACGGCGGCGAGGGTGTCTTGCGGCAGGCCGCGCATGAGCTTGCCGATGAACTGCATCTGGCGGCGGCGGCCTTCAAAGTTGGTGATGCGCTTGGCCTCGGCCACCGCGTCCACCAGCTTTTCCGACAGGTCGAGCCGCTTCATCAGGTCGGCGCGCAGCGTCAGCAGGCTTTCGCCCAGTTCCTGCAGCCGGTCGCTGTATTTTTTCAGGTCGGTCTTGCTCATGTCGACCGAGCCCTTGAGCTCGCGCTTGAGCTCAAGGTCCAATTCGCTGCCGATGGCGACGAACTGGCCACGGACGAAATAGCCTTTGGTGGGTTTGCGGGACATGAATTCCTGGGTGCTTGGTGGGTCAGGCTGGGAGCGCTGACCCCAACTGAATGAGGCTTCTGCGCGGTGCGCAGCAGCCGGTAGGGGCGGCAAGTATCATAGCCGTCGACATGAAAAAAGCATCGAACACCCCGCCACGCGCTCGCGCGACCCATTCTGCAACCGCATCCAGCCCAGCCGCAGCGCCCGCCAGTGCGCGCGCGCCGTTGGCGGGCTTTCAGTACGCCCGCAGCCAGTTTGAAGAGCTGGTGGACCTGGCGCTGTCCCACGCCAAACACTTGGGCGCCGCCGATGCGGCCGCCGAAGTGTCCGAGGGCGCCGGGTTGAGCGTGTCGGTGCGCAAGGGCGAGCTGGAAAACGTTGAGCGCAACCGCGACAAGTCGCTGGGCGTGACCGTGTACCTGGGCCAAAAACGCGGCAATGCTTCCACTTCTGACTTTTCCGCCGACGCCATTCGCCAGACGGTGCAGGCGGCTTTTGACATTGCCCGTTTCACCGCCGAAGACCCGGTGGCCGGCTTGCCCGATGCCGACGATGTGGCCGACACCTACCCCGATCTGGATCTGTTTCACCCCTGGGCCATCAGCTCGGCCGAAGCCGCGCAGCTGGCCCTGGCCTGTGAAGCGGCGGCTTTCGCCACCAGCAAAAAGATCAACAACAGCGAAGGCGCGGGCGTGTCGGCCCAGCAGTCGCATTTTTTCAGCGCCCACATGCGTGGCGGCGAGCGCGGAAAGCCCGGCATTTTCAGTGGCGGCTACGCCAGCTCGCGCCACAGCCTGTCGGTGGCGCCCATTGCTGGCAAGGGCGCCAACATGCAGCGCGATTTCTGGTACAGCTCGATGCGCTCGCCCGAAGAACTGGCCAGCCCGCAAGCCATTGGCCGCTACGCCGCCGAACGCACGCTGGCCCGCCTAAATGGCCGCAAGATTGCCACCACCGAATGCCCGGTGTTGTTTGAATCGCCCCTGGCCGCTGGCCTGCTGGGTGCTTATGTGCAAGCCACCAGCGGCGGTGCGCTGTACCGTAAGACCACGTTTCTGGGCGAAAGTCTGGGCAAGCGTGTGCTGTCCAAACACCTCGATATTCTGGAAGACCCGCACATCATCAACGGCAAAGGCAGCTCGCCGTTTGACGACGAGGGCGTGCGCACACAGGCGCGCAAAGTGCTGGTGGGCGGACGCGTGCAGGGTTACTTTTTGTCCACCTACTCGGCGCGCAAGCTGGGCATGCGCACCACCGGCAACGCGGGCGGCTCGCACAACCTCACGCTCACCAGCCGCCTCACCCAACCCGGCGACGACCTGAAGGCGATGATCCAGAAACTGGGCCGCGGCCTGCTGGTGACCGAGCTGATGGGGCAGGGCGTGAACTACGTGACCGGGGACTATTCCCGTGGCGCGTCGGGCTACTGGGTGGAAAACGGCGAAATCGCTTACCCGGTGCACGAAATCACCATCGCCGGCAACCTCA
This sequence comes from Hydrogenophaga sp. LT287, assembly GCF_055702805.1. NCBI lineage: Bacteria > Pseudomonadati > Pseudomonadota > Betaproteobacteria > Burkholderiales > Comamonadaceae > Hydrogenophaga > Hydrogenophaga sp. LT287. Next base: position 102,944 of record NZ_JBVPZC010000002.1, on the reverse strand, counting down.
AAGACATGTTCAAAGGCATTGAAGCCGTGGGCGCCGACGCCTACAACTACGGCGCCAAAACCGTGGGCTCGATCCTGGTCAACCGCATGAAAATTGCCGGCAGCTGACCCCGGCCACCCGCTGTAAACCATGCGACCGGAGGCCCTGGCCCTGTTGGCTGCGGGCTGTTGGGCGGTCTCCAGCCTTTTTTCTGCGCCCCCCGCGCAGCGCCTGGGCGCTTTCGCGTTCAGCCGCTGGCGCATGCTGTTTGCATCGCTGCTGTTGTGGGCGCTGGCGCTGTCCAGTGGTGGCTGGAGCACGCTCGACGCTTCGGCCGTGGGCCTGTTGGCACTCTCGGGTCTGATCGGCATCTTTGTTGGCGACACCGCGCTGTTTGCCTGCATGAACCGCCTGGGGCCGCGCCGCTCCGGCGTGTTGTTTGCCTGCCATGCGCTGTTTTCCGGGGTGCTGGCCTGGGCCTGGCTGGGCGAGGTGCTGTGGGGCTGGGCGCTGCTGGGCAGCCTGCTGCTGGTGGGCGGGGTGATGCTGGCCATTGTGTGGGGCAAGCGCAGCGATGAATCACACCACTGGGAGCAAACGCGTGGCCGCCTGGTGGTGGGCGTGGGCCTGGGGCTGCTGGCGGCGCTGTGTCAGTCGGTGGCCACGCTCATGCTCAAGCCGCTCATGAGCACGGGCATTGACGCGGTGGCTGCGTCAGCGGTGCGCATGACGCTGGCGCTGGCGGCCCACGGCGTGTTGTGGTTGCTGTGGCGTGGCGCCCGCGCACAGGCGCCCGTGCGTTGGACCGATGCGTGGCTGACCTTCTTGAGTGCGGCCGTGGCCATGGCGCTGGGCATGACGCTGATTTTGAAAGCCATGCACCTGGGCCAGGCGGGCCTGGTGGCCGTGCTGTCTTCGGTCACGCCCATTTTGATTTTGCCGCTGCTGTGGCTGGTGTACCGCCGCCGCCCGGCCATGGGCGCCTGGTGGGGGGCGGCACTGGCGGTGCTGGGCACCGCGCTGATACTTCGCTGACCCCGTCAGCGGGTGGTTCAGCCTGCCAGCGCCGTTTTCACGGCGGCCGATACGGCGCCCATGTCGGCTTTGCCCGCCAGCTGCGCCTTCACAGTGCCCATCACCTTGCCCATGTCGCCAGGGCCTGCCGGGCGGCCCAGCTCGGTGCTCAGCGCCGACACGATGGCTTTCACCTCGGCCAGCACTTCGTCGGCCGACAGGCGCGCGGGCAGGTAGGCCTGCAACACCTTCATTTCAGCGGTTTCCTTGTCGGCCAGGTCCATGCGCTCGGCTTTGGTGAAGGCCTCAATGCTGTCCTTGCGCTGCTTGATGAGCTTATCCACGATGGCGACCACCAGGGCGTCGTCCAGCTCCACCCGCTCGTCCACTTCTTTTTGCTTCATCGCTGCGGTCAGCAGGCGGATGGTGCCCAGGCGCTCGCTGTCTTTGGCGCGCATGGCGGCTTTCATGTCTTCGGTGATGCGTTCTTTGAGGCTCATGGTGGGGCTCCGGGGTGCGGTGAAAGAAGTGAAGCAAAGGGGAAGCAAAAAACAAAAAAGCCCGCTCGAGCGTCCTCTGGCGGGCTTTTTTGGTGGCTGCCGGGTTGCCCCGGGCAGCACAGCCATTTCAGTACAGCTTTTTGGGCAGCTGCATGGCGCGAATGCGCTTGTAGTTGCGCTTGACGGCTGCGGCCTTCTTGCGCTTGCGCTCGGCGGTGGGCTTCTCGTAAAACTCGCGGGCGCGCAGGTCTGTCAGCAGGCCGAGTTTTTCGATGGTGCGTTTGAAGCGGCGCAGAGCGACGTCAAAGGGTTCGTTGTCTTTTACGCGGATAGTCGTCATTGAAGAAAAAATTCCAGAATGCGCAAAAAGAGGATGACCGGGAGATCGGGCCCAGCCGTCATTTCTGCAAAGTTCCCCGACTGTTAACTAGTATGGGCCGACGGGGGTTTGCCAGCAAAGCCTTGGATTATAACGCTATCCCGCAAGCGCTCAAGTCGGGCTTTTGGGGAGTGCCTGTCCGCAGGCGTGGGCGCTGGCCCAGGCCCACTGGAAGTTGTAACCGCCGAGCCACCCGGTCACGTCCATCACCTCGCCAATGAAATACAGCCCGGGTTGTTTGGATTCCATGGTTTGGGACGACAGGTCGCGCGTGTCCACGCCGCCGAGCGTGACCTCGGCTTTTTTGTAACCTTCGGTGCCGGTGGGCGTCAGCTCCCAGCGCGCCAGGCGTTCGGTCAGGCGGGTCAGGGCTTTGTCGGTGGCGTCGCACACGGGGCGCTGCCAGTCGGCGTCTTGCGCCACCCAGGCGTCGGCCAGGCGGCTGGGCACCAGGGTGGCCAGTTCATTGGCGATCAGCTTGCGCGATGTGGCTTTGGCGCGCGCCAGCGCGGCGGGCAGGTCCATCTCGGGCGCCAGGTTCAGGCGAATGGGTGTGCCTTCGCGCCAGTAGCTTGAAATTTGCAGCACGGCGGGGCCTGAGAGCCCGCGGTGGGTGAACAGCAGGTCTTCGGTGAAGCTGGCCCGGTCTTTCTTGGTACCGGTTTCCATGGTCACAGGCAGAGAAAGCCCCGCCAGCGGGACATAGGCTGCCCAGGCTTCGCCGTCAAAGGTGAGGGGCACGAGCCCGGGGCGTGTTTCAACCAGGCGCAGGCCAAACTGTTTGGCCACCCGGTAGCCGAAGTCGGTGGCGCCGATCTTCGGAATGGAAAGACCGCCGGTGGCGATCACCACAGACCGGCTGGTCACGGTGGCGCGCTCGGTGTCGATCTGGTAGCTGCCATCGCCCGCCACGCGCAGGGCTTTGACGGCGCAGGGCTGCCAGCGCTGCACGCCGCCGGCTTCGCACTCGCGCAGCAGCATCTGGATCAGGTCGTCGGCCGAGCGGTCACAAAACAGCTGGCCTTTGTGCTTTTCATGAAAGGGCACCTGGTGGCGCTGCATGAGCGCAACGAAGTCGGCCGGGGTGTAGCGCGACAGCGCCGAGCGGCAGAAATTGGGGTTCTGGCTGATGAAGTGCTTGTGGGGCGCGTGCGGGTCGAGGTCGCGGTTGGTGAAGTTGGCCCGGCCACCGCCCGAAATGCGGATTTTTTCGGCCACCTTGTCGCTGTGGTCCAGCACCAGCACCTTCAAGCCGCGCTGGCCCGCCACACCCGCACAAAACAGCCCGGCGGCACCGGCGCCCACAATCACCACGTCAAAATTTTCCATGGGCCGCAGTGTATGCGGGCCGCCGGTGGATGGCGGCGGCTCAGGCGGCGCGGTAGCGTGCTTCCAGCGCGTGGGCGTTGTTTAGTGGTTGGCCCATGGCGGCCACGCCGCTCACCACGTCGCCCAACACGATCACGGCCGGGCTGCCCAGCTGCTCGCGGGCGATGGTTGCGTGCAGCGCGCCCAGGGTGGTGATGGCGTGGCGCTGCTGGGGCAAGCTGGCGTGCTGGATGATGGCCAGCGGTGTGCTGGCGCTCAATCCGGTGAGCAGGTCGGCCTGGATCTGCGCGGCGCTGGACACGCCCATGTAAATCACCAGGGTGAGCTTGGCGTCCCGGGCGGTGGCGGCCAGGGCTTGCCAGTCGGTGCCGGTGTCGCCCGGCTTGGCGTGGCCGGTGATGAACACCACGCCGTGGGCGTGATCGCGGTGGGTGAGCGGGGCGCCCAGCGACGTGAGGCCAGCGAGGCCGGCGGTGATGCCGTTGAGCACCTGCACCTCAATGCCGGCCGCGCGCAGGTGCTCCACCTCTTCGCCACCGCGGCCAAAAATGAACGGGTCGCCGCCCTTGAGGCGCACCACCACCTCGCCTTCGCGGGCGGCCATGATCATGAGTTTTTCAATGAAGGCCTGCGGCGTGCTTTTGCAGCCGCCGCGCTTGCCCACGTGCACCACGCGTGCTTTGGGCGAGGCATGGGCCAGCACGCCGTCGCTCACGAGGTCGTCCACCAGCAGCACCGTGGCGGCGCTGATGGCGCGGGCGGCCTTGATGGTGAGCAGTTCCGGGTCGCCCGGCCCGGCGCCCACCAAGGTGACGGTGCCGGGGTTGAACGGGGTGACAGCGGTGTGGACGGTGGCGGGCATGTTCATGGTGGGCTGACCGCTGGAACGGCGGTTGTCTCATTGGTTTGTGTGGTGGGCTGGCGCTGCACTTCACGCAAGATGTGTTCCACCTGCAATGCAATCGGCGTGGGCACCGGTCGCGAGCCTTCCAGCACCGAGCGGATGTACGCCGCCGTGCTGGCCGCATCCACGTCGCGCGGCAGCTCGGGCAGGCTGGCCAGCGGGCCGTCTTGCGCGGCTTGCAGCAGGTGGCGCTGGCCGTCGCGGAAGGCTTCCATTTGCGGTGTGCGCCGGGCATCGGCCACCGGCTCGCCTTCGGTGCCGCGCAGCAGCAGCGCGTGCGCACCGGTGAGTGCAAAGGTCTCGGCCATGGAAACCGCGTATTCGGGGTGGGTGTAGCTGCCCACCACCAGCGCGCGGCCTTCGCAAGGGTTCATGAGCTTGACCAGGCTGTGCGCCGGGTTGCGCAGGCCGACTGCGCGGCGCACGTCCAGCAGGCGCTTGAGGCCGGGCAGCAGCACCTCGGTGGGCACCACAGCCAGCGCGCCCGCGCCGAGCGGGCCAACGCTGTGCGCCGCCGCAATGCCCAGCGCCGCCAACACGGCTTCGCTGGTGGCGCGCCGGTCTTCGGTGGCCGTGCCGTGCACCAGCACCGGCACGCCGTGGCGCGCCAGCAGCAGGGCCAGCAGCGGCGTGAGCACCGGCAGCTTGCGTGCACCGTTGTAGCTCGGCAGCACCACGGTGGTGAGCCCGTTGTCGGGCAGGCGCTGCAGGCGCTGGTGCGTGGCGTCCAGGAAGCCGGCCATCTCTTCGGCGGTTTCGCCTTTGATGCGCATGGCCAGGCAAAAGCCGCCCACTTCGAGGTCGGTCACCGTGCCGTCGAGCACCTGGCCGAACAGGTCGGCGGCTTGCTCGCGCGTGAGCGAACGCGCGCCGTCTTTGCCGCGGCCGATGACTTTGATGTACTGGCTGATTCCCATGGTGGGCGATTGTCGGGTAAGCCTGATGACTTCGGGTTATATGCAGATTTCAGCGTTTCAGCTGGCCTCTGCCGCCTGTTCCACCCGCGGCTGCGCGCGCACCAGGCGGCGCAACTCCGGCAGGCACGAGCCGCAGTTGGTGCCGCATTGCAGCTGGCCTTGCAAGCTGCCCAGGCGCTCGTCTTCGGTGCCTTCGCAGCGCTGCAGCTGTTCCTGTATGGCGTCTTCGTTGACGTTGAAACAGGTGCACACCTGGCGGCTCTTGGCCGTGACGGCAATGGGCGCTTGGGCACCGGGCATCAGGATCAGGCGGCCATAGGCACCCGCGGGCCGCGCGTCTTCCAGCAACGGTTTGATCCAGACTTCGGCCCGGGTGTCGCCAGCCAGCACAAAGCCTTCCAGCGTGCTGGTGTCGCCCTGTTTCAACAGCCGCGCCGTGCGGCGCTGTCCCAGGCGGCGGTCTGCGTAGCGCAGCGCGTCGGGCGTATTCAGGCCCAGCAGGGCTTCGATACGTTCAATGAGTCCCGCTTCGGGAGCTTCGTGTGCGGCGGCGCGAAACAGCACGCCGGTGCGTTCGCGCCCAAACGGCACACACGATGCAAAAGGAAACTGCGCCATCAACGCGCGCAAGCCTTCGCGGGCGTTCAGGGCCTGTTCGCCGGGCAGCCAGGCCATGCCCAGCAGCGTCCAGGGCAGTTCGGCCTTGAGCACTTTCACGGCGGCGTGTTTGAGCTCGGGCTGCTTGGATGTGGGGCAATAAGCCGAGGTGGTGAGGGCGTTGACCCCCGCCAAGGGCTCGCCGGTGCTGCTGACGCCGCTGAGGTATTCCGCGCCCCAGTGCATGGCCATGAACGCTTGCGACAAACCGAGCTCGCTGCTGGCCTGCACCGGCACCAAAATGGAGCCGCGCTTGCTGGTGACATGCACCAGATCGCCCGCCTTGAGGCCGCGCCGCGCCATGTCTTGCGGGTGCAGTTGCACCACCGGCTCGGCCACATGGCCAAACAGGCGGCCCAGCGTGCCGGTGCGTGTCATGCCGTGCCACTGGTCGCGCAGGCGCCCGGTGGTGAGCGAAAACGGGTAGCGCGATTCGCGCGGCTCGGCCAGCGGCTGCCAGGGCAGGGCAGCGAAGCGGGCTTTGCCGTCTGGGGTGGGGAAGACGCCGTCTTCGTACAGCCGGGTCTTCCCCACCGTTTCGCCTTCGCGCAGCGGCCATTGCTGCGGGCCTTGCTGCTCCAGCACCTGCCAGGAGAGGCCGGTGATGTCGAGGTCGCGGCCGCGGGTGGACTCGCGGTGTTCGAGCCAGATGGCTTCGGGGGTGTTGTAGGGGAAGAGGGTCTTCTCCGGCTGCTCCACAAATGGGGTCAGAGCCGAATTTCGCTGGAGGTTGTTGGCGGCCTCGGGCGCTGTTGTCCTGAATTCGGATCTGACCCCATTCGCTCCACCGTTGGCTTTCTCCAGTCGCTGCGCAAAGTCCACCACGATTTGCCAGTCGTGCCGCGCTTCGCCCGGCGCGGGCACGGCCGCCCGCACGCGGCTGATGCGGCGTTCGCTGTTGGTCACGGTGCCTTCTTTTTCGCCCCAGGTGGTGGCGGGTAGCAGCAGGTCGGCCCAGTCGCAGGTGGACGCGGTGGCATAGGCCTCTTGCACCACCACAAACTCGGCGCGCTCCAGCGCGCGGCGCACGGTGGCCTGGTCGGGCATGGACTGCGCCGGGTTGGTGCAGGCAATCCACAGCGCCTTGATCTCGCCGTCGGCGGCGGCCTGGAACATTTCCACCGCGGTCTTCCCGGGCTTTTCTGGAACCGAAGGCACGCCCCACAGCGCGGCCACTTCGGCGCGGTGCGCGGGGTCGGCCAGGTCGCGGTGGGCGCTCAGCAGGTTGGCCAGACCGCCCACTTCGCGCCCGCCCATGGCGTTGGGCTGGCCGGTCAGGCTGAACGGGCCGGCGCCGGGCTTGCCGATCTGGCCGGTGGCCAGGTGCAGGTTGATCAGTGTGGCGTTTTTCGCGGTGCCGCTGCTGCTTTGGTTCAGCCCTTGGCAATACAGGCTGAGCGTGGCGTGCGAGGTGGCAAACCCCTGGCCGTCAAGGCCAGCAAACCATTTGGCGGCGGTGAACAGGTCTTCCTTTTTCAGGCCACACACGTCGGCCACGCGCTCGGGTGTGCAGTCGCGCACCAGCGCTTTGAGCGCTTCAAAACCTGTTGTGTGGGCCGCAATGTAGTCGGGCTTCACCCAACCTTCCCACAGCATGATGTGCAGCAAACCGTGGAACAGCATCACGTCGCTGCCGGGCTGCAAGGGCAGGTACAGGTCGGCCAAGCCAGCGGTGTCGGTGCGACGCGGGTCGGCCACGATCACCTTCATGGCCGGGTTCTTTTTCTTGGCCTCTTCGATGCGGCGAAACAGCACCGGGTGCGCAAAGGCCGCGTTGCTGCCGACGATGAACAGGCAGGTGGCGTGGTTCACATCGTCGTAGCAGGCCGGCGGCGCGTCGGCGCCCAGCGTCAGCTTGTAGCCCGCGACCGCGCTGCTCATGCACAGGCGCGAATTGGTGTCGACGTTGTTGGTGCCGACCAGACCCTTGGCCAGTTTGTTGAAGACATAGTAGTCCTCGGTCAGCAGCTGGCCACTGATGTAAAAGCCCACGGCGTCGGGACCGTGGTTGGCGATGGTGGTCGCAAAGCGGTTGGCGGCCAGGTCCAGCGCGGCGTCCCAGCCCAGCGGTGTGGGAGGCGCTTTGCGTGTGAGCCGCTGCATCGGTTGCAACAGCCTGGTCTGCCGGGTCACGGCGGGCGTGGCCGTGAGGTGCAACGTGGTGCCCTTGGTGCACAGCTTGCCGAAGTTCGCCGGGTGATCTGGGTCGCCGCGCACGCCGGTGATCTGGTGGCCTTCGGTTTCGATGAGCACGCCACAGCCAACGCCGCAATACGGGCAGGTGGAGCGTGTGATGGCTTTGACCCCCTCTCCCCCTGGGAGAGGGTGGGGGTGAGGGCCGCTTCCGGCGTGCGATACCATGGGGACAGCCTTCACCCTAGCCCTCTCCCAGGGGGAGAGGGGACAAGACACGGCGCAAGGGGCCGGCGACGGGGCGCACCAGATCGGTGGCCTGGGTGGCCAGCTCGCTGGCGTCCAGAAACACCTGGCCGTCCTCTACCTTCACGCTGAACTTGGGCGTGCAGCCTTCGTCCGGCGCGGCGGCCTGGCCGGTGCACAGGCCAATGGTCCAGTTGTGCAGCGGGCAAGCCACGCTGGTGCCAAACACGATGCCTTGCGACAGCGGGCCGCCCTTGTGCGGGCAGCGGTCGAGCAGTGCGAAGACTTCGTTCTGGTCGTTGCGGAACACGGCCACGTCCAGGCCCTGTTCGCGCGCGACGCGGCGCGAGCCGAGCACGGGGATGTCTTCCACGCGGCAGATGTATGTCCAGGGGTTGTGGCTCATGCGGCGCTCCCTTCGGTGGTGGCCTGAACGGCTTTGATGGGAATGAACTGGCGCGTGTCTACCGCCGCTTCCTGGAAGTCAAACCACGGATCGGGCTCGCCGTCCAGCGCAAACTGCAGGCGCTCCCACAGCGCCTTGCGGCCTTCGGCGTCGTCCAGAATTTTCTTTTTCACGTAGTCCAAACCCACGCGGTTGATGTAGTGCACCGTGCGCTCCAGGTACCAACCCTCGGTGCGGTACAGCTCCATGAACGCGCCGGTGTACTCCATCACTTCTTCGGCGGTCTTGAGCTTGGCAAAGAAGTGGGCCACCTCGGTCTTGATGCCACCGTTGCCGCCCACATACATTTCCCAGCCACTGTCCACACCGATGATGCCCACGTCCTTGATGCCGCTCTCTGCACAGTTGCGCGGGCAGCCGCTCACCGCAAACTTCACCTTGTGCGGCGCGTACATGCGCCACATCGCGCGCTCCAGGTCCTTGCCCATCTGGGTGCTGTCTTGCGTGCCCATGCGGCACCACTCGCTGCCCACGCAGGTCTTCACCGTGCGCAATGCCTTGGCGTAGGCGTGGCCGCTGGGCATGCCAATGTCTTTCCACACCGCTTGCAGGTCTTCTTTTTTCACGCCCAGCAAGTCAATGCGCTGGCCACCGGTCACCTTCACCGTCGGGATGTTGTACTTGTCCACCGCGTCGGCGATGCGGCGCAGCTCGTCGGCCGTGGTCTCGCCGCCCCACATGCGCGGAATCACGCTGTAGGTGCCGTCCTTCTGGATGTTGGCGTGCGAGCGCTCGTTGATGTAGCGGCTCTGCGGGTCGTCTTTGGCTTCCTTGGGCCAGGTGCTGATCAGGTAGTAGTTGACGGCCGGGCGGCAGCTGGGGCAGCCGTTGGGTGTCTTCCAGCCCAGGTGCGAAAACACCTGGGCCGTGGTCAGCAGTTTGCTGCCGTCGGCCAGCGGCGTGCGAATGGCTTCGCGCACCGCTTCGTGGCCGTGCTCGGTGCAGCCGCACATGGCTTTGAGCTTGGGCGTGGCCGAATAGTCACCGCCGGCGGTGAACATCAAAATTTGTTCGACCAGGCCGGTGCACGAACCACACGACGCGCTGGCCTTGGTGTTCTTGCGCACCTCTTCCAGCGTGAACAGCCCTTTGTCTTTGATGGCCTTGCAGATCGCGCCTTTGGTCACGCCGTTGCAGCCGCACACCTCGTCCGTGTCGGCCATTGCGGCGGCTTTGCTGTGGCCCTGGTGTCCGGTGTCGCCAATGTTCGACTCGCCAAACATCAGCTTGTCGCGGATGTCGCTGACCTTGCGGCCTTCTCGCAGCAGCTTGAAGTACCAGCTGCCGTCCACCGTGTCGCCATACAGGCAGGCGCCCACCAGCTTGTCGTCTTGAATCACCAGCTTTTTGTAAACCCCGCTGGCCGGGTCGCTCATCACGATCTCTTCGGTGTGGTCGCCGCCCATGAAGTTACCGGCGCTGAACAGATCGATGCCGGTGACCTTGAGCTTGGTGGACGTGAGTGAGCCGGTGTAGCGGCCAATGCCGAACTCGGCCAGGTGCGTGGCCAGCACCTTGCCCTGCTCAAACAGCGGTGCCACCAGGCCGTAGGCAATGCCGCGGTGCGCCGCGCATTCGCCCACCGCGTAAATACGCGGGTCGGTCACGGTTTGCAGCGTGTCGCTGACCACAATGCCCTTGTTTACATGCAGCCGCATGCTTTCGGCCAGCGCCGTGTTGGGGCGAATGCCCACCGCCATCACCACCAGGTCGGCGGCCACTTCGGTGCCATCCTTGAACTTCACGGACTTGACGCGACCGTCCTCGCCGCCCACCAGTTCTTGCGTTTGTGCACCCATCAAAAACCGCATGCCGCGCTCTTCCAGCGAACCCTGCAGCAGCTTGCCCGAAACATCATCCAGCTGGCGTTCCATGAGCCACGGGCCCACATGCACCACGCTCACGCCCATGCCGCGCTTCATCAGGCCGTTGGCCGCTTCCAGGCCCAGCAGGCCGCCGCCAATCACCACCGCGTGCTTGTAGGTGGTGGCCGCATCGATCATGGCCTGGGTGTCGGCAATGTCGCGGTAAGCCAGCACGCCGCCCAAGTCTTTGCCCGGTATGGGCAGCATGAACGGGTTGGAGCCGGTGGCCATGATCAGGCGGTCGTAGCCCGCGCTCACCGCCTCACCCGCCGGGCCCACACCGTGCACCACGCGTTTGACGCGGTCCACCTCGGTCACCTTGCAACCCGCGTGCAGGGTCACGCTGTTGTCGGTGTACCAGGACCAGTCGTTGAGCACGATCTCGTCCAGCGTCTGCTCGCCGGCCAACACGGGTGATAGCAGGATGCGGTTGTAGTTGGGGTGCGGCTCGGCGCCAAACACCGTGATGTCGTAGAGGTCGGGTGCGATCTTCAGCAGTTCTTCCAGTGTGCGCACACCGGCCATGCCGTTGCCCACCATCACCAGCTTCAGTTTCGCTTTGGGGTTCACTCGCATGTCCATGGGGTTCTCCTCAGGCCACTTTTTCCACATGCGCCTGGCGCGTGTAGAGGAAGTCAATGACCGCTTTTCTGTGCTGCAAATACTGTGGATCGTCGGCCAGGGCCACGCGGCTGCGCGGACGCGGCAGGTCCACGCTCAACACCTCGCCAATGGTGGCGGCAGGGCCGTTGGTCATCATCACGATCTTGTCGCTGAGCAGCACCGCTTCGTCCACGTCGTGCGTCACCATCACCACCGTGCTGTGCGTGCGCGCGACGATGTCCAGCAACTCGTCTTGCAACTTGGCGCGGGTGAGGGCGTCGAGCGCGCCAAAGGGTTCGTCCATGAGCAGCACCTTGGGTTCCATCGAAAGGGCGCGGGCAATGCCCACGCGTTGCTTCATGCCGCCCGAGATTTCGCCAGGGCGTTTCTGGGCGGCGGGCATCAGGCCTACCAGGGCCAGCGCGGCTTCGGTGCGGGCTTTTAGCAGGGCTTTGTTTTCGGTGGCGGCAAACACGCGCTCCACGGCCAGGTACACGTTCTCAAAACACGTGAGCCAGGGCAACAGCGAATGGTTCTGGAACACCACCGCGCGCTCGGGGCCGGGGCCGGCGATCTCGCGGTCGGCGCACAGCAGCACGCCCTGGGTGGGTGTGGTCAGCCCGGCAATCAGGTTGAGCAAAGTGGACTTGCCGCAGCCCGAGTGCCCAATGAGCGCCACGAACTCACCCTTGGCCACCGACAGGTTGATGTCGCGCAGGGCGGGGAAGTTGCCCTTCTTGGTCTTGAAGGTCTGTTCGACCTGCTGGATGTCGATGTAGCGGTTCTCTTGCATGTGAATCTCCAAACCGTTCGCCCTGAGCCTGTCGAAGGGCAGCGAACGCAAGCGATGTGTGAGGGCTTCGACAAGCTCAGCCCGAACGGGATTGCGTGGTCCGATCGTCCTGAGCCTGTCGAAGGGCAAGCCCAGCCCGAACGGACCCCTCAGCTCTTCACTTCCTCAAACGTGAACAGGGTGGCGATCTTGATGAGCGCGAATTCGAGCAGCAGGCCCACGATGCCGATGACGAAAATCGCGATGATGATGCTGGACACATTGAGGTTGTTCCACTCGTCCCAGACCCAGAAGCCAATGCCCACGCCGCCGGTCAGCATCTCGGCCGCCACGATCACCAGCCAGGCCGTGCCCACGGCCAGGCGCACGCCGGTCAGCAGGTAGGGCAGCACGGCGGGAAACAAAATCTTGGTGAAGATCTTCCACTCGCTCAGGTTGAGCACGCGGGCCACGTTCATGTAGTCCTGCGGCACGCGCTGCACGCCTACGGCGGTGTTGATGATCATGGGCCAGATGGAGCAGATGAAAATGGTCCAGATGGCGGCCGGGTCGGCACCCTTGAACACCAGCAGGCCAATGGGCAGCCAGGCCAGCGGCGACACCGGGCGCAGCAGGCTGATGAGCGGGTTGAACATGCGGCTCAGGAACTCGAAGCGGCCGATGGCGAAGCCGGCGGGAATGCCGACCGCTGCCGCCAGACCGAAGCCGATGGCCACGCGCTGCAGCGAGGCCAACACGTTCCAGCCCACGCCCTGATCGTTCGGACCGTTGCTGTAGAACGGGTCGGAAAACACCTGCACCGCCTGGGTCCAGGTTTCCAAAGGCTTCGGAATACCGCTGTTGCCCGTGCTGGCGATCAGTTGCCACAGCAACACCAGGCAGGCCAGTCCCATCACCGGTGGCAGCACCGCCATCCACAGGCCCCGAAAGTCGCGTGCGATTTTGCGGGGGGTGGGTGCGGGGGTGCTGGTCATGGCTTTGACGGAGGCAGAAGCGTTGGAGTCGGCGGCCGGTGCAAGCGGCGCCTCCAGCGGAGAGTGAAAAACAGCGGCAACCATGGTGGATGTCCTTTCAGTGCAACGAGCGAAATGCTTTCAACCCAAGATCTCAGCGGAACCGGCTTTGTCGGGCCGCCAGCGATGTCCCCCTGAGGGGGCGTGCGAAGTGCAGAGGGTGTGGGTCAGGCCTTGATGGCGAACCCATCGGCGTACTTCGCGGGGTCTTTGCCGTCCCACACCACACCGTCCATCAGCTTGCTGCTGCGCATCGGGTCCTTGGGCACGCTGATGCCCATGGCGCTGGCGACCGACTTGTACAGATCGATCTGGTTGATCTGCTTGGCGATGCCGAGGTAGTCGGGGTGGCTCTTGATCAGGCCCCAGCGCTTGTGCTGCGTGAGGAACCACATGCCGTCGGACAGGTAGGGGAAGTTGACCTTGCCGTCGTTGAAGAACTTCATGTGGTTCGGGTCGTCCCAGGTCTTGCCCATGCCGTTCTGGTAACGGCCCAGGATGCGCTGGTTGATCGCGTCCACACCGGTGTTGATGTACGACTTCTGAGCCACGGTCTCAGCCATCTTCATCTTGTTCTGCAGGCCGGCGTCGATCCAGCGGCTGGCTTCGAGCACGGCCATCATCACGGCGCGCGTGGTGTTGGGGTACTTCTTGGTGAACTCGGCCGTGGTGCCCAGCACCTTCTCGGGGTGGTCGCGCCAGATGTCCTGTGTGGTGTTGGCGGTCACGCCCACGCCGTCCATGATTGCGCGGTGGTTCCAGGGCTCGCCGACGCAGAAGCCGTCCATGTTGCCGATGCGCATGTTGGCCACCATCTGCGGCGGTGGCACCGTGATCAGGCGCGCGCCCGAGAGCGGGTTGATGCCCGCGGCGGCCAGCCAGTAGTGCATCCACATGGCGTGCGTGCCGGTGGGGAAGGTGCCGGCGAAGGTGTAGTCGCGCTTGTTGGCGGCCATGTATTTGGCCAGCGACGGGCCGTCCACCGCGCCCTTGTCGGCCAGTGCTTTCGAGAGCGTGATGGCCTGGCCGTTGTTGTTCAGGCTCATGAGCACGGCCATGTCTTTCTTGGGGCCGGCGGTGCCCATGTGCACGCCGTAGACCAGGCCGTACAGCACGTGGGCAAAGTCAAGCTCGCCATTGACCAGTTTGTCGCGCACACCGGCCCAGCTGGCTTCCTTGCTCGGCACGATCTTCACGCCGTACTTCTTGTCAAAGCCCAGTACCGAAGCCATCACCACGCTGGCGCAATCGGTCAGCGGGATGAAGCCGATCTTGACCTCGGTCTTTTCCGGAGCATCGGAGCCCGCAGCCCACACCCCGCTGTGGCCCAGGGTGGAGAAGAAGGTGGCCGTGGCAGCCCCCTTTTTCATGAAGTCGCGGCGCGAGGCAGCGTCGGTCTTGCGGGTTGCGCTGTCTGCGGCTGGTGTGGTGGTGTGTGCGCTCATGTCCAACTCCTTGCTGATGAAAAAACGGTGACCCAAACAAAACGGCGCCCATCGCCTGACCCGCGGTGAGCGAGTCGGTGATGGACGCCGTTGTCCAATGTCTGGGGAGACTTCGGGGTTCACGCCGCCGTTGGCGCAAACTCCTTTGCTTGGTTTAAAGCAGGGACCATGCCAGGCCTAGGGTTACCACGGGGTGTCATGGTGCTTCGCCTTGATTTCATTCACGAAAATGCCGCTGTCACGGCATGCCCTGGCCGGCGCAGCGGTCAATGGTCAGCTTTTTTGGGCTGGCAGAGCGGCCTCATTTTGGTGCGTGGTGCGCGGCAGGCACGGTCTTTGTGCGCTGCAGCATGGCTTGCAGCGTGCGCGCTCTGTCAGCGGTGCCGCTCCGGCAACACTTCGGCCATGGCCAGCACCGCTTCGGCCACTTCAATGAGTCGGCGGTTCTGGTTCATGGCCATTTGGCGCATGGTTTTGTGCGCCTCCTCTTCGCTCAGCTGACGGTGCGCCATCAGCAGACCCTTGGCGCGCTCCACCAGCTTGCGTTCGTTCAGGCTGGCGCGCACGGTGTCGAGCTCGTCGCCCATGCTTTGCAAGCGCCGGGCCTGCTCTTGCACCAGCTCCAGAATCGAGCGTTCCAGGTGCAGCCCATAGCCTTGCGGCGGCGCAAGCCCGGCGGCCCCCGCGTTGTTGCTCAGGCCCACGGTGCTCCCCGCTGGTTGCGTGTCTTTGAAGAACGACAGCGCGTCCGATTCGCGGGGCGCTGAGGTGCTCAGGGCCGTGAAGTTTGCCAGGTCGCGGTGGGCTGCGCCAATCTTGTCTTTGCACACGCGCAACAGCTCTTGGGCCAGCTGGTCTTCCACCAGCTTCATGCGGTCCATGCGCTGGCTGCAGCAGTCAAACCAGGCCTGGCTCTGTTTTGCGTCCAGCGCTGCGCCATGTGTTGCTGTGCACAACACGCGTCGCATGCGCTCCAGCTCCGCCAGCGTGGCGCTGGGCTGGTTTTGTGTCCACAACGCACCCAGCGCGGTGCTGGAAAAGTCGGCGAACACCTGCAGGCAGCGCTCTTGCGAATCGATCAGGTGCAGCAATCGCTGCTGCTCGCTGGTGTCAGCACGCCCGCTGGCGTACAGCGCTGAGCCGGCTGCGCGCTCTTGCCCGGCAAACTCCTTGCCCTGCATGAAATTGAAGCGGGCCACCAGCAGGCGGGAAATCTCCGGGTCGGTTGCGCTGTCGGCCGCTTCAAACACCACTGCCAGCAGCCCGGCAATCAGCCGCACATAGGCTTCGGTGGCTTGGCGGGCCGCCCAGGCCTGGCTTTCAATCTGTGCCCGCAGGCCGGGCAGGGCGTCCAGCCCGTGCAGCACATAGGCGATGCGGCTGAACAGCCGCGCGCCATTGCCCACCGAGGCTGATTCGGTGTCCAGGCTGTCAAAGCAGGCGCGCAGGTCGCTTTCAAGGCCCTGGCATTCGCCGATCTGCACCTGGCGCTCGGGCGCAAACCGGGCGCCGTTCGAGCCCAGGTACAGGTTGGACAGCCCACGCTCGCGCTGCAGCCCGTGCACCAGCCGCCCGGTCACGTTCACCAGCGCGCTGGTGAGCGCCAGCGCCTGCAGCTCAGCGATTTCGCAGCGTTTGGCTGCGACGAGAAAATTCAAACCAGATTTCATGAAGTGCACGGGATGTTGGGGACGCTGTATGCAACAAACATGCCGCCTTGGGTGGGGCGGTGAGGGCGGGTACCCACCTGCGACGGTGCCGCCCCGTACACTCCGGGCATGCTGATTTTGGGAATCGAATCGTCTTGTGACGAAACCGGCGTGGCCCTGGTGGACGCCAGCGGCACCGGCACGCCCCGGCTGCTGGGCCATGCCCTGCACAGCCAGATTGACATGCACCAGGCCTACGGCGGCGTGGTGCCCGAACTGGCCAGCCGCGACCACATACGGCGCGTGCTGCCTTTGACCGACGCCGTGTTGGCGCAGGCCGGGCTGCCGCTGTCGGCCGTGGACGCGGTGGGCTACACCCGCGGGCCGGGCCTGGCGGGCGCTTTGCTGGTGGGTTCGGGCGTGGCCTGTGCCCTGGGCTTTGCCCTGGGCAAGCCGGTGCTGGGCGTGCACCACTTGGAAGGGCATTTGTTGTCGCCGTTTCTCAGCGCCGACCCGCCTGAGTTTCCGTTTGTGGCGCTGCTGGTGTCGGGCGGCCACACCCAGCTGATGCGGGTGGACGGCGTGGGGCGCTACGAACTGTTGGGCGAAACCATCGACGATGCCGCCGGCGAGGCGTTTGACAAGTCGGCCAAGCTGCTCGGCCTGGGTTACCCCGGCGGGCCTGCGCTGTCCAAGCTGGCCGAGCAGGGCGATGCGCTGGCCTACAAGCTGCCGCGCCCGCTGCTGCACAGCGGCGACCTCGATTTTTCGTTTGCCGGCCTGAAAACGGCGGTGTTGACCCAGGTGAAGCGGCTGGCCCACGCCAGCATGGACGGCCCGGCTACCACGCACCTGGCCGACCCGCTGAGCCTGCAGCAGAAGGCCGACGTGGCCGCCTGCGTGCAGGCCGCCATTGTGGAGGTGCTGGTGAAGAAGTCGCTGGCAGCGGTCAAGCTGACCGGCTTGCGCCGGCTGGTCGTGGCGGGCGGTGTGGGCGCCAACGCGCTGCTGCGCGAGCAGCTCAATGCCGCCTGCGCCAAAAGCGGTCTGCGCGTGCACTACCCCGAGCTGCACCTGTGCACCGACAACGGCGCCATGATCGCCCTGGCCGCTGGCCTGCGGGCCCAGGCCGGCCTAGCGTTCACCGGTGACGAGCCGTTTGCCGCCAGCGGCTACCGCTTTGACGTGCGGCCCCGGTGGCCGTTGGCCGAGCTGGCACAAGCCAGCGCCTGATCGGCCTGGCACCCGATTTGCAAGGCTTCGGGCGGCTCATTTCGGCCATGAGCGGCTGACCATCGGCCAGCGAAAACCGGTGGCTGGGCAAAGTTAATTATGAATTACACTGCGCCACCCCGACCCAGCGCGTCACGGGTCTCGCTCCCATTGGGGCATCTGGACCCCGCCTGGGAACTGTGCCGGCCACCCGCCAGCCCACCTTCACCGGAACCCGTATGAAACCCGTTTTGTCATATTCTTCGCGCCGGCGCTGCACCACCTGGGCGCTGGCCATGGCGGCCTGTCTGAGCCTGCCGGTGGCCGCGCAGCCAGCCGTTCAAACCGCTGGCGCATCCCCGATCCGCATCGGCATGATCGAAGGTCTTTCGGGTCCTTTTGCCAACACCGGCGAGGCCGTGTTCCGCAACCTGGTGTGGGCCACCGAGCGCGTGAACGCCCGCGGCGGCGTGAAGCTGCCCGGTGGCAACCGCCCCTTGCAGATCGAGCGCTTTGACAGCAAAGGCCAGACGGAAGAGGCCTTGTCAGCCCTGCGTTCCGCCATCGACCGCAACATCACCATCGTCACCCAGGGCAACAGCTCTGCGGCGGCGTCGGGCCTGATCGATGCCTTGAACAAGCACAACGAACGCGACCCGTCGCGCCGGGTGGTGTTTCTCAACTACTCGGCGGTTGACCCGGTGCTGACCAACGAGAAGTGCAGCTACTGGCATTTCCGGTTTGACGCCCACGCCGACATGCGCATGACCGCGCTCATGAGCGTGCTGCGTGAAGACGCAGCGCTGAAAAACATCTACCTGATCGGTCAGGACTACAGCTTTGGTCAGGCGGTGCTGCGCGAAGCGCGCAACCAGCTGGCGGCCAAGCGGCCCGACGTGAAAATTGTGGGCGACGAACTGCACCCCATGGCGCGGGTGAAAGACTTTTTGCCCTATGCCAACAAAATCAAGGCCAGCGGCGCCCAGGCCGTGCTCACCGGCAACTGGGGCAACGACCTGACGCTGCTGGTGAAAGCCGCTCGCGAAGTGGGTTTTGAAGGCACGTTTTACACCTTCTATGGCAACGCGCTGGGTGCGCCTGCGGCCATTGGCGATGCGGGTATCGGCAAAGTGGTGGCCGTGGCCGACTGGTTCCCCAACGTGGCCACGCGCGAGTCGGAAGCCTTCTACCAAGCCTTCCGCCAGCGTTTTCCCAAGCCCGAAGAGGACTATGTGCACATGCGCATGCAGCTCATGATCGAGTCGCTGGCGCAGGCCATTGAGCGCGCGGGCGCCGATGGCAGCCCGATCAACGCCGCCAACATCGCCGCCCAGCTCGAAAAAGCCGACGTCACCTTTGCCGGCCAGCGCGCCCGCATGCGCGCCGCCGACCACCAGTTTCAGCAGCCGCTGACGGTGGCGGTCATGGACCGCCAGGGCGCGCCCGGTGTGAGGTTCGATGTCGAAGGCTCGGGCTATGGTTTTCGTGTCATCCGCAGCATCAGCCCCCAGCAAGCCGAGCAGCCACACAGCTGTAACATGGTTCGACCATGACCCTCCCGCCGTCCGGAAGGGTCTCGAACAAAGGAAATGACTGATGCGTCAAGTGGTTGAGAACCTGGAAGAGTCGCGCATCCGCGAAGTGGCCAACGAAGGTCTGGGCCGCCCGGACGTGCTCAAGTTCTGGTTCGGCGAAAGCGACGAGGTCACGCCGGCTTTCATCCGCGAAGCGGCCATTGCCTCGCTGCAGCTGGGCGAGACCTTTTACGCCCACAACCTGGGGCTGCCCGAGTTGCGCCAGGCGATTGCGGTCTACACCCATGGTCTGCATCCTGGGCGCGGCGTCGACCATTGGTTTGACCGCATCGCCGTCACCTCGGGCGGCGTCAATGGCCTCATGCTGGCGTCACAGGCGCTGGTGGAGGCGGGTGACGAGGTGGTGGTGGTCACGCCCGCCTGGCCCAACCTGGTGGCGCAGCCGCAAATCATGAGCGCGCGGGTCAAAACCGTGTCGTTGACCGTGGCCGACGCCGGCGACAACGCGGGCGCCTGGGTGCTCGACATGACTGCCCTGCTGGCGGCCATCACCCCGGCCACGCGTTTGCTGATCGTGAACGCGCCCAACAACCCGACCGGCTGGACGCTCAGCCGCGACGAGCAGGCCGCCATCCTGGCGCACTGCCGCCGCACCGGCACCTGGGTGCTGGCGGACGAAGTTTATGAGCGGCTGTATTACGCCGCTGACAGCGCCAATGGCGCCGCGCCCAGCTTTCTGGATGTAGCCGAACCGGACGACCGCCTGATCGTTGCCCACAGTTTTTCCAAGAGCTTCCTCATGACCGGTTGGCGCCTGGGCTGGCTGGTGTTGCCGCCCGCGCTGACGCACGCCGTGGGCAAGCTGATTGAGTTCAACACCTCGTGCGCCCCGGTGTTCACCCAGCGCGCTGCCGTGGTGGCGCTGCAGCGCGGTGACGACGTGACACCCGCGCTGGTGGCCCACCTGCAAACCTGCCGCGACACCCTGGTGCCGCTGTTGCAAGCCATACCCGGCGTCACGCTGGCCATGCCGAAAGGCGGCATGTACGCTTTCTTTCGACTGGAAGGCCAGCCCGACTGCCTGGATGTGGCGAAGCGGTTGGTGCGCGAGGCCGGCCTGGGCCTGGCGCCGGGCAGCGCTTTTGGCCCTGAAGCGGCGGGCTGGCTGCGGTGGTGTTTTGCCAGCCGCGACCCGCAGCGCCTCGTGCAGGGCGTCGAGCGTTTGCAGGCCTGGCTGCGAGACCAGCGTTCAAAAGCGACTGGGCTATAATTGTCGGTTGCTGTCTGGTTAGACGGCAACTCACGCCCGTTGCGGCGGTCAGGCCTGGCGTTCCGTGCGCTGGCAGGCTGCGACGGGACGCATGTCACCCCAAGGAATTCAACATGATCGAAAAAACCATCAAAGCCGCCGTTGTTGCGGACAACGCCCGCGCCGCCAACGACACCGGTAGCCCGGAAGTGCAGGTCGCTATTTTGACCGCCCGCATCAACGAGCTGACCCCCCACTTCAAGACCCACGCCAAAGACCACCACGGTCGCCGTGGTCTGCTGCGCATGGTGAGCCGCCGCCGCAAGCTGCTGGACTACCTGAAGTCCAAAGACGCTCAGCGCTATATCGCCCTGATCGCCAAGCTGGGCCTGCGCAAGTAATTTTGAGTACGGCATGACACGCAAAACGCCTGAGTTGGTTCGCTGGCTCGGGCGTTTTTTGTTTGTCAGCCACGTTTTTTGATTCCGGAGCAGCAACAACAGAGCGAAGCTGTGTCATTCCAAAGGTGTTGATGGCCGCGCCCGTGCGGTGTTCAGCGGCTCTGGAATGGCATCGTGTTCTGGGTTGTGTTTCCGGGTTTTGTGCAGATGGTCTGCACGCCATGCCGCCCGCCAGTTCTGCTGGGTGGCCCATAGGAGAAAACCCATGAGCATGTTCAATAAAGTCACCAAGACCTTCCAGTGGGGCCAGCACACGGTCACCATGGAAACCGGCGAAATCGCCCGCCAGGCCACTGGCGCTGTGGTTGTCAACATCGACGACACCGTGGTGCTCGCCACCGTGGTCGCCAAGACCGATGCCAAGGCCGGTCAAGACTTCTTCCCGCTGACGGTGGACTACACCGAAAAGTCGTACGCCGCCGGCAAGATCCCCGGCAGCTTCTTCAAGCGCGAAGGCCGCCCCAGCGAACTCGAAACGCTGACCTGCCGCCTGATCGACCGCCCCATCCGCCCCCTGTTTCCTGAAGGCTTCTACAACGAAGTCCAGGTCATCGTGCACGTGGTCAGCCTGAACCCCGAAGTGCAGGCCGACATCGCGGCCATGATCGCCACGTCCGCAGCCCTGTCGGTGTCCGGTATCCCGTTCAACGGCCCCATTGGTGCAGCCCGCGTGGGTTACATCAACGGCCAGTACGTGCTCAACCCGGGTCAGACCCAGTTGAAAGACAGCCAGCTTGACCTGGTGGTCGCTGGTACGCAAGGCGCCGTGCTGATGGTGGAATCAGAAGCCGATCAGCTGTCCGAAGAGATCATGCTCGGCGCCGTGGTGTTTGGTCACGAGCAGGGCAATATCGCCATTGCCGCCATCAACGAGTTGGTGCGCGACGCTGGCAAGCCGGTCTGGGACTGGCGAGCGCCTGCCAAAGACGAAGCCCTGATCGCCAAGATCGACGGCCTGGCCAAGGCCAAACTCGAAGCCGCCTACCAGATTCGCAACAAGCAGGCCCGCACCCAGGCCTGCCGCACGGCTTATGCCGACGTCATGGCGAGCCTGAAAGCCGAAGGCGTGGCCTTTGACGGCGTGGCGATTGAAGCTTTGTTGTTTGAGATCGAAGCCAAGATCGTGCGCGGCCAAATTCTGGCTGGCGAGCCCCGCATCGACGGCCGCGATACCCGCACTGTGCGCGCCATCGAAATCCGCAACAGCGTGCTGCCCCGCACCCACGGCTCGTCGCTGTTCACCCGCGGTGAAACCCAGGCGCTGGTCGTGGCCACGCTCGGTACCGACCGCGACGCTCAGCGCATTGACGCACTGGCTGGCGAGTTCGAAGACCGCTTCATGCTGCACTACAACATGCCTCCCTTCGCCACTGGTGAAGCTGGCCGCTTTGGTACGCCCAAGCGCCGCGAAATCGGCCACGGCCGCCTGGCCAAGCGTGCGCTGATCGCCGCGCTGCCCAGCAAAGAAGACTTCCCTTACACGATGCGCCTGGTCTCGGAAATCACCGAGTCCAATGGTTCCTCGTCGATGGCTTCGGTCTGCGGCGGCTGCCTGGCGCTGATGGACGCTGGTGTGCCCATGAAGGCCCATGTGGCCGGTATCGCCATGGGTCTGATCAAGGACGGCAACCGTTTCGCCGTGCTGACCGACATCCTGGGTGACGAAGACCACCTGGGCGACATGGACTTCAAGGTTGCTGGCACCACCAACGGCATCTCGGCGCTGCAGATGGACATCAAGATCCAGGGCATCACCAAGGAAATCATGCAGGTTGCGCTGGCTCAGGCCAAAGAAGCCCGCATGCACATTCTGGGCAAGATGCAGGAAGCCATGGGCGAAGCCAAGACCGAAGTGTCCAACTTCGCGCCCAAGCTGTTCACCATGAAGATCAACCCCGAGAAGATCCGTGACGTGATCGGCAAAGGCGGCTCGGTGATCCGTGCGCTGACCGAAGAGACTGGCACCCAGATCAACATCGACGAAGACGGCACCATCACCATCGCATCGACCGACAGCGCCAAGGCTGATGAAGCCAAGCGCCGTATTCAGCAGATCACCGCCGAAGTCGAAATCGGCAAGGTCTACGAAGGCCCGGTCACCAAGATCCTGGACTTCGGTGCGCTGATCAACTTGCTGCCCGGCAAAGACGGTCTGCTGCACATCAGCCAGATCGCCCACGAGCGCGTTGAGCGCGTGACCGACTACCTGAGCGAAGGTCAGATCGTCAAAGTCAAGGTGCTGGAGACCGACGAAAAAGGCCGCGTCAAGCTGTCCATGAAAGCGCTGATCGACCGCAACAGCGGCGACCAGGGTCAGCAGCAACAGCAGCAATAAGACGGGGTTTTCTGGCCATGCAAGCGGTTGAAATCAGCGCCTACGGCGCACCCGACGTGTTGCGGTTGACCGAACGCCCCATGCCCGTAGCGGGCGAGGGCGAGGTGCTCATTCGTGTGAGCGCGTCGGGTGTGAACCGGCCTGATGTGCTGCAGCGAACCGGTAACTACCCGGTACCACCCGGCGCCTCTGACATTCCCGGCCTTGAAGTGGCGGGTGTCATCGAGTCGGGTGACGCGGCCGCCATGGCGGCTGTGGGTCTTGCTGTGGGCGACCGGGTGTGTGCGCTGGTGGCTGGCGGTGGCTATGCGCAGTTTTGCGTGGCCCCCGTCGGGCAGTGCCTTCCGGTGCCTGAAGGCCTGGACGATGTGGCTGCGGCCACCTTGCCCGAGACTTTCTTCACCGTCTGGAGCAACGTTTTTGACCGCGCGCGACTGCAGCCTGGTGAAACCCTGTTGATCCAGGGTGGTACCAGTGGTATCGGCGTGACCGCCATCCAGATGGCCAAGGCCCTGGGTGCGCGGGTGATCACCACCGCAGGCAGCGACGACAAGTGCGCCGCATGTCTGGCGCTGGGTGCCGACCACGCGATCAACTACAAAACACAAGACTTCGTGGCTGCTGTGGCTGAGCTCACCGGAGGTCAGGGCGTCCATGTGATTCTGGACATGGTGGCGGGATCCTATGTGGCTCGTGAGCTGGACTGCCTGGCCGAAGATGGCCGTTTGGTCATCATCGCGGTGCAGGGTGGCGTCAAGGCCGAGATCAATGCCGGCATGGTGTTGCGCCGGCGGTTGACCATTACCGGCTCGACCTTGCGTCCACGCACGGTCGCTTTCAAGACCGCCATCGCCCAGAGTCTGCGCACCACCGTCTGGCCGCTGTTGGCCAGTGGTCGCATCAAACCGGTCATCTACCGCGTGTTCAACGCGGGTGAGGCTGCATCGGCGCACACGCTGATGGAGTCCAACCAACACATCGGCAAGCTGGTCTTGACATGGTCCTGATCGCTGGCTGAACGCCGTGCTCGAGAGAAAGCTATGAAAAAACTCATCGCAGGTAACTGGAAAATGAACGGCTCACTGGCTGCCAACGAGGCGCTGGTCAAAGCCATGCTCGAAGGTCTGCAAGGCACCGAGCCCGCGGCAGACATGGCCTTGTGTGCGCCTGCACCCTACCTGGCGCAGCTGCAAGCCCTGCTCAAGGACAGCGCGATCGCTTGGGGCGCTCAAGACGTTTCCGCGCACGAGCAGGGCGCCTACACCGGTGAGGTCAGCGCCGCCATGTTGCGCGATTTCGCCTGCCGTTACGCGATCGTGGGTCACTCAGAGCGCCGCCAATACCATGGTGAAACGGACGCCACGGTGGCCACCAAGGCGCAACGTGCGCTGGCACTCGGCATCACGCCCATCGTGTGTGTGGGTGAAACCCTGGCCGAGCGCGAAGCCGGGCAAACCGAATCGGTGGTCAAGCGCCAGTTGGCTGCTGTGATACATGCTGTGGCGCATTGCACCAGTGAAATTGTGGTGGCCTACGAACCCGTGTGGGCCATCGGGACCGGCCAAACCGCTACGCCAGAAATGGCACAGCAAGTGCATGCCGTGTTGCGTGCCCAACTCTCGGCCGCTACACAGCACCCCGAGCGGGTGCACATCTTGTATGGCGGCAGCATGAATGCGGCCAATGCGGCCAGTCTGCTGGCGCAACCAGACATTGATGGCGGTCTGATTGGTGGTGCCTCGCTCAAGGCGGCCGACTTTTTGCAGATCGTGGCGGCTGCGCACTAAGCGCATCTGACCAATTACCTATTTCCGGAGAAAAAAATGAATGTTTTGTTGACCATCCTTCTTGCGGTGCAGCTTCTTTCCGCACTCGGCATGATTGGCCTGATCTTGATGCAGCACGGCAAAGGCGCCGACGCTGGCGCAGCCTTCGGTGGCGGTGCTGGTTCGGCCAGTCTGTTTGGCGCCTCTGGTGGTGCCAACTTCCTGTCACGTACCACCGCCGTGCTGGCCGGCGTGTTCCTCACCTGCACACTCGGTTTGGCGTATTTTGGCAACCTGCGCGAAGCGCCCGCGTCGGGCAGCGTGCTCGAAGGCTCGGTGCTGCCAGCCGACGTACCCGCCGCTGCACAAATTCCGGGCCAGGCCACGGGTCAAGTGCCCGCGCCGGCTGTGGTGGACACGCAACCTACGGGCACCGGTGCGGCACAAATTCCAGCCAAGTAAGCTGCATGAATCCTGCATGTGGTGGGTATTGAATTCGGCTGGCCTTTGCAGTCTTGAATTGCAGTGAAAATCCACCGCACGCCCTGAAAAATGGGGTTGTTTCAGGGTAAACTCTAACGGTTGTCGACAAGGTTCACACAGTCCCTCGTGAGCCCGACAATGCAGACCTAGCCGACGTGGTGAAATTGGTAGACACGCTATCTTGAGGGGGTAGTGGCGAAAGCTGTGCGAGTTCGAGTCTCGCCGTCGGCACCAATCTTTGGACAACATGGCCCATGCGCCATGTCAGCGGAACTTACCAAGATGAGTCTCGAGCAATACCTTCCCGTACTCTTGTTCATTTTGGTGGGTGTTGCGGTCGGGATCATTCCGCAGGTTCTGGGTTACATACTCGGCCCCAACCGCCCCGACGCGGAAAAAAATTCTCCCTACGAATGCGGCTTTGAGGCGTTTGAAGACGCTCGAATGAAGTTTGACGTGCGCTACTACTTGGTGGCTATTCTGTTCATTTTGTTCGATCTTGAAATTGCATTTTTGATTCCTTGGGCTGTGGCCTTCTCGGACATTGGTCTGACGGGCTTTCTGGCTGGGGTGGTTTTTCTGGCTATTCTGACCGTGGGCTTTGCTTACGAGTGGAAAAAAGGCGCGCTAGATTGGGAATGAGTATGCAATCCTCACGCGCAAACACCGGAGCTGTTCATGATTGAAGGCGTATTCAAAGAGGGTTTCGTCACCACCAGTTATGACTCGGTGGTGAACTGGGCCAAGACAGGTTCGCTGTGGCCGATGACGTTTGGCTTGGCCTGTTGTGCGGTTGAAATGATGCATGCAGCCACGGCCCGTTACGATCTTGGTCGATTTGGTGCCGAAGTGTTTCGCGCCAGCCCGCGCCAGTCAGATCTGATGATTGTGGCGGGTACGCTGTGCAACAAAATGGCGCCGGCTCTGCGCAAGGTCTACGATCAGATGGCTGAGCCGCGTTGGGTGTTGTCCATGGGTTCTTGCGCCAACGGTGGCGGGTATTACCACTACAGCTACTCGGTGGTTCGTGGTTGTGACCGCATCGTGCCTGTGGATGTGTATGTGCCGGGCTGTCCGCCTACGGCAGAAGCTTTGCTTTACGGGATCATCCAGTTGCAGCAAAAAATTCGGCGCACCAACACCATTGCGCGGGCCTGAGTGCCTGTTGTGATCTATCCGGTTCGAGCCCAGAAAGTCTTTTCATGAGCGATACACACGCGCCCTACGCCACTTCGCCTGAGGCGGTTCAAGCTTCTCTTGCTGCTTTGCTGGGTGACCGTGCCGAGTCGATCACGGTAGAGCGTGGTGAAGTGACTCTGACGGTGAGTGCTGCCAGCTATTTCGATGTCATGAAAAGCCTGCGTGACGCGCCTGTTGCGCGTTTCGAGCAGCTGATTGATTTGTGTGGCATGGACTACCAGACCTACGGCGATGGGCGTTGGGAAGGTTTGCGGTTTGCTGCGGTGGTTCACTTGTTGTCGGTCAGTCTCAACCAGCGCTTGCGCGTGCGGGTGTTTTGCCCGCAAGAAGATTTCCCGGTGCTGGCCTCGGTCACGTCGCTGTGGGCCTCTGCCAACTGGTACGAGCGCGAGGCGTTTGATCTGTTTGGCATCGTGTTTGAGGGGCATGACGACCTGCGCCGCATTTTGACCGACTACGGTTTCATTGGCCACCCTTTCCGCAAGGATTTCCCGCTTTCGGGTCATGTGGAAATGCGCTACGACGCCACGCGCCAGCGTGTGGTGTACGAGCCGGTGAGCATCGAGCCGCGAGAGATCACGCCGCGCGTGATCCGTGAAGACAATTACGGCGGGTTGCACTGAGCCGCAGGCGAACCGGAATACCCATGGCTGAAATCAAAAACTACACCCTGAACTTCGGACCGCAGCACCCGGCTGCCCACGGCGTGTTGCGCCTGGTATTGGAGCTCGATGGCGAGGTTGTGCAACGCGCCGACCCGCACATTGGCCTGCTGCACCGTGCAACCGAAAAGCTGGCCGAGAGCAAGACCTTCATCCAGTCGCTGCCCTACATGGATCGCCTGGACTACGTGTCCATGATGTGCAACGAGCACGCTTACTGTCTGGCGATTGAGAAGCTGTTGGGCATTGAAGTGCCTATTCGTGCCCAATACATCCGGGTAATGTTCTCGGAAATCACGCGCCTGATGAACCACCTGATGTGGCTCGGTTCGCATGGCAACGATTGCGGCAGCTCGACCATCCTGATCTACGCTTTTCGTGAGCGCGAAGACCTGTTCGACATGTACGAGGCGGTGTCAGGTGCTCGCATGCACGCGGCTTACTTCCGTCCCGGCGGTGTTTACCGCGATCTACCGGACACCATGCCGCAGTACCGCGTGAGCAAGATCCGCAATGCCAAGGCCATGGCCGAGTTGAACACCAACCGCCAGGGTTCATTGCTCGACTTCATCGACGATTTCACCAAGCGTTTCCCCACCTATCTGGGTGAATACCACACGCTGCTCACCGACAACCGTATCTGGAAACAGCGCACGGTGGGTATTGGTGTGGTGACGCCCGAGCGTGCGTTGAGTCTGGGCATGACCGGCCCCATGCTGCGTGGTTCCGGTATCGCGTGGGATTTGCGCAAGACCCAGCCTTACGATGTCTACGATCAGATGGAGTTCGACATCCCGGTGGGTAAGACGGGTGATTGCTATGACCGTTACCTCGTCCGCATGGAAGAGATGAAGCAGTCGAACCGCATCATCGAGCAATGTGTGAAATGGTTGCGCGCCAACCCTGGCCCCGTGATCACCGACAACCACAAAGTGGCCGCTCCATCGCGTGAATCGATGAAGTCGAACATGGAAGAGTTGATCCACCACTTCAAGTTGTTCACCGAAGGCTTTCATGTTCCCGAGGGCGAGGCCTATGCCGCGGTGGAGCATCCCAAAGGTGAGTTCGGCATTTACCTTGTGAGCGATGGCGCCAACAAGCCCTACCGTTTAAAAATTCGCGCTCCTGGCTTTGCGCATCTGGCCACCATGGACGAGATGGCCCGAGGCCACATGCTTGCAGACGCGGTGGCCATCATTGGCACCATGGACATCGTTTTTGGAGAGATTGACCGATGATCTCCGGCATCAAAACTGTGCAAACGGCATCGCTGCCCGAAGCCACCCTGCAGCGCTTCGCGCGCGAAGTTGCCAAGTACCCTGCTGACCAGGCCCAGTCCGCTGTGATGGCCTGTCTGTCAATCGTGCAACAAGAGCAAGGTCATGTGAGCCTGGAAGCTGAAAAGGCGATCGCGCAATACCTGGGTATGGCGCCGATTGCCGTGCATGAAGTAACCACCTTCTACAACATGTACAACCAGCACCCGGTGGGCAAGTTCAAGCTCAACGTGTGCACCAACCTGCCATGTCAGCTGCGCGATGGCAACAAAGCGCTGAAACACTTGGAGCACAAACTCGGTGTCACCATGGGCGGTACCACACCCGATGGCATGTTCACCTTGCAGCAGAGCGAGTGTCTGGGTGCTTGCGCCGACTCACCTGTGATGCTGGTTAATGACCGCCACATGTGCAGTTTCATGAGCAACGACAAACTCGACCAGCTGATCGACGGCTTGCGGTCGACGGAGGCAAAGTGACATGAACGCCGAGCAAATTTTTTCTCAGTTTCGCGCCACCGGCGTGCAAACGTGTTTTCACGGTCGTCATATCAATCCGCAGATTTACGCAGATTTGAACGGCAGCAACTGGTCGCTCAAAGATTACGAAGCACGGGGTGGCTACCAAGCCTTGCGCAAAATCTTGGGGCAGGACGGTTCGGCACCGAATCCCGACACCGGTGTGGCCGGTTTGACGCAGGACCAGGTGATTGCAACGCTGAAAGAGTCGGCGTTGCGTGGACGTGGCGGCGCAGGATTCCCGACCGGCCTGAAGTGGAGCTTCATGCCGCGCCAGTTCCCGGGCCAAAAATACCTGGTTTGCAATTCGGACGAGGGCGAGCCTGGCACCTGCAAAGACCGCGACATCCTGATGTACAACCCGCACATCGTGATCGAGGGTATGGCGATTGCCGCCTTCGCCATGGGTATCAGCGTGGGTTACAACTACATTCACGGCGAAATTTTTGAAGCCTACGACCGCTTCGAAGCAGCGTTGGAAGAGGCCCGTGCTGCAGGCTTGTTGGGTAACAACATCATGGGCAGCAACTTCAGCTTCCAGCTGCATGCGTTCCATGGCTTTGGTGCCTACATTTGCGGTGAGGAAACTGCGCTGCTTGAATCCCTTGAAGGCAAAAAAGGCCAGCCACGTTTCAAGCCTCCATTTCCAGCCAGCTTTGGCTTGTATGGCAAGCCCACCACGATCAACAACACCGAAACCTTTGCGGCTGTTCCTTGGATCATCCGCAACGGTGGTCAGGCCTATCTGGAATGTGGCAAGCCCAACAACGGTGGGACCAAGATTTTCTCCGTCAGTGGTGACGTGGAGAGCCCGGGTAACTTTGAGGTTCCCATGGGGACGCCGTTTTCCAAGCTGCTGGAACTTGCCGGTGGCGTGCGCAAAGGGCGCAAGCTCAAAGCGGTGATTCCTGGCGGTTCTTCGTCGCCCGTGTTGCCTGCGTCGATCATGATGGAATGCACGATGGACTACGACTCGATTTCCAAAGCCGGCTCGATGCTGGGCTCTGGTGCCGTGATCGTGATGGACGATAGCCGATGCATGGTCGAATCCCTCAAGCGCTTGTCTTACTTCTACATGCACGAAAGCTGTGGCCAGTGCACACCTTGCCGCGAAGGCACGGGTTGGCTCTGGCGCTTGGTGGACCGCATTGAGCGCGGCGAAGGCAAGCCGGCTGACATGGCTTTGCTGGACAACGTGGCAGAGAACATCATGGGGCGCACCATTTGCGCCCTGGGCGACGCAGCGGCGATGCCGGTGCGCGCCATGATCAAACACTTCCGGCCTGAGTTCGAGCACTACATCGAACACAAGACCCGCATGGCCACGGCCAACGTCTGAAAAAGAAGTCGCACATGGTTGAAATTGAACTCGACGGCAAAAAGGTGGAAGTGCCCCCGGGCAGCATGGTGATGCATGCTGCCGAGAAGGCAGGTACCTACATTCCCCATTTCTGCTACCACAAGAAACTGTCCATTGCGGCCAACTGCCGTATGTGTCTGGTGGATGTGGAGAAGGCACCCAAACCCATGCCCGCCTGCGCCACGCCGGTGACCATGGGCATGATCGTGCGCACCAAGAGCGACAAGGCGATCAAGGCCCAGCAGTCGGTGATGGAGTTTCTGCTCATCAACCATCCGTTGGACTGCCCGATTTGCGACCAGGGCGGTGAATGCCAGTTGCAGGATCTGGCCGTGGGTTACGGCGCTGGAGCCTCGCGTTACGAAGAAGAAAAACGCGTGGTGTTCCACAAGGACGTCGGTCCGTTGGTTTCGATGCAGGAAATGAGCCGCTGCATCCATTGCACCCGCTGCGTTCGCTTCGGACAGGAAATCGCCGGTGTCATGGAGTTGGGCATGTCGCACCGAGGCGAGCACGCCGAGATCGAGGCCTTTGTGGGCAACACGGTCGACTCCGAGTTATCCGGCAACATGATCGACATCTGCCCGGTGGGCGCGCTTACTAGCAAACCGTTTCGTTACAGCGCCCGCACCTGGGAACTCTCGCGCCGCAAGAGCGTGAGTCCGCACGATTCAACCGGTGCCAACCTGATTGTTCAGGTGAAAAACCACAAGGTCATGCGTGTGGTGCCGCTGGAAAACGAAGCCGTCAACGAATGCTGGATCGCCGACCGCGACCGTTTCTCTTACGAGGCCGTCAACAGCGAAGAACGGTTGACCGCACCCATGCTCAAGCAGGGCGGCGAGTGGAAAACGGTGGACTGGCAGACGGCGCTGGAATACGTAGCCAACGGCCTGAAGCAGGTCAAGACCGAACACGGCGCTGGCACCATCGGTCTGCTGGCCAGTCCGCACAGCACGGTTGAAGAACTCGCGTTGGCTGGTGCCTTGGTGCGCGGTCTCGGTAGCCAAAACATGGATGCGCGTTTGCGCAGCGCCGATTTCACCAACACCGCGCCGGTTGGTGCTGCGCGCTGGTTGGGTCAATCCATCGCATCGCTGTCTTCGCTTCAGCGTGTGCTGGTGGTGGGGTCCCATCTGCGCAAAGACCATCCGCTGTTTGCACAGCGTATCCGTCAAGCTGCTCGAAAAGGCTGCCAGGTCAACGTGCTGGACGCCGTGTCGCAAGACTGGGCGATGGCCGTCAAAAACACCATGCTGGCTGAAACCGCTTCGTGGGTCTCGGCTCTGGCAAGCATTGCCGCTGCAGTGGCCCAAGAAACGGGTGCTGCGGCACCAGCGGCCGCCGAGGTGAGCGACGCTGCTCGTGCTGTCGCCAAATCGCTCTTGGGTGGTGAGCAAAAAGCCATTCTGCTAGGCAACGCAGCGGCACACCATGAAAAAGCCAGCAGCTTGCTGGCACTGGCCAACTGGATTGGGCAGCAGACGGGTGCGACCGTGGGTTATCTCACCGAGGCAGCCAACACCGTTGGCGCACAGCTTGTGGGCGCTACACCTGGTCAAGGCGGTCTTCATGCGGCTCAAATGCTGGGCGGCGCCCTCAAGGCGGTGGTGCTTCTGAACACCGAACCTGCCCACGACAGCGCTGCAGGTTCCTCCGGTCTCGCTCACGCTGACATGGTGGTCACGCTCAGCCCTTTCAAGTCGAACATGGACGTGAGCGATGTGTTGCTGCCCATCGCGCCCTTCACCGAAACGTCGGGCTCTTTTGTCAACGCCGAAGGTCGTCTGCAGAGTTTCCACGCGGTGGTGCGTCCGCTGGGTGAAACCCGCCCAGCTTGGAAGGTGCTCCGCGTGCTGGGCAACTTGCTCGGCTTGGCCGGATTTGACGCCGACTCTTCGCAAGCCGTGTTGGCAAATGCACTGCCCGGTGTGGTTGCCGGAAGCACCGTGGACGCCACGCGTCTGTCCAACACCTGTTCAGTGAGTATCGACCTCGCTCCAGCCGGTGCCCAGCCTTGTGTGGCTTCCATTTGCCAGCTCGATGGGCTGGTTCGGCGTGCCACCTCGTTGCAGCTCACGAGCGACGCACGCGCGGCAAGCGTGCAGACGGAAGGAGTCCACGCATGATCGACGCCATGTACAACGGCGGTATGGGCTTGATTGCTGCCTCGTGGTGGACCACGGCGGCTTGGCCTGTGCTCTGGATTTTGATCAAGATTGTGGCCGTGCTCGCACCTCTCATGGGCGCTGTGGCTTACCTCACCTTGTGGGAGCGCAAGTTGTTGGGTTTTATCCAGGTTCGCCTGGGCCCTAACCGGGTCGGTCCATTTGGCCTGTTGCAGCCCATCGCCGACGCGATCAAACTCCTGACCAAGGAAATCATCAGCCCCAGCGCGGCCAGCAGCGGTCTGTTTCGTCTGGGTCCCATCATGGCCATCATGCCGGCGCTCGCCGCTTGGGTCGCGGTGCCGTTTGGTCCCGATGCGATCCTCGCCAACGTCAATGCGGGCTTGCTCGTCATTCTGGCCATCACGTCCATCGAGGTTTACGGCGTGATCATCGCCGGCTGGGCATCCAACTCCAAATACGCCTTTCTCGGCGCCTTGCGTGCCTCGGCACAAATGGTGAGCTATGAAATCGCCATTGGCTTCTGCTTCCTGGTGGTCGTGATGACCGCCGGCAGCCTGCACCTGGGTGAGATCGTGGCTTCACAAAGCCGCGGTATGGCCGCAGACATGGGCCTCAATTTCCTGTCCTGGAACTGGTTGCCTCTGTTGCCCATTTTCTTTGTCTATCTGATCTCTGGCGTGGCCGAGACCAACCGTCACCCGTTTGACGTCGTGGAGGGCGAAGCAGAGATCGTTGCTGGTCACATGGTCGAGTACTCGGGCATGGGTTTCGCCATCTTCTTCCTGGCCGAATACGCCAGCATGTGGTTGATCTCCATCCTGGCTGTGCTGATGTTCCTCGGCGGCTGGCTGCCCCCTATTGACAGCGCGCTGTTCAATTGGATCCCGGGCTGGATCTGGCTGGGTCTGAAGACCTTCCTCGTGGTGTCGATGTTCATCTGGATCCGAGCCACTTTCCCTCGCTTCCGTTACGACCAGATCATGCGTCTGGGCTGGAAGATTTTCATTCCTGTCACGCTCATCTACCTGCTGCTGGTCGGCGCGTTGATGCAGACGTCTTGGAATATCTGGAAATAAGCAGGGCGAATGACCATGTCTACCACCACCGCCTCCGTTGCCACGACCGTTGCCGTCGCGCCGTTTTCCTTTCGCGACTTTTTTAAAAGCTTTTTGCTGGTTGAATTGTTCAAAGGCATGGCGCTGACCGGACGCTATGCATTCCGTCGCAAAGTCACGGTGCAGTTCCCTGAAGAAAAAACGCCCATCTCGCCACGGTTCCGTGGGCTCCATGCCCAGCGCCGGTACGAGAACGGTGAAGAGCGCTGTATTGCCTGCAAGTTGTGTGAAGCGGTATGCCCCGCCATGGCGATCACCATCGAATCCGATGCACGGGAAGACGGTTCGCGCCGCACGACGCGCTACGACATCGATTTGACGAAGTGCATTTTTTGCGGCTTTTGCGAAGAAGCTTGCCCTGTGGATGCGATTGTGGAAACCCACATTTTTGAATATCACGGCGAAAAACGCGGTGACCTGTATTTCACCAAGGACATGCTGTTGGCCGTAGGAGACCGTTACGAAACCGAAATCGCTGCAGCCAAAGCAGCCGACGCTCCTTACCGCTGACCCTGGGCTGACCCAAGAACGAAGAACCATTCCATGGACTACCAGACCGGCTTTTTTTACCTGTTCGCGGCACTGCTGCTGTTTGCAGGCTTCCGCGTGATCACCGCGCGCAATCCTGTGCACGCTGTGCTTTTCTTGATGCTCGCCTTTTCGCAGGCCGCTGCGTTGTGGTTGCTGCTGAAAGCCGAGTTTTTGGGCATCACATTGGTGTTGGTCTACCTCGGCGCGGTGATGGTGTTGTTCCTGTTTGTCGTGATGATGCTCGATATCAACATGGAAGGCGTGCGTAAGGGTTTTTGGAAACACTTCCCCTTAGCGGCTTTCTTGGGTGCGTTGGTGGCGGCCGAACTCATTGCCGTGCAGTGGGCAGGTTTCCCAGCCATGTCCATGAGCCCGGATGCACCCGGCACCGGTGTGAATGCCCCGGACTACGCCAATACCAAAGAGTTGGGCCTGCTGCTGTACACCGAATACCTGTATCCCATTGAAGTCGCAGCCGTGATCTTGCTGGTGGCCATGATCGCCGCCATTGCTCTGACGCTGCGCCAGCGCAAAGACAGCAAGGCCATCAACCCTGGGTTGCAGGTGCATGTTCGGGCGAGCGACCGCCTGGTTGTGCTGCCGATGGCCGCAACCCAAAAATCACCGCCTGCTGCCGAGGCCGCTGCCACCGAAGAGGGCAAAGTATGACGCTCACTACGCTGACCCTGGGTCACTTCCTCACCGTTGGTGCGATTCTGTTCACGCTGTCGGTGGTCGGGATTTTCCTGAACCGAAAAAACCTCATCGTGCTGCTGATGGCCATCGAACTGATGCTGTTGGCTGTCAACATGAACTTTGTGGCGTTTTCCCATTTTCTGGGTGACCTGCATGGACAGGTTTTCGTGTTCTTTATCTTGACGGTGGCCGCTGCCGAATCGGCAATTGGCCTGGCCATTCTGATGCTGCTGTTCCGCAACAAGTCGTCCATCAGCGTCGAAGAACTCAACACCCTCAAGGGTTAAGCCCGTACCCCAAGAGGCAAGAACACCATGAGCACCACCCTTTCTGCAAGCACACTCCTGGCCGTCCCACTGGCTCCGCTGGTGGGTGCAGCCCTCGCGGGTATTTTGGGCACAACTTTCGGCGGCAACGTCATTGGACGCCGCACCTCGCACACCCTCACCATTTTGGGTGTGCTGGTCGCTTTTATCCTGTCCGCCATGACGCTCAAGAGCGTGGCCGTTGACGGTGCAAGGTTCAACGAAACCATCTACGAATGGATGGTGGTCGGTGGTCTGAAAATGGAAATCGGCTTCATGGTCGATGGGCTGACCGCCATGATGATGGTCGTGGTCACGTTTGTTTCGCTCATGGTGCACCTCTACACCATTGGCTACATGGAAGAAGACGCCGGCTACAACCGTTTCTTTGCCTATATCTCGCTGTTCACCTTCTCCATGCTGATGCTGGTGATGAGCAACAACCTGCTGCAGCTGTTCTTCGGCTGGGAAGCTGTGGGTCTGGTGTCCTATCTGCTGATTGGCTTTTGGTACAACAAACCCACCGCGATTTTCGCCAACATGAAGGCTTTTCTGGTCAACCGCGTGGGTGACTTCGGTTTCATTTTGGGTATTGGCCTGATCGTGGCCTATACCGGTAGCTTGAACTACACCGAAATCTTCGCCAAAGCACCAGAGCTGGGTACGCTGGGCTTCCCAGGGACCGACTGGTTGCTGGTGACCGTCATTTGCATTTGCCTGTTCATTGGTGCGATGGGCAAGTCTGCTCAATTCCCTTTGCATGTGTGGTTGCCCGATTCGATGGAAGGCCCTACGCCTATTTCGGCGCTGATCCACGCAGCCACCATGGTGACGGCCGGCATTTTCATGGTGTCGCGCATGTCGCCGCTGTTCGAGATGTCGGACACAGCGCTTAATTTCATCATGGTGATCGGTGCCATCACGGCGCTGTTCATGGGCTTTCTCGGCATCATTCAAAACGACATCAAGCGGGTGGTGGCCTACTCCACGCTGTCGCAGTTGGGTTACATGACGGTGGCCCTGGGCGCTTCGGCCTATTCGGTGGCGGTTTTCCACCTGATGACGCACGCGTTTTTCAAAGCCTTGCTGTTCCTGGCGGCCGGCTCGGTCATCATGGGCTTGCACCACAACCAGGACATTCGCTGGATGGGCGCGGTGCGCAAGTACATGCCCATCACCTGGATCACCTCCTTGCTGGGCACGCTGGCCCTGATCGGCACGCCGCTGTTCTCGGGTTTCTACTCCAAGGACAGCATCATCGAAGCGGTGCACTTCAGCAACCTGCCAGCCTCGGGCTTCGCCTACTTCGCGGTGCTGGCCGGCGTGTTCGTGACGTCCTTCTATTCGTTTCGCTTGTATTTTCTGGTGTTCCACGGCCAGGAACGTTACGACCAAAACCCCGATGCACACCACGGGCATGACGATCACCACGATGACCATGGGCACCACGGCGACGGCAAACCGCACGAATCTCCTTGGGTGGTGACGGTGCCACTGATCTTGCTGGCCATCCCCTCGGTGGTGATTGGTTACATGACGATCGAGCCCATGTTGTTCGGTGACTTCCTCAAGGACGCCATCACCATCAACAGCGAAGCCCACCCGGCCATGGCCAAATTTGCTGAGATCTTCCATGGCCCCCTGGCCATGGTGAGCCACGCGCTTTACACGCCGCCGCTTTACCTGGCGCTGGGCGGGGCTGTCACGGCTTGGTACATGTACCTGATCAACCCCGCCGTGCCCGCCGCCATTGGCCGTGCGCTCACGCCCATCGTCACCCTGTTGGAAAACAAGTATTACCTCGACTGGTTCAATGAAAACGTGTTGGCCAAGGGTGCACGTGGCTTGGGCATTGGCCTGTGGAAGGGTGGCGACCGCGTGTTGATTGAGGGTGGGGTGGTCAATGCCAGCTGGAAGCTGGTGGGTTGGGTGTCATCGCTGGTGCGTCAGGCCCAGACGGGGTATCTGTACCACTACGCGCTGGTAATGATCGTGGGCGTGTTGCTGTTCATGACGTATTTCGTGTGGCTCGCCAAATAAGAGGAAGAACAAGATGGGTTTGCTGAGCCTTGCGATCTGGACGCCGATTTTCTTTGGCGTTGTGCTGCTGGCCTTTGGCCGGGATGATCAGGCACATGTGGTGCGTTGGATAGCCCTGGTGGGTGCGTTGGTGTCCCTGGCTGTGACGATTCCGCTGTACAGCGGCTTCGAGTTGGGCACGGCGGCCATGCAGTTTGTCGAAAAGAGCGCCTGGATCGAGCGCTTCAACGTGCACTACCACCTGGGCGTGGACGGTATCTCACTCTGGCTGGTGTTGTTGACGGCGTTCATCAACGTGGTGGTGGTGGTGGCGAGCTGGGATTCGATTACCCGCCGCGTAAACCAGTACATGGGCGCGTTCCTGATTCTGTCGGGTTTGATGATCGGTGTGTTCAGCGCGCAAGACGCGATGCTGTTCTACGTATTCTTTGAAGCCACCTTGATTCCGATGTATCTGATCATCGGCATCTGGGGTGGACCCAACAAAATCTACGCTGCGTTTAAGTTCTTCCTGTACACGCTCATGGGCTCGTTGCTCATGCTGGTGGCGCTCATTTACCTGTACACCCAGTCGGGTGGCAGCTTTGCGCTGGCAGACTGGTACAAGTTGCCTTTGAGCGGTACAGCCCAAACGCTGCTGTTCTTCGCCTTCTTCGCCGCCTTTGCTGTCAAGGTGCCCATGTGGCCGGTGCACACCTGGTTGCCAGACGTTCACGTTGAAGCGCCTACGGGTGGTTCTGCCGTGCTGGCCGCCATCATGCTAAAGCTGGGTGCTTACGGCTTTTTGCGTTTTTCGCTGCCGATCCTGCCGGACGCTTCGCAAGAATGGGCTTGGCTCATGATTGCGCTGTCGCTCGTGGCGGTGGTGTATGTGGGCCTGGTGGCCATGGTGCAGCAAGACATGAAGAAGCTGGTGGCCTATTCGTCGGTGGCTCACATGGGCTTCGTGACGCTGGGCTTCTTTGTGTTCAGCGACCTCGGTGTGTCGGGTGCGATCGTCCAGATGATTGCGCATGGCTTTGTGTCGGCCGCCATGTTCCTGGCCATTGGTGTGCTGTACGACCGCGTGCATTCGCGGGAAATTGCCGACTACGGTGGTGTGGTCAACACCATGCCCAATTTTTCCGCCTTTGCTTTGCTGTTCGTGATGGCCAATTGCGGCTTGCCTGGCACCGCTGGTTTTGTGGGCGAGTGGATGGTCATCTTGGCCGCAGTCAAATTCAACTTCTGGGTAGGCGCTGCAGCCGCCACTGCACTGATCTTTGGTGCAGCCTATTCTTTGTGGATGTTCAAACGCGTCTACCTCGGACCTGTGGGCAACGACAACGTAAAGGGTTTGACCGACCTCAACCCCCGCGAATTCCTGGTGATGGCGGCGCTGGCGATTGCCGTGCTGTTCATGGGCGTGTATCCCAAGCCCTTCACCGATGTGATGGACGCCTCGGTCGCCGATTTGCTGCGCCACGTTGCCATCTCCAAACTGAACTGATTCCGTGACCGGCCAAAAATACAAGAGAGCGCTTACATGATTGACAACCTCAGCTGGGTCACGGCTTACCCTGAAATCCTGTTGCTGGTGATGGCTTGCGTGATTGCGCTGCTGGACCTCGGCGTCAAGTCGCCGCTGCGTGGCGCCACCTATGTGCTCACCTTGCTCACCCTGGGCGTGGTGGCATTGCTGCAGGGCTATTACGCCAGTTCGGGCGAAACCATCATGGGCTGGGGCGGCATGATCGTCAGCGACCCCATGGGCAACTGGCTCAAGTGTTTTGCCGCGCTCGCCATGATGGTGACCCTGGTTTACGGCCGTGCTTATGCGGGTGCGCGCGACATGCTGCGCGGCGGCGAGTTGTTCACCCTGGGCTTGTTTGCGCTGCTGGGCATGTTCGTCATGATCTCGGGCCACAATTTCCTGGTGATTTACCTGGGTCTGGAACTGCTCACGCTCTCCAGCTACGCCTTGGTCGCTCTGCGTCGCGACGACGTGCAAGCCACTGAAGCGGCCATGAAGTATTTCGTGCTGGGCGCGCTGGCCAGCGGCTTCCTCTTGTATGGCATGTCGATGGTTTACGGTGCCACGGGGTCGCTGGATCTGGCCGAGGTGATGAAAGCCATTGCGGGTGGCGAGGCAACCCTCAAGGGCTCTGCACAGGTGCTGACCCTGGGCCTGGTGTTCCTGGTGGCCGGCCTGGCGTTCAAGCTGGGTGTGGTTCCCTTCCACATGTGGGTGCCTGACGTGTACCACGGCGCTCCCACCGCCGTCACCCTCATGATTGGTGGCGCGCCCAAGCTGGCGGCGTTTGCCATTGTGGTGCGTCTGCTGGTTGAAGGCTTGCAGCCGCTGGCGTTCGACTGGCAGCAAATGCTGGCGGTGTTGTCGGTCATGTCTTTGCTGGTGGGCAACTTTGCGGCCATTGCACAAACCAACCTCAAGCGCATGCTGGCGTTTTCCACTATCGCACAGATGGGTTTCATGCTGCTGGGTTTGCTGGCGGGCGTGGTGCAGGGCGATGCCAGCAACATGGCCAACGCCTATGGTTCGTCCATGTTCTATGTGGTCACTTACGTGTTGACCACCCTGGGTACGTTCGGCGTGATCCTGTTGCTCTCGCGCAGCGGGTTCGAGTCTGAAAACATCAGCGATCTGGCCGGCCTCAACCAGCGCAGCCCGCTGTACGCCGGTGTGATGGCCGTGTGCATGTTCTCGCTCGCCGGTGTGCCCCCGTTGGTGGGTTTCTACGCCAAGCTTTCGGTGCTGCAGGCCCTGCTGGCTTCCAGTGATTCGTTCTACATCGGCCTGGCGGTGTTTGCTGTGCTGATGTCGCTGGTTGGCGCGTTTTACTACCTGCGCCTGGTCAAGGTGATGTATTTCGATGCACCCACGCAAACGGCCGAGATCGTTGCCGACGCCGACGTTCGTTCGGTGCTCACCCTCAACGGCGCGTTGGTGCTGGTGCTCGGCATCGTCCCGGGCGGCCTGATGGCGCTCTGCGCCCAGGCGGTATCCTCTCTGTTCGTTTAACCGGGGCATACCCGCCCGTGCGGGCGGGTGTCTCTGGTTGAACTTCCGGCGCTTCCCCGGCTCACACTGCCCCTATGACCCACACCTTTTCTGTCTGGCTGGTGTTGATCGCCGCCCTGATCGCTGCCAATCTGCCCTTCGTCAACAACCGCTGGCTGGCGGTGATTCCGCGCGAGGAAACCAAGACCCTTTGGTTGCGCTTGGGTGAGCTGTTTGTCTTCTACTTCCTGGTGGGTGGAATCGGTTTGGCGCTGGAGCAATCGGCCGGGCAAATCTATCCCCAGGGCTGGGAGTTTTATGCCACCACGGGCGCCCTGTTTTTGACCCTGGCCTTCCCGGGCTTCGTGTACCGCTACCTGTTCAAGCGCCGTGGCTGACAGTCCGTGGCGGCTGACGTGATGGGCTGTGTGTTGCTGCACGCTGCGCTGCTCTGTGTCGGGTGTGTGGTTTGATCTACGGCCCCGATGCAACGGTAACTTCCATGTCCGAAGCACCTGCAGCCGTTGATGCGCACCTGCGCGAGAGCCTGGTGTCCCGCACCGAGTTGTTGCAGGGGCATTTCCTGCACGTCGTGCGCGATACGGTCCGCCTGCCGTCCGGGCACGAAGCCACCCGCGAATTTGTGCTGCACCCGGGTGCCGTGATGGTGATCGCCTTGCTGGACGACGGGCAAGTGGTGCTGGAGCGCCAGTTTCGCCACCCCATGCAACAGGTGATGGTGGAGTTTCCCGCTGGCAAACTCGATGCCGGCGAGCCCAGCCTGGTGTGTGCGCAGCGCGAACTGCGGGAAGAAACCGGCTACACCGCCCGTGAATGGGCCTTTGCGGGCCGCTTGGCCCCCACCATCGCTTATTCCAATGAAGTCATCGACATTTGGTTTGCCCGTGGCCTGAGCGTGGGTGAGCGCCATCTGGACGACGGCGAGTTTCTTGACGTGTTCAGCGCTACGCCTGCCGAGTTGCAGACCTGGTGCCGCAGTGGCGAGGTGATCGACTGCAAGACCTTGGTGGGCGCTTTGTGGCTCCAAAACGTGCTGCGCGGTGATTGGGTGCTGGACTGGGGCCCTGACACGTCGGCGGCTGTGGGCACTGCGTCTGCCGGATCATTCGCGCCATGAAGGTCCTCAACCTGCAATGCGGCCAACAACACGACTTTGAAGGATGGTTCGGGTCTGAAGACGATTACGCCAACCAGCTGGAGCGTGGTTTGCTGAACTGCCCCTTGTGTGGGAATGTGCAGATTCAGAAAATGCTGAGCGCGCCCCGTTTGAACCTGCGCAGCAGCCACGAAAACCGCACCCCTGCAGACGGTGGTGGTACGGTCGATGAGACCACGCAGCCCAGCAGTGTCGAGCTGGGGCGTACCGCGCCGGGCTCGCCGTTGCAGGGGCAGTTGCTCAAGGCCATGCGGCAGGTTTTGGCCAACACCGAAGATGTAGGCGACCGTTTTGCCGATCAGGCCCGCGCCATGCACCATGGCGACATGGACCAGCGCAACATCCGAGGGCGAACCACGCCCGAGGTGGCGATGGAACTGTTGGACGAGGGTATCGAGGTGCTGCCCCTGCCGACCCTGCCGGCCTTGAAAGAGACCTTGCAGTAGGGCGCTGATGGCCCATTGAAAAAGCCCCGCGTGCGGGGCTTTTTGCTGGAGCGAACAGTGCTCAGGGGTACAAACCACGCAGATCGCGCGCATGCAAGATGCGTTTGCAAGCCACGATGAAGGTGGCCGTACGCAGGCTCACCTTGTTGGCGTCGGCCACCTGCCACACGGCGGCAAAGGCGTCTTGCATGATCTTCACCAGCCGGGCATTGATCTCGTCTTCGCTCCAGAAGAAGCTGGAAAAGTCTTGCACCCATTCAAAGTAGCTCACCGTCACACCACCGGCGTTGGCGATCACGTCGGGCAGCACCAGAATGCCACGGTCGTGGAGGATGTCGTCTGCCTGCGGCGTGGTTGGGCCGTTGGCGCCTTCAATCACCATCTTGGCCTGGATGCGGCCCGCGTTGGCTTCGGTGATCTGCTGCTCCAGGGCGGCAGGAATCAAAATGTCGCACGGCACACCCCAGAAGGCGTCATCGGCCATCACCTCGGCCTGCTCAAAACCCGCCACCGAGCCGTTGCGGGCCACGTGTGCCAGCAGTGCGGGCACATCCAGCCCGGCTTCGCGGTAAATGGTGCCGCCATGGTCTTGCACCGCCACCACCTTGGAGCCCGCTTTGGCAAACAGCTTGCCAGCCACACCGCCCACGTTTCCAAAACCTTGTATGGCCACGCGCGCCGTGCTGATGTCCATGCCCGTGTGTTTGGCGGCCTCAACGCCCACGGTGAACACGCCGCGCCCCGTGGCTTCGCGCCGCCCGAGCGAGCCGCCCAGGTCCACCGGCTTGCCGGTGACCACGCCGGTGGCGGTGGACCCCTCGTTCATCGAATAGGTGTCCATCATCCAAGCCATGATTTGCTCGTTGGTGTTCACATCGGGCGCGGGAATGTCTTTGGTCGGGCCAATGATGATGCCGATTTCGCTGGTGTAGCGGCGCGTCACCCGCTCCAGTTCGCCTATGGTGAGCTGGCGCGGGTCCAAGCGGATGCCGCCTTTGGCACCGCCGTAGGGCACATTGACCGCAGCGTTCTTGATCGACATCCAGGCCGAGAGCGCCATCACTTCCGAGAGCGTCACGTTCTGGTGAAAGCGCACGCCGCCTTTGCCCGGCCCACGGCTGGTGTTGTGCTGCACTCGGTAGCCCTCAAAGTGGGCCACCGAGCCGTCGTCCAGGTGGATCGGCACGTCCACGATCAGCGTGCGCTTGGGCCGCTTGAGCGTGT
Source organism: Hydrogenophaga sp. LT287 (assembly GCF_055702805.1). Taxonomy (NCBI): domain Bacteria; kingdom Pseudomonadati; phylum Pseudomonadota; class Betaproteobacteria; order Burkholderiales; family Comamonadaceae; genus Hydrogenophaga; species Hydrogenophaga sp. LT287. Next base: position 60,327 of record NZ_JBVPZC010000002.1, on the reverse strand, counting down.
CCACCCAGCGCGCCAGGTTGCCCAGGTAGGGCGTGACGCGGTCCACCTGTTGCAGGTAAATGCCCCACGGGCCGAGATTGTGCGGGTCGAGGTACGAGGGCAGGGCGTTGGTGAAGGCGGCCGGGCTGTTGGCCGCGGCGCCTGCGGGGTGCGGTGCTTGTGACATGTTGCGGAGTTTCCTTGTGGGTTGCGCCGGCCCGGTTCTGTGGGCCTGCGCTCGCCACTGTACGGAGCCGCCAGGAGCCTGTCCAAGGCCGAGTTTTCTTGTATCTATGCGTTCAGTGCATAAGACTGGGTGCTGCTTGGGTCTTCACAGACGCGAGAAGGGCTCAGGCGTTGAACTGCAAGGCCGCTAACCCCGCGTAAACGCCCCCGCGGGCCACCAGCTCAGCGTGGGTGCCTTGTTCCACCAGTTGGCCGTGCTCCAGCACCACGATGTGGTCGGCCTTTTGCACCGTGGCCAGGCGGTGGGCAATCACCAGCGTGGTGCGGTCGCGCATGGCCGACTCCAGCGCGGCTTGCACCATACGTTCGCTTTGTGCGTCCAGCGCGCTGGTGGCTTCGTCCAGCAACAACAGTGGCGGGTTTTTCAGCAGAGCGCGGGCAATGGCGATGCGCTGGCGCTGGCCACCTGACAGGCGCACGCCGCGCTCGCCCAGAAAGGTGTTGTAGCCCTCGGGCAATTGCACAATGAACTCGTCGGCAAACGCGGCCACAGCAGCGGCGTGTACCTCGGCGTCGCTGGCGCCGGGTTGGCCGTAGCGGATGTTTTCCAGCGCGCTGGTGGAGAAGATCACCGGGTCTTGCGGCACGATGCCGACCCGTTCGCGCAGCGCGTGCAGGCTGAGCTGGTTGATGGGCACGCCGTCCAGCTCAATGCGGCCTTGCTGCGGATCGTAAAAGCGCAGCACAAGGCCAAACACCGTGCTCTTGCCGGCACCGCTGGCGCCCACCAGGGCCACCGTTTGCCCAGGCTGCACGTTCAGGCTGAAGTCGGACAACGCGGCCTGGTTCGGCCGTGAAGGGTAGTTGAAACCCAGTTTGTGAAACACCAGCGTGCTGCCGCCAGCGGGCGCCGGGGTGTCCAGCGGCTGCGCGGGCGACTGCACCGGTGACTCGCTGGCCAGCAGCTCCATCAGCCGCTCGCTGGCGCCCGCGGCGCGCAGCAGGTCGCCATACACCTCGCCCAGCACGGCCACCGCGCCGGCCAGGATGATGATGTACACCACCGTTTGCCCCAGATGGCCCGCGCTGATTTCGCCGGCGATCACGGCCTGTGTGCCTTGGTACAGGCCCCACAGCAGCAGCGCGGCGGTGCTGATGATGATGAAGGCCACCAGGCCCGAGCGGGCGCGGCTGCGCCGCACGGCGGTCCTGAAGGCAAATTCGGTGGCGGTCGCAAAGCGCTGCGCTTCGCGGTTTTCTGCGGTGTAGCTCTGCACGATGGGAATGGCGTTGAGCACCTCGGCCGCGATGGCGCTGGAGTCGGCCACCCGGTCCTGGCTGGCGCGCGAGAGCTTGCGCACCCGTCGGCCAAACCACATGCTGGGCAGCACCACCAGCAGCAAGATCAGCAGCACCTGCGTCATCACGTAGGGGTTGGTCCACACCAGCATGATCAGCGCACCCGCCCCCATGAACGCATTGCGCAGCCCCATGGACAGCGACGAGCCCACCACCGTTTGCACCAGCGTTGTGTCGGTGGTGAGGCGGCTCAGCACTTCACCGGTCTGGGTGGTTTCAAAAAACTGGGGGCTTTGGCGCAGCACATGGCTGTAGACCGCGTTGCGCAGGTCGGCGGTGACGCGTTCGCCCAGCCAGCTCACCAGGTAAAACCGCGCCGCCGAAAACAGACCCAGCGCCACGGCCACGCCGAACAGTTGCAGAAAATGACCGCGCAGCCCCATGGCCTGTTCGCTGCGCTCGGCCGACACCAGCCCACCGTCAATCAGGTGGCGCAGCGCCACGGGAAACAGCAGCGTGGCCGCTGCGGCCCCAATGAGAAACAACACCGCGAGCCCGATTTGCAATCGGTAGGGCCGCATGAAAGGCAGCAGGCCGCTGAGAGAGGTGGGGGTGGTGGCCTTGGGCCGTTCGTTCGATGGGGGTGCGCTCATGCCTTGAGTGTGCCGGGTTTGTTTGGCCTTGGCCCGGTGGGGGGCCGCACGGGCGGGCGTGGTCAGTCCTGCAGGGCGGCGTATTGACTGGTGATGCGGCCGTGGGCTTCTTCCAGCTGGACGATGAGTCCGTCTACATCGTCCAGAAATGCTTCACGGCTGGCTTGCGGGCTGTCCGTGACCAAGGCTGTGGCGTGTTCGGCCAACGCATCTTCGCCGGCCGCCCTGGCCCAGCGCCGCACTTCGCAGTAGGCCAGCAGTGCCAGCCGGCCCAGGTCGTTGTTGCGGCGGGCGTAGTGCAGCTCCCCGAGGAGGTCCTCAAGTCCGAGCTGAATGGGCGCAGTGCGTGTGTTCATGTTGCAGTGCAGCATTATCCTTCATTCTGACGCGAAACTGACGAATTGGTGGCCTGCGAACGCCACACACCGGGCTCGGGCTTGCCCGCGGGCGTGTGCCCTGAGGCCCGACCTGGTAGACACTGACCACCAAATGGCTCGCTGCGGGCTGAAACAAGGATGTCGAGATGATGAAGCGTGACGTAGGGAGAAGGCCGGGCATCTGGGCTGTAGATTGGGCCGTTTTCAATGCTCTTCGGACGGTTTCTGTGGCGCTGCTGCTGTCGGCCAGCGCGGTTGCTGCGCAGGCCGCCACCGCCACGGCGGTGTTTGCCGGGGGCTGCTTCTGGTGCATTGAGGCGGACTTTGAAAAGCTGGCTGGCGTGGTGGCGGTGGAGTCGGGCTACACGGCCGGAAAAACCACCAACCCCAGCTACGAAACTGTGAGCCGCGGCCACACCGGGCACACCGAAGCGGTGCGCGTGACCTACGACCCTGCCCGTGTGAGCTACCCGCAGCTGGTGGCGTATTTCTGGCGCCACATCGACCCCACTGTGAAAGACCGCCAGTTTTGCGACCTGGGGGACCAGTACCGCAGCGGAATTTATTGGGGCAACGAAGCCGAGCGCCTGGCGGTCCTGGCCAGCCGCGACGTCTTGGTGAAATCAGGCCGTTTCAAGACCATTCACACCGAGCTCGCCCCTGCCAGCGTGTTTTATCTGGCCGAGGAATACCACCAGGACTACTACAAGAAAAACACGGTGCGCTACAACTACTACCGCCTGTCTTGCGGGCGCGATGCGCGGGTGAAACAGCTCTGGAAGTGATGGCTGGCGCGTTGTTGTGGCCGTGGCTGCGCTCAGTCAACCGCGGTGCTGCTGCTGCGCCAGGGTGTCCAGACCACGCCGGCGCCCATGGCGAGGTTGCTGCGGTCGCGCAGCAGCGGGCTGCCCGTGTTGGCCGCGCCGTGCAGCGACATGAGCCGTGCCGTCACAAACCAAGACACATCGCGCTGCGGGCGGTGGCTTAGCGTGAGCGCCGCTTCGGTGCCCAGGTAGCCGGCGCGGGCGTTGTAGGCGGGCCGGTTCAGCGTGGCTTCGCTCGGGTTGACTTGGTAAAAATACGTGTGCAGCGAACGGCTGGCCCAGGTGGGTTGCAGTGAAAAACTCAGGCTGGCAGGTGTGCCGGCTACTTGCCGCAGGCGCCAGCGCAGTTCGGGGTCGAAGCTGAAGCCGCGCCCGTCAATTTGCTGGAAGTCGGTGGACATGAGCGCGCGCAGCTTGAGGTGCAGCGTGGGCTGGCCGGGCCACGTCCGCAAGCCCTTGTAGACCGCTTGCGGGCCTACGCCAAACAGGTAGTCCAGGGCCGGCATGCCCTCTCGCAAGGCGTTGTTGCGGGCGTTGAAGGCGCCGGTGGCGCTCAGATCCAGTTCCCAGTCGGGCGTCCTGGCGAGGCGCCCCCGGATGCTGCCGCCGTCAATGCGCAGCACCGGCCCGCGGTAGGTGAACACCGGCAGCACCGCGCCACGCGTGCGGTAGCGGTCAGCACCGGGGTAGTCCGGCACGTAGCCAGCGCCCACTGCCAAGCCAGCTTCCCACAGCGGCAGGCCGGCTGGCGCGGCTGCTGGTTCTATGTTGCTGGGCGGCGTCTGGGGGTCCGCAGGCTCGGTGGCCCATGCGCCCAGGCTGGCGGTTCCCGCCACCATCAACGTGTAAAAAGTGTGTGGTTTCATGGGCAAATTATGGGGCTCGCGTTACAACACCAGGCGCTGGGCGTAGCCCGTCATTTCCAGGTAGCCCCGGCCCACCGGCTGACCCTGCGCGTCAAACAGGTCGGACAGGCCTTCCCAGTACACCGTGCCGGTGCTCTGGCTGCTGTCGAGTTCCTGGGGGTCGATCACGGCTTTGACGGTGTAGACCGCTGCGCCGGGTGTGCTGACGCGCCATTCCACCGGGTAGCGGGCGCGGGTGCGCGGGCTGGTCCAGAAGCGCAGGGGCGTGAAGGCCACGGCGTCTGGCGCAAACGGCCTGGCTTGCGGGCTTTGCGCTGCGCGAAATGAGCCACCAGCCCAGACCGGGCTGCCATCGGCGCGGCGCAACCGAAAGGCGGTGAGGCTGTCGCCCTTGAACAGGTTCATGCCAATCCAGTCCCAGCCCACGGCCTCGGGGTGCAGCAGGGCTTCGCTCCATTCGTGGTCCAGCCAGGCGGTGCCCTGCACCTGAAAGCGCTGCCCGCCCAGGCTGAGCTGCCCCTGCACGGCCAGCTGGGGCTGTGTGACGTAAAAGCTGGCCTGCGCCGGGTCGGGTCCTTTGCGGGAAAAGCCGTTGTCGCCCTGCAGCAGCAGCGGCTGCGTGGGCGCGGCGCTGATGTCAATGCCCAGGGTGTCGCCGCTGATGCGGGTGGTGTAGGCACCACTCGGCTGGCGCTGGATGGCCCAGTCGCGCAGCTGCACATGGGTGTCTTGCGCACTGGCAAACACGCCGCGCCCGCTGGGCAGGCCGGGGGCGGGCGGCTCGCCGTTCCAGCGGGCAATGCGCTGGTCGTGCCACAGCTTGCCGGCTTGCACGTCGGTGATGGCGGCGTGGGCAAACAGCAGTTGGCGGGCCGCCAGCCGCCCGGGCAGGGTTTGGGTGCCGTCCACCCGGCTGCGGAAAAACGTGACCTGAAAACCAAACGCCCGACCCGCTGCGTCTTGCGCGTGGCCGGTGAGGTACCACCACTCGGTGCGGGTGTCGTTGTGGGTCCCGTGGTCGCGCGCAAACACCAGCGGGCGGGGTTGCAACACCCGGGCAGGCTCTGCTGGTTCCGCCCGGGAGGGTGCAGCGGCCTGGGCTTGAGCAAACCAGGGCGCCACCAGCAGGCCGCCTGCGCCCAGCACCAGCTGGCGCCGTTGCAGGGCCCATGGCGGCCGGGCGTGCGTGTGTTGTATGGGGTTTGGGGGCATGGGTTTACCAGTCTTCTTTCACGGCCTGCACCGCGTCGCGGCTGGCGGCCGCGCGCCCGGCCAGCCAGGCGGTGGCGGTGCCGGCCACCACCACGGCGGCGCACAAGGCGAGCAGGCGCGCCCAGGGCAGGGCGAGGTCCATGGTCCAGTGGAAGCTTTGCGGGTTCACCACATGCACCAGCACCAGGCTCACGCCCAAGCCCAGCGCCAGGCCCGCCAGCGCGCCCAGCACGGTCCAGGCCAGGCCTTCCAGTGCCACCACGCCCAATATCTGGCGGCGTGTGAGCCCCAGGTGCGCCAACAAGCCAAACTCGCGCCGCCGCGCCAGCACCTGCGCGCTGAAGCTGGCGGCCACGCCAAACAGGCCAATGCCAATGGCGACCGCCTGCAGCCAGTAGGTCACGGCGAAACTGCGGTCAAAAATGCCCAACGAGATGGCGCGTATCTGGCCGGCCGAGGCGAACTCGACCAGATCTTGCGCCCCCAGCGATTCGGCCAGTTGGCGCACGCGCTCACGCACCGCGTCTTCGTCTGCGCTTTCAGTCAGGTACAGCGCCAGGTCGTTCACCCGGTCGTCGCCCGAGAGGCGCACAAAGTCGGCGCGGTCCAGCACCACGCTGCCGTGCTGGCGGGCGTAGTCGCGCCACACACCGGCCACAAAGTAGCGCGTGCCCGCTGGTGCCTCGGAAAACGCCAGCCCCAGGGCCGGCAGCCAGCCACCGGGCTTGGCGCCGTGCAGGTCTAGCATGGCCTCGCTCACGTACACCGTCACCACATTGCCTGTCGCTTCGCCAGGTGTGGCGGGCGGGGCCAGCGGGTTGCCCACCAGCGGCAGGCTCTGGCCGTCCAGCCCGCGGCTGCCCATGGCCAGCGGCCGCGCCAGCAGCGTCACCGGGGGCAGGCTGGCGCTGAGTTGCAGTTGCGTGGCGCGCAGTGGCTCCACACGGGCCACACCGGGCACGCGGGCCACGGCTTGCACAAAGTCGTGGGGCAGGGTGTTGCCTTCGCCCATGCTGCTGCCCGCGCGCACGTAGAGCGGCGCGGGCAGCACGCCATCGAGCCATTGCGTGACCGAATCGCGAAAGCTCGCCACCATCACCGTGAGCGCCACCGACAGCGCCAGGCTGGCCACCACGCCGCTGGTGGCCACCGCCGCCGTTTCGCGCAGGCGGCGTGAACGCTCCACCGCCAGCAGCGGCAGGGCATGGCGGGCCACCCACGGTGCCAGTTGGTTCAGCAAAGCGCCCACCGCCAGGGGCAAAGCGGCAATGCCCCCCACCAGCAGCAAGCCCACCGAAAAATAGGCCGCCAACGGGATGCCCCCTACCGGCGGTGCCCACGCCAGCGCGGCCGCCAGCACCATCAGGCTGAGCGCCCAGCCGGGGTGCATGGGCCGCGCCGTGCCGGCACCGCCCAGCCCCTTGAGCGCCAAGGCGGGCGCCATGCGTGCGGTGGCGCGCGCCGGCCACCAGCCGCCCGCCAGCGCGGCGGCCACACCCAGCCCACCGTAAAGCAAGGCGGCGCCGGTGCTCCATTGCAGGCTGGGCGCCACGCCGGCAAAGTAGCCACCGCCCAGGTCGCCACCCAGCACCCGCAGCGCCAGCGCCGCCAGCGCCGTGCCCACCGCCACCCCCAGCGCGCTGCCCAGCAGGCCCAGCAAGGCCGACTCGGCCAGCACCAGCCGCAAGCGCTCGGGGGCTGACAGGCCGAGCACGCCGAGCAGGGCAAATTGCTGCTGGCGCCGCGCCACGGACAGCGACAGCACCGAGAACACCAGAAAAGCGCCGGTGAACAAGGCCACCAGCGCCAGCACCGTGAGGTTGACCCGGTAAGCGCGCGACAGGTTGCTCACCCGCTCACCCGCCTGGTCGGGGCGCTGTGCGATCGCGCTCGCGGGCAGCTGCAACGCCGCCAGCAGGGTGTCGACCTGCGTGCCGGGCTCCAGACGCAGGTCGATGCGGCTGAGCTGGCCGGGGCGCGCCATGAGTGCCTGGGCGGCGGCCACGTCCATCACCAGCAGCGGCATGCCTGGGGCGTTCACGGTGCCCGCCACACGCACCGTGCGCAGCGCCAGGCCGCTCTGCACCCGCAAGCTGGCGGGCGCATCGCCGCTGGCCAACAAGGCTTGCCGCGCAGCGGGGTTTAAAAACACCGCATCGGGCGCAAACAGGTCAAAGCGCTGGCGGCTGCTGTTGTCACCCGCGGTGGAGCGTGGCATGAGCGCTGGCGACACGCTGGCCACGGTCAGGGCGTCCACACCCACCAGTTTGACGGCCACCCTGGCGCCATTGGCCGCCAGCACGGTGGTGGCCACTTCCAGCACCGGGCTGGCCACGGCCACGCTGGGGTGTGTGGCCACGCGCTCCAGCAGCTCGTCGGGTAGGGCACCTTGGCGCGCCCGCAGCTCCAGGTCGGGCTGTCCGTTGACAGAGCTCACCGCGCTGGAAAACTCGGCCAGCGCCGACGCGTTGATCAGATGCACGGCAAAGGCCAGGGCCACACCGAGCATGACGGCCACCACCGCCGACGCATTGCGCCACGGGTGGTGCAGCAGTTCTTGCCAGGAAAAGGTGGAGAGCAATGCACGCATGGACCGCGCAGCTTAAAGCACGGGCAAATCCCCGCGTGCCGGGGCCACCATGGCAGCACGTCACATCGGCCCGCAGGGCGTTGCCGCAAGTTGGCCCAATGCTTGCATGCGCGTAGGATGGTCTTTTCAAACGTTTGAAATTCACCGTTCCGCGGCCCGCCGTTTTTGGCCAACCTTTCTACTTCACGGTGAAAACCATGGTTCGAATCCACCTTGCCATTGACCTCCAGTACGAGATCAACCCGCCTTCAGCCGACTTCATTTTCAACGTCCAGTGTGCCCACACGCCGCAGCAAAAAGTGGTGTGGGAAGAGCTTCAGGTGAGCCAGCCGGTGCCACTGGTCATGCATACCGACCCGGCCACCCGCAGCCGCACGCTGCGCCTGACGGCCGGCCCCGGCTCGCTGCAACTGCGCTACCGCGCCACGCTCGACATCACCCACCACGTGGCCCAGCCCGACAGCGTGTTTGAAACCCCGGTGGCCCAGCTGCCGCCCGAAGCGCTTACCTACCTGTACCCCAGCCGCTATTGCCAGTCAGACTGCGTGACCGCGCTGGCCAACAGCCTGTTTGGGCAGATGCCGCAGGGCTACCGGCGCGTGGAGGCGATCCAGAAGTGGGTGCAGAGCCAGGTCACGTTCCAGTCCAACACCAGCAACTCCATGACCTCGGCGCTGGACACGCTGAACGACCACAAAGGCGTGTGCCGCGACTTTGCCCACCTCATGATCACCATGTGCCGTGCGCTGAACATTCCGGCCCGCTTCACCACCGCCATCGACTACGGCGCCGATCCCGCCTTGGGCCCCACCGACTTTCACGCCTACGTCGAGGCCTACCTGGGCCACCGCTGGTACATTTTTGACCCATCCGGCACGGCCATTCCCATGGGTTTTGTGCGCATTGGCACCGGGCGCGACGCGGCCGATGCGTCGTTTGCCACCATCTTTGGCGGTGTGGTGGCCCACGCCCCGCGCATTGACATTTCGGCCCAGGTCAACCCGCAAAACGGCTGGCAGATGCCGGTGCGCCGCGAAGAGGGCCTGTCAACCGACTCGGCTTTCACCTGGAACATGGTGGATGTGGCGCGTTGAAAGGCCACTTCCCGTGGCTGCACACCAACCTCTGAGGCGCTCCGGCCAAAGCGGCCGTGGCCTGTGGCCTAATAGAGGGGTTTTCAACCAATTTCTGTCTGGAACCGACATGGGCAACAAAATCGTCACCGAAGCTGACCGCAAAGCTACTCCCCGTCCCACGCCTGTCGCTGGCGTTTCGCTCACCACCCCTGGCCGTGGCCAGCGCGTGAGCCTGGAGCGTGGCGTGGCAACGCGCAGCAAGAAAAACCCGGGCAAGCGCTCCAAAAAGGGCGGCTGACCGGTTGCTGGCTCCTGCGAGCCAGCCCCATGCAAAAGGCCCGCAACCGCGGGCCTTTTGCATGGGGCTTTCTCAGGCGCTGTTCAGGCCGCGCGTTGAAACGTCAAAAATCGGCCTTTGTAAGCCACCCGATCTTCCAGCAGGCGGTCTGCCGCGCGCATGTCCAGGGAGAAGCCCAGGGCACCCATCGCCCGCCCAAACGCGGCGCGGTTGCCGCGGTCCGGGTCGACGATGATGACCTGCGCACCCGGTGCCGCGTGGCGGTGAATGAAACCGGCCAGCTGGGCCGGTTGCTGGCGCTCGTACAGCAAGTCGCTCCCCACGATCAGGTCAAAACGGCCCAGCAACGGGTTCTCGGTTTCCCAATTGCCCGCCTGGTATTTCAGCGGCCCCAGGCCGTTGAGCAGCAGGTTTTCTTTTAGAAAAAGCTCGGTCAAAGGGTGCCAGTCGCTCACGGTCACGTTGGCGCCGCGGCGGTGCATCACCAGGCTGGACAGCGCCAGCCCGGCGCCTATTTCCAGCACCCGCTGGCCTGCCAGCGCATGTGTTTGCATGGACAGTGCCAGCACCCGGGCCGAAGGCCACACCTGGCCAAACAGCGACCAGCCCGCGGGCGGAATACCCAGCGCACCCGATGTGTTGACGGGGTCGGCGTATTGCTGGGTGTCGAGGAGGCAGCGCATGTGCCAGTCGACACCGCCGAGCGTGACGGTCTCGGTCTTGACTTGGTAGCCGGGCATGGGGGATGTTTCTCATGGGGTGGGACGTGGTGAAGCAGTTCAGATCGAACGGGCACAACGTTTCCTGGAGAAAGGCATGCGGGCCGAAGAGGCACTCTGGTGGTGGGCTTTGCCCTTGCGGGTTGGGCCAATGCACAGTAACACGCCGACCCGCCAACACGTCGCAGGGCTACAATCCGCCACTTCACCGGGGGTGCCGGCTCACAGCCATGTGGGCAGCGGCTGAGAAATACCCCTCTCACCTGATCTGGGTTGTGCCAGCGTAGGGAGCGTGACGAGCCGGACCACCCAGGGTTGTGTTCCGTTCTTTTCAGGCGCCTGGCGTGGCGGTTATTGAAAAGGCGGTATCGCATGCAACGGCGGATTTTTTCTGGGCTTCTGGTTTCCCTCTTGCTGGCAGCCCACACGGCAGCCCACACGGCGGCCAGCGCGCAAGCGCCCACGGCGCTGCGCCTGCTCACCCACAGCTCGTTTGACCTGCCCAAAGAACTGCTCGCCCAGTTTGAAAAAGACGCGGGCGTGAAGCTGCAGATCGTCAAGGCCGGCGACGCGGGTGAAATGGTCAACAAACTCATCTTGACCCGCGCCAAGCCGCTGGCCGACGTGGTGTTTGGCATTGACAACACCCTGCTGCACCGCGCGCAAACCGCGAACGTGCTCGATGCCTACACCGGCCCCGCCGCCCAGCGCGCTGTGGCAGCGGGCATGGCCGAGGGTGCTGGCCCCAGTGGCGTGGTGGCTGGCGTGGTGCCGGTGGACTTTGGCTACGTCACGCTCAACATCGACAAAGCCTGGTTTGCCCAGAAGGGCCTGGCACTGCCCACGTCGCTGAACGACCTGACGCTGCCCGCCTACCGCAAACTGCTGGTGGTGCAAAACCCGGCCACCTCCAGCCCCGGCCAGGCGTTTTTGTGGGCCACCGTGGCCGGCCTGGGCGAGGCGGCCGCGTTTGACTGGTGGGCCCGCATGCGCGCCAACGGCGTGAAGGTGGCCAAGGGCTGGACCGAGGCCTATTACACCGATTTCACCCGCAACGGTGGCACGCGCCCGATCGTGGTCAGCTACGCCAGCAGCCCGGCGGCCGAGGTGTTTTACGCCAAAGAAAAACTCACCGAGTCGCCCACCGCCAACCTGTTCCTCAAGGGCGGCGTTTTTAGGCAGGTGGAGGGCGTGGCGCTGGTCAAGGGTGGCAACCCGGCGGCGCGCGAAGCGGCTGGCCGGTTCATTGAGTTTTTGCGCTCGGCCCCGGTGCAGCAGGCCTTGCAGACCAGCATGTGGATGTTTCCGGCCGAAGCCGGTGCGGCGCGGGTGGACGTGATGCAACGCCACGCCAGTGAGCCCACGGCTTACAACAACCCTCCGGCTGACCCAATGGGTCAGCAAGGCAAAGCCTGGCTGCAGCGCTGGACGAAAGTGGTACTGAAATAAGCAGCATGCCCCGCCTGCCCCTGCGCTGGATGCTGCCAGCCCTGCCGCTGGCGTTTCTGGCGGTGGTGCTGGTGGCGCCTGTGTTGCGGCTGCTGAACGAGGGCCTGGGGAGCGCCGGCGATGTGTCCTGGTGGGCGCTGTGGCAAGACGATCACCTGCGCTGGCGCTTGCTCTGGTCATTTGCGCAGGCCGCCATCACCTGCGCGCTGGCACTGCTGCTGGGCCTGCCGCTGGCCTGGGTGCTGGCCCGGCTGGAATTTGCCGGGCGCGGCGCCGTGTTGCGCTTGTTGATGCTGCCTTTTGTGGTGCCCACGCTGGTGGCGGCGCTGGGTGTGCTGGCGCTCTGGGGGCCTCGGGGCTGGCTGGGCGAGCCGCTGGCCAGCGCCGGTGTTGACCTGGAAAACAGCCCCTGGCTGCTGCTTTACGGCAACCTGTTTTTCAACCTGTGCCTGGTGGTGCGCGCGGGTGTGGATGCGCTGGAGCAGGTGAGCGCTGCCCGCGTGGGCGCCGCGCGCTCGCTGGGCGCCACGCCATGGCGCGCGTTCTGGCGGGTCGAATGGCCGGCCATTGCGCCCTGGCTGGCCTCGGCGCTGTGTCTCGTGTTTCTGTATTGTTTTTCGGGTTTTGGTCTGGCGCTGATTTTGGGCGGCCAGCGCTACGCCACGGTCGAGGTCGAGATTTACACCCTGGTGGCCTATGAGCTGGAACTGGGCCAGGCCGGCGTGTTGGCCGTGTGGATGCTGGGACTGACCGGTGCCGTGGCCGTGGCTTACGCCTGGATGGAGAAACGGCTGGCGGCACCGGGGCGCATCACGCCGGTGGCGCGCCGGCGCCCGCAGGGGCTGGGCCAGTGGGCCGCCGTGGCGGGCGCTTTGGCGGTGCTGGGGCTGGTGTGTGCCGCGCCGTTGCTGGCCATCGTGGGGCAGGCCGCCCGGGCGCTGCTGTGGGGGCAGGGCGGGGCGGTGTTGCTGGAGCCCGAGACCGGCCAGGCCCTGTGGAACACGCTGCGGTTTTCAGCCATGGCGCTGGTGTTGGCCACCACGCTGGGCCTTACCCATGCGCTGGCGGTGCGCGCGCTGGATGTGGCTGGTGCCGCGCGTGGTGCCAGCCAGGCCCGGGGTGGGCTGGCCCTGGCCTGGCGGGCGGCCGCCTTTTTGCCGTTTGTGGTGTCACCGGTCACCGTGGCGTTTGGCCTGCTGCTGCTGTACCCGGACTGGACCGCCAGCCTGGGGCTGCTGGTGGCCGCCTACGCCCTGCTGGCCTACCCCTTTGTGGCCAAGTCGCTCACCGCCGCGCTGGACAGCCTGCCCGCCAGCTATGCCCAGGCCGCTGCCACGCTGGGCGCGAGCCCTTGGCGGGTGTTCTGGCGAGTCACTCTGCCACTGGTGTCGGGTGCGCTGCGCCGCGGCATGGCGTTTGCCGCGGCCACCGCGCTGGGCGAGTTTGCGGTGTCGCTGTTTCTCTCGCGGCCCGAATGGACCACCCTCACCACCCTTATTTACCAGCGCCTGGGCCGTCCCGGCGCGGGCAACCTGGACGCTGCGCTGGTGCTGGCCTGCGTGCTCATGGCGCTGGCACTGCTCGCTTTTGCGGGCATTGAAGGCAAAAAGGACAATCGCCCCCATGCTTGAACTGCGCGACATCGCCAAACAATGGGACCAACGCCCCCTGCTCGACGGCGTCAACCTGCGGGTGAGCAGCGGCGAAACCGTGGCGCTGCTGGGTGCGTCTGGCAGCGGCAAAAGCACCTTGCTGAAGATCGTGGCCGGGCTGGAAGTGCCGGAGCGCGGCAGCGTGTGGTTTGACGGCGAAGACATCACCCGACTGCCGCCTGAGCGGCGCGGCTTTGCGCTCATGTTTCAAGACTTCGCCCTGTTTCCGCACCTGAACGTGCAAGACAACGTGGCTTTTGGCCTGCGCGAGCAGGGCGTGGGCAAGGCGGCTGCCCGCGAGCAGGCGCGCGAGCTGCTGGCGCGCTTTGGCCTGGGCGCCCACGCCACGGCCCGGGTGTGGACGCTCTCGGGTGGCGAGCAGCAGCGGGTGGCACTGGCCCGTGCCCTCATCACGCGCCCGCGTGCCCTGTTGCTCGACGAGCCTTTTTCGGCGCTGGATGCAGCCCTGCGCGACCAGTTGCGCGCCGAATTCCGCGAGCGCATTCAGGCCGCGGGCATGACCGCCCTGCTGGTGACCCACGACGAACAGGAGGCCCGCGCCATGGCCCAGCACGCCAGGGGCGTGCAGGGCGGCCAGCTGGTGGCCTTGTGGTGAACCGGTTTCAAACGCGGCGCGCGTGGCTGGCACAATGAACCCGCACCCGCTGGGCGGTGCGTTACAGGGACGTTCACCATGGGCTGGTTTTCCAAAAGCACCGACAACTTTTTCCTCAGCACCACCTCGCCCGATGGCATTGCGCTGAGCCAGTACCTCGGCGTGGTCAACGGCGAAGCCATCATTGGCGCCAATATCTTTCGTGACATGTTTTCGTCGGTGCGCGACGTGGTGGGCGGGCGCGCTGGTGGCTACGAGCGTGCGCTGGCCGGTGCCCGCGACGCCGCCATGGAAGGCCTGGTGGAAGCCGCCAAAGAAATGGGCGCCAACGGCGTGATTGGCATCGACTTTGACTACGAAGTGCTGGGCGAGAACAACGGCATGATGATGGTGGCCGTGAGCGGCACGGCGGTGAAGCTCTGACATGAAGGCTTGAAACACCCCATGGACGCTTACATCATCATCGGCAACACCAACACCCGCAAAGCCTCGCTGGTGCGCAGCCTCACAGGTTGCTTCAACCGCAGCGTGCGCGAGATCCAGCTCCAGAGCGCCAAAAAACCTCTGCGTTTTTACGCCCGTGTGGGGACCTTGCAAGACACACGGGTCACGGTGGAGCAATTTGTCGCCGAAGTGGCCCGAACCCGCGCCGAAGCGGTGTTGTTTTGCCTTTCGCCGGAACCGCACAAAACCGACACCCTGGAATACCCCGATGCACAAGCCTATGTGGCCGCGCTGCGCGAGCTGGGCTGGCGCATCAAGGGCGTGGCCGTGCTGGGCCAAAACAGCGGTGGCGTGCGGGCGCCGAATCTGCGGCAATACACGGCGGCCCCCACGGCGCCGGTGAACGTCACGGCGCGTGACGTGCGGGCGCAATTTGGGTGGCTCTGAGGCGGGTTGCCTCAGACTCTCAGCCGCCGCGCAGCGCTTGCAACAGCTTCAGTCCGCCACGCCCGTTCACGTCGTGCCCCAGCCGCGCCTGCTCCAGGCGAATAGCGGCCCGGCTCTTCTCGCCCAACATGCCGTCCACGTCACCAATGTCGTGACCGCGCAAAATCAGCAGACCTTGCAGTTCGCGGCGCTCGGCACGCGAAATGCCAGGATCGTCAGTGGGCCAGGCGGTGGTGAACGGGCCCGCGCCGCGCAGGCGGTCGCTCAGGTGGGCAATGGCCAGGCCGTAGCTCTCTGCCGCGTTGTAGCTGTACAGCGCGTCAAAGTTGCGAAACACCAAAAATGCCGGGCCTTGGGGGCCGGCGGGCGCCAGGAAGCCCGCACTGCCTGCCTGGGTGGGCAGGGCTGAGCCGTCGGCCTGGCGCAGGCCGCGCGCTGTCCATTCGGCCATGGGGCGTTTGGTGCGCCGGCCTTCGCCGGTGGTGCTGAAGCCGGCGGGCAGCTTCACTTCAAAGCCCCACGGCTGGCCGGTTTGCCAGCCGGCTTTGGCCAGAAAGTTGGCGGTGGAGGCCAGGGCGTCGGCGGTGCTGTCCATCAGGTCGCGTTTGCCGTCGCCGTCAAAGTCTACCGCCAGCCGCTCAAAGGTGGTGGGCATGAACTGGGTGTGGCCGAAGGCGCCGGCCCACGAACCCACCAGCCGCTCGGGCGCGATGTGCCCGGCCTGCAAGATGCGCAGCGTGGCGTAAAACTCGCCGCGAAAAAAGGCCTGGCGCCGGCCAAAACAAGAGAGCGTGCCCAGCGCCTGCACCAGCGGGTATTTGCCAAAGGTCTGGCCAAAATTGCTTTCCACGCCCCACACCGCCACCACGGTGGCCGGATCCACGCCGTAGCGCTGTTGCACGCGCGCCAGTGTGTCGGCGTGTTGCGCCAGCAGTGCCTGGCCCTCGGCCACGCGTTCTTCGTCCACCAGGCCGGCCAGGTAGTCCCAGATTGCCATGCGGAATTCGGGCTGGAAGTTCAGCTTGTCGATCACGCTCATGTCCGCCACCAGCCCCTGGGTGTGCTGGGCAAAGGTGGCGTCTTGCACGCCAGCGGCGCGGGCGGGTGCGCGCAGGTTGTTCAGGCAGGCGTCGAACTCGGCATTCGGCGCCTGGGCCCAGGCGGGGGCCGCCAGCAACAGGCAGGCGCTCAACAGGGCGGGGAAGAGGGTGGTAACGGTAGCGGTGGTCTTCATGTATCGGATTGTCGGGCATGCCCCGTGCGGGGGGGCGGTCAAACGCCCCAGGTGCTGCCGTGCTCGGGCACCAGCGCCTGCCAGCGCAACTCGGTTTCGATGCGGTGGCGCAGCCGGTCAGACGCTTCCATGTCGCCATGCGTCACGAACACCCGGCGCGGCGCAGCGGGCATGGCACGCAACCAGTCCATAAGCTGGCTGGCGTCGGCGTGGGCCGAAGCCGAAGCGAGCTGCACCACCTCGGCCCGCACGGGGATGTCTTGCCCGTGGATGCGCAGGTGGCTGTGGGGGGCTGGCGATCCCCGTGTGCCGCCTTCCTGGTTGGCCACCCCCGCCAGCGTGGCGCCGCGTGTGCCGGGCGCCTGGTAGCCGGCCAGCACCACCATGTTGCGGTGGTGGCCGAGGTATTGGGCCAGGTGGTGCAACACGCGCCCGCCCGTGGCCATGCCGCTGGCAGACAACACCACTTTGGGGCCGTGTTGCAGGGCAATCGCCTTGGACTCTTCCACCGTGCGTGTCATCTTGGCCACGCGTTCCATGGCTTCGCATTGGGCAGCGCTCAGCCGGTGTTCGCCCACATGCTTCGAAAACAGGTCGGTGCTGTGGATGGCCATGGGGCTGTCCAGGTAAATGGGCAGGCTGTGCGGCAGCACACCGTTGGCTTTCAGCAGGGCTATGGCGTGCAACAGTTCTTGCGCGCGGCCCACCGCAAACACCGGCACCACGGCGGTGCCGCCCCGCGCGGCCACGCGCTGCAGGGCCGGGCCCAGCTCGGCCAGCACGTCTTCTTCGGGGTGCTCGCGGTCGCCATAGGTGGACTCGATCACCACCACGTCGGCCGCCGGGGGCTTTTCGGGGGGCTTCATCAGCATGTCGTCGGGGCGGCCCAGGTCGCCCGAAAACACAATGCGCCGTCCTCCCACTTCAAGCAACAGGCTGGAAGCCCCCAGGATGTGGCCGGCGCCGAAAAACTGCGCCGTCCAGCCGTGCACCGGCTCAAAGCGCTGCCCCATGGGCACGGTCTTGAACAACTTCAGACTTTCGTGCGCGTCGTCTTCGGTGTAAAGCGGCAAGGCGGGTGCATGCTTGGAGAAACCATGGCGGTTGGCAAACGCGGCGTCCTCTTCCTGAATGTGGCCGCTGTCGGGCAGCAAAATTTTGGCCAGGTCCCGCGTGGCGGGCGTGGCCCACACCTTGCCGTGAAAGCCTTCCTTGGCCAGCAGGGGCAGGTAACCGCTGTGGTCCAGGTGCGCATGGGTCAAGATCACCGCGTTGATGTGGTTGGGCATCACCGGGAGCGGGTCGCGGTTGCGCAGGCGCAGTTGCTTGTAGCCCTGAAACAGGCCGCAGTCCACAAACACACTGTGGCCCGCGTGTTCCACCAAATATTTGGAGCCGGTGACGGTACCGGCTGCGCCCAGAAAGCGAATGTGTACGTTCATGCAAGACATCGTACCCCCGGCCGGGCGCAACCCCCAAGCGTTCCGTCAAGGCAGGGCCATTCAGCCGCCCAAGGCTGAGTCGAGCAACAGCATGAAGATGAAGCCCCCCAGCAGGGTGGACGTGGCCACGGTCTCAAACCCATTGCGGTGGGTTTCGGGAATGATCTCGTGGCTGACCACAAACAGCATGGCACCCGCCGCCAGCGCCAGGCCCACCGGGTAAAACGCCGGCACGCTACCCAGCACCCACAGACCCAGGATGGCGCCCAGTGGCTCGGCCAGCCCGGTGAGGGCGGCCACGCCCCAGGCCTGGCCCGCGCTGCGGCCCAGGGTGCGCAGGGCCATCGCCACAATCAGGCCCTCGGGCATGTTCTGCAAGCCAATGGCCAGCGCCACCGAGGCGCCCGCCTGTGCTGTGCCGCCCGTGTCAACGCCCAATGCCGCGCCGGAATAAGCCGCGCCCACCGCCAAGCCTTCGGGCACGTTGTGAATGAGGATGGCCAGCACCATGAGCCAGGCGCGTTGCGCTGCAGCCTGGTCCACCGGCCCGCCGGCGGCCCATTGGCCGGCGTGGCCCGGCGCTGCCGGTGGCAACACCGCGTGTTCGTGCGGTGTGAAGCGGTCAATGGCGAGCATGATGCCCATGCCCAACGCCAGGCCCACACCGCTGAGCGCAGCGGCACCCGTGGCGCCGCCCGCCACGCCCGCCAGCAAAGCCTGGCCAGCGGCCAGCGAAGGCAGCAGCAAGGCAAAGATGGCGGCAGCCAGCATCACCCCGGCCGAGAAAGACATGAGTGCCGCCTCTTGCAGCTTGCTCACCCGCTGCACCAGAAACACGGGCAAGGCACCCACAGCGGTCGCCATCGCCGCGATCAACGACGCCTGCACACCCGCTGCCATGGCACTGCCGTTGTGCGCCGCATCCCACCAGGCGCGGGTGGGCGCCCAGAACGTGCTGAGCGACACCACGCCCGCCATCAGCAGCAGGCCAGCGCCCAGTGCGAGCAGGCTGTGCACCACGGCGTGGGGCGGCACGGGCAATTCAAAGCGCTGCACTTGGGCCCAGACCGGGCGGACTTGTCGGATGAGGGCTGTCATGTTGGTTTGCTCCTGGCTTGGGCGGGCGACGTGTTTTCAATCGCCCTTGATCAGTAGTTTGTCAAAAACTATTGAAAAACGCCAGTCGATCGTTTTTATCGATTCCATAGGTGGTGGATCAGCCGACCGCTCAAAGGCATCGGTGTGCCCCGTGCATGTCAGCGCCCAAGGGAAGGGTTTTCACACGTTTTACAATCCGGGGTTGCCCCAGTGTTGCCGAACAGGGTTGGCTTGCGGCATCCACAGTCCTGGGCGTATGCGCGGCAGCCGCCGTGTGCATGGCCTGCATTCTGTTTTCTCACCAACTTCCCGGACCCCATGAGTGCATTTGACGAAGAGCGCGTGTTGAGCGTTCACCACTGGACCGACCGCCTGTTCAGCTTCACCACCACCCGGGGTTCGTCCCTGCGTTTCTCCAACGGCCACTTCACCATGATTGGCTTGCGCATCAACGGCAAGCCGCTTGTGCGCGCCTACAGCATTGCCAGCCCCAACTACGCGGAGCACCTGGAGTTCCTGAGCATCAAGGTGCCCGACGGCCCGCTCACCTCGCAGTTGCAGCATATTCAGGTGGGCGACACGGTGCTGGTGGGGCGCAAGCCTACCGGCACGCTGCTGATCGACTACCTGCTGCCGGCCAAGCGCCTGTATATGTTTGCCACCGGCACCGGCCTGGCACCGTTTCTGAGCGTGATCCGCGACCCCGAAACCTACGAGCGCTACGAGCAAGTGGTGCTGGTGCACGGCGTGCGCGAAGTGAAAGAACTCGCCTACCGCGAACTGCTGTCGGAAACGCTGAAGCAGGACGAGTTTCTGGGCGAGATGGTGGCGCAAAAATTCCTGTACTACCCCACCGTCACGCGCGAAGCGTTTGAGCACCAGGGCCGCATTCCCACGCTGATTGAAAACGGCACACTGGCCAAAGACCTGGGCCTGCCCCAGCTCAACCGGGCGGAAGACCGCATCATGATCTGCGGCAGCCCCGAAATGCTGCGCGACCTGAAAGGCCTGGCCGAGCAATACGGCTTCGAAGAAGGCAGCACCAGCCGCCCAGGCGAGTTCGTGATCGAGCGGGCTTTTGCGGGCAGCTGACAGCACCAAGCGGCTGGGTTTCAGCCGCTGAAGCCTGGGCTGTAGGTAACGCCGAGCCGAGGAGTCTGTTGGATGGTCCGGGGCTTTACCCGGCCAGGCCTTGCAGCCGCAGCGGCGACAACGCATCGGCGCTGACGCCATGGCGCACCAATTCTTCTGGCAAGTGCCGGCGCAGCGCCAACGCCGCACAGGCTTCCCCCATGGCAGCGCTGGTCTGTATGCCATAGCCGCCCTGCGCGGCGCACCAGAAAAAGCCCAGCGCGTGTGCGTCAAAGCCGCCCACCAGTTCGCCATCGGCCACAAATGAGCGCAAGCCTGCCCAGGTGTGCGTCGGGCGGGGCTGCAGCGTCGTCCAGCTCTCCACCGCGTGCAGGCCCAGCGCCACATCCAGTTCCTCGGGTTGCACATCCTGCGGGTGTGTCGCGTCTTCGTTGACGGGTGACGCCAGCAGTGCACCGGCATCGGGCTTCATGTAAAAGCTCTCGTCTGCCGCCAGCAGCAGCGGCCAGTCGGCGGAGCCGGCTGGCGAGGCAAAGGTGAACGCGGTGCGGCGCTTGGGCACCAGGCCGATGGGTGCCACACCCGCCATGCCTGCGACCGCGTCGCACCACGCGCCAGCCGCGTTGATCAGCACCTGGGCCGCGTACGCCGCACCCGCGACCGTGCGCACCTGCCAATGGTCGCCCGCTCGCTCGATGGACACCACCTGCGCATCCGCAACCAACTCGCCACCCGCGCGTTTGAAACCGCGCAGGTATCCCTGGTGGATAGCATGCACGTTCATGTCGAAACTGTCCGGCTCATAAATGGCGGCGCTCACTTTGTCCGGCCGAAGCGCCGGCACCATGGCCAGCGCTTCGGCAGCAGTCAGTCGGCGGCCGCGCGGGCTGACGTCTTTCAGCACCGCCCAGGCTTCGTCAAGGTGGTGCATCTCGTCCGGCCCCGCTACCGTGAGCAGGCCACGCGGCATGAGCAGCGGCGCCTCGGCAAACCCCGCCGGCGGTTGCTTGAAAAAAGCCTCGCTCGCCCGTGACAGCGCACGCACGTGCGGCGGCCCGTAGCTGGCAATGAACTGCGCCGCCGAGCGCCCGGTGCTGTGGTAGCCCGGCTGGCTCTCGCGCTCCAGCATCACGCAGCGCGCATGCGGCGCCAGGAAATAGCCGGTGGAGGCGCCAGCAATGCCGGCGCCGAGGATGAGGAAGTCGGTGTCCGTGGCGGTCATGGGCATTCCGGTGGGCAGTAGATTCTGGTTATGTGGATGGTCTTGCTTCATAAGAAAGATGTGTTTAAACTTCGTATAAACAAGGAATCCATCATGGCCGAAGCCATTCTTTCAATCAAGCACTGGGGCAACAACCTCGGGGTTCGACTGCCGCAAGCGGTGGCACGCGAGGCAAATCTGCACGCCGGCCAGCAAGTCCGCATGGTAGTGGAGAGCGGTCGCGTGGTCATCGAGCCGCTGGCGCCCGGCGAGCTGTCGCTGGAAGAGCGTCTCAAGCGCTTTGACCCGGCCCGCCATGGAGGCGAAGCCATGGCCACTGCGCCGGTCGGAGCCGAGCGTTGGTGACAAGACGCGTACCAGTACTATGGGTGCCTGAGCGCCAGGATGTGATCTGGATCGACTGCAACCCCCAGGCCGGGCAGGAAATGCGCGACATCCACCCGTTTCTGGTGCTCTCGCCCCGCGCTTTCAATCACCGCACCTCGTTGGTCATCGGCTTGCCCATGACCACCGCTGCCTACAACGCCGACAACCCCTTTGCGGTGGCGGCCGGCGTGGCCAAAGGCGCCAAGGCGGGCAAGACGAGCTACGTGCTGTGCCACCAGCCCAAGTCGTTCGACTGGCGTGCTCGACACGCTTCGCCTCATCCGTTGAAGCAACTCAACGACGCCGCTTTTGCTGAGGTGCGCAGTCTGCTCAACCAGATCATTGGGTTGGCATGATTGATTCGAACTACTTTTGTCTTCGCCGAAAGCGACCTGATCAAGCCCAACCCAAGATCGACTCGACCGCGATGTGCTCCAAGTTCCTGGACATGCCGCTGGCCGGGGTGCTGTGGGGGAAGGGCGGGGCGGCTCATGCGGTGAAGGGGGATGCGGAAGCGTTGAAGAAGACCGAATCGTTTCTCAATGGATGTCGATCTGTTTTTTTGAGGAAATTGAATGGCTCAACTTTCAGCTCATTTTGTTGTTCAGCTTGATGCTCCCTGTTTGGTTGCGTTTCCTGATGGCTGCGACTCTGCACAGGGTCATTTCATCTCTGGGGATTTTACTAATGATATTCAGTTGATTTTTTCAAAAGGATGGTATTCGACAGATGACTCTCATGAGAGGCTTACTAGTGTTGCTGCACTAAAGGTTGTTGTTACAAGGCAGGAAGATGAATCAATACCCGAGATTTCGAGTCTGCCTGGAGGAGGGAGGGATCTTTCTGTACAGCAGAACTATTTGTTGAATAGGCATCGGTGCTATCAGGATGCCGCTCGGGAAACAGTTTTTCGGGTTCTACGTTATTTTCGCTACAAGCTACAAGCTGCAATCGCCTATTGGTCACCTTTTGACTCATGGTGGGATTGATGTTGGAGTACCAGAATGGTTTGACGAAGATGGTGTCAAGTTGGCTCGCACAAATGTCTGTGTTGTCCCGGGTCACGAAGTCGCTTATGAACGACTCGGGACTAAGCCACTAACTCTTGATTTGTTACCAGACTTCTTTGGATTTCTCTCAGAACCTGCAGAGGAGTCTCTGGTTGATGCTTTTCTCGCAGATGCACAAACAGCATGGTTTGAAGGGGGGCTTCGGCGTGCTGTGTTGGAAATGGCGATTGGTGTAGAAATTGCTATTAAAAGAAAGTTTTTTGCCCAAAAGACACCTGCGGGCGCTGCCTTTGATTATTTAGAAGATCGAGCGAGAGTGTCCATAAAAGTCCTTGATCTTTTAGATCCTATTGCGCGCGAAGCCTTTGGAGCTAGTTTTCGTGAGGATCGCCCGAAAGATTTCGAGAGCATTGATCACTTATTTCGTTGTCGAAATAAAGTTGCTCATCGTGGAGTATTGCTATACAAAGATGATGGCGGAAAACTGATCGAAGTCGATGCTGCGAAGATTGGGGTTTGGTGGATATCGATTGTGGAGCTTCGGACTTGGTTAAATAATTCTTTGGAAGCTATTCAAAAATAGCTGTCCAGAAAGCAGAGGGGCGACGGTCACCCGTCGCCCCTTCTTGTTTCTGAACCCTCCAGCGTCAATCAGCTGAAAAAGCTCTTCGCCTTCTCAAACCAACCCTTGTCATTCGGGCTGTGCTTGTGGCCGCCTTTCTTGAACGATTCGTCGAGTTCCTTGAGCAGTTTGCGCTGGTGTTCGGTGAGCTTCACCGGCGTTTCCACCGCCACGTGGCAGTACAGGTCACCGGGGTAGCTGCTGCGAACGCCTTTGACGCCCTTGCCGCGCAGGCGGAAGGTTTTGCCGCTTTGCGTGCCTTCAGGCAGGTCGATGGTGGCCTTGCCTTGCAGCGTGGGCACGTCGATTTCACCGCCCAACGCAGCGGTGGTCATGCTCACCGGCACCTGGCAGTGCAGGTCGTCGCCTTCGCGCTCAAAGATGTCGTGCTTGCGCAGGCGCACTTCAATGTAAAGGTCGCCTGAAGGCCCACCGTTTTGGCCAGGCTCGCCGTTGCCGGTGCTGCGGATGCGCTGGCCGTCGTCGATACCGGCTGGGATCTTGATTTCCAGCGTTTTCTGCTTTTTGATCTTGCCCTGGCCGTGGCAAGCGGTGCAGGGCTCGGGGATGATCTTGCCGCTGCCGTGGCAGGTGGGGCAGGTTTGCTGCACGCTGAAGAAGCCCTGGCGCATTTGTACCTGGCCCTGGCCGTGGCAGGTGGAGCAGGTCTTGACGCTGGTGCCGGGTTTGGCGCCGGTGCCTTTACAGCTGTCGCAGTCGTCCCAGGAGGGAATACGGATCTGGCTTTCTTTGCCGGCCGCCGCTTCTTCCAGAGAGATTTCCATGGCGTACGACAGGTCAGCGCCGCGGTACACCTGGCGCCCGTTACGCTGGCCGCGTGCGCCGCCAAATATGTCACCGAAGATGTCGCCGAACGACTCGCCGAAACCGCCAAAGCCCTCAGCGCCACCAGGGCCGCCGCGCATGTTGGGGTCCACACCGGCGTGGCCGTATTGGTCGTAGGCCGCTTTTTTCTGCGGGTCCGACAGCATTTCGTAGGCTTCTTTGGCTTCCTTGAAGCGCTCCTCGGCGGCCTTCGCCGCGTCACCCTGGTTGCGGTCGGGGTGGTGCTTCATCGCCAGCTTGCGATACGCCTTCTTGATTTCTTCGTCTGAAGCGTTTTTCGGAACGCCCAGCACTTCGTAAAAATCTCGTTTAGCCATGGTGTCGTGCAGTTCTGTTTGAACACAAACGCCGCGGACGGGCATTTTTCAATGCCCGGGCGCGGCGGCTGATCGGTTGCGTGGCCGGTGAGGGCCAGTGCAACCGTTCGTGGGGTGGCGATCAGCCCTTTTTGACTTCCTTGACTTCGGCGTCAACGATGTCGTCGTCAGCGGCCTTGCTGGCGTTGCCCTGGCCAGCGCCTTCGGTGGCGCCACCAGCGGCCGCAGCTTGCTCGGCCTGCGAGGCGGCGTACACCTTTTCGCCCAGCTTCTGGCTGGCCGACATCAGCGTTTCCGTCTTGGCTTCAATGGCTTCTTTGTCTTCGCCTTTGAGTGCTTCCTCGACGTCTTTCACAGCTGCCTCAATGGCTTCTTTTTCCGCTGCGTCCAGCTTGTCGCCGTGCTCAGCCAGGCTCTTCTTCACGCTGTGCACCATGGCTTCGCCCTGGTTGCGAGACTGCACCAGCTCGACCTTTTTCTTGTCGTCAGTGGCGTTCAGTTCGGCGTCTTTCACCATCTGCTGGATCTCGTCTTCGCTCAGACCCGAGTTCGCCTTGATGGTGATCTTGTTTTCCTTGCCGGTGCCTTTGTCTTTGGCGCCCACGTGCAAGATGCCGTTGGCGTCGATGTCAAAGGAGACTTCGATCTGGGGCGTACCGCGGGCCGAAGCCGGGATGCCTTCCAGGTTGAACTCGCCCAGCAACTTGTTGCCCGAAGCAATTTCGCGCTCGCCCTGGAACACCTTGATGGTCACGGCCGGCTGGTTGTCTTCCGCGGTGGAGAACACCTGCGCAAACTTGGTCGGGATCGTGGTGTTTTTCTGGATCATTTTGGTCATGACGCCGCCCATGGTCTCGATACCGAGGCTCAGCGGGGTCACATCCAGCAGCAGCACGTCTTTGCGGTCACCGGAGAGCACCTGGCCCTGGATGGCGGCGCCCACGGCTACGGCCTCGTCGGGGTTCACGTCTTTGCGTGGCTCCTTGCCGAAGAACTCTTTGACCTTTTCCTGCACCTTGGGCATGCGCGACATGCCGCCGACCAGGATCACGTCGTGGATGTCGCCCACGCTGATGCCGGCGTCCTTGATGGCCATGCGGCACGGTGCAATGGTGCGCTCGATCAGCTCTTCCACCAGGGCTTCGAGCTTGGCACGCGTGAGCTTGATGTTCAGGTGCTTGGGGCCCGACGCGTCGGCGGTGATGTAGGGCAGGTTCAGGTCGGTGGCGGCCGAGCTGGACAGCTCGATCTTGGCTTTTTCAGCGGCTTCTTTCAGGCGCTGCAGGGCCAACACGTCTTTGGACAGGTCAACGCCTTGTTCTTTCTTGAACTCGCCAATGATGTAGTCGATGATGCGCTGGTCGAAGTCTTCGCCGCCCAGGAAGGTGTCACCGTTGGTGGACAGCACCTCGAACTGTTTTTCGCCGTCGACGTCAGCAATTTCGATGATCGACACGTCAAACGTGCCACCACCCAGGTCGTACACGGCGATCTTGCGGTCGCCCTTTTCCTGCTTGTCCAGGCCGAAGGCCAGGGCCGCAGCGGTGGGCTCGTTGATGATGCGCTTCACGTCCAGGCCGGCAATGCGGCCAGCGTCTTTGGTGGCTTGGCGCTGGGCGTCGTTGAAGTAGGCCGGTACCGTGATGACGGCTTCGGTCACCGGCTCGCCCAGGTAGTCCTCGGCGGTTTTCTTCATCTTGCGCAAAATGTCGGCGCTGACCTGCTGGGCCGAAATCTGTTTGCCGCGCACTTCCACCCAGGCGTCGCCGTTGTCGGCGGCCACGATGGAGTAAGGCATGAGGTTGATGTCCTTCTGGACTTCTTTCTCGGTGAACTTGCGACCAATCAGGCGCTTGATCGCGTAGAGCGTGTTGCGCGGGTTGGTCACGGCCTGGCGCTTGGCGCTGGCGCCCACGAGCACTTCACCGTCTTCCTGGTAAGCCACGATCGACGGCGTGGTGCGCGCACCTTCCGAGTTCTCGATCACCTTGGTGGTGTTGCCTTCCATGATGGACACGCACGAGTTGGTGGTGCCCAAGTCGATGCCGATGATTCTTCCCATGTTGTTTGCTCCGGATTGGTAAATGAATTGGTAAAAAGGATGTTCTGGATGTGTGGATAAACCCCCTTGCTTTCAAGGGGTTACCCGCACAAAAGACTTATTTGGGCGCGGCCACCGTGACGAGCGCTGGGCGCAGCACGCGGTCCGCGATCAGGTAGCCTTTTTGCAGCACGGTGACCACCGTGTTGGCTTCCTGCTCGGCGGGCACCATGCTGATGGCCTGGTGCTGGTGCGGGTCAAACTTGCTGCCAGCGGCGGGGGCAATTTCCAGCACCTTGTGGCGCTCCAGCGCGGTTTTGAGCTGCTTGAGGGTGGCTTCAGAGCCTTCGCGCAGCTGCTCGCGCGTGGCTTCCTGAATGGCCAGGCCGGCTTCCAGGCTGTCGGCCACGGCCAGCAGGCTGTCGGCAAAGCTTTCCACCGCAAATTTGCGCGCCTTGCTCATCTCGTCTTCGGCGCGGCGGCGGGTGTTTTCGGCTTCGGCCTTGGCGCGCAGAAACTGCTCGGCCAGATCGGCGTTTTGGGCTTTGAGGGTGCTGACTTCGTTGGACAGGGCTGCCAGCGCATCGGCTTCGGCCACGGCGGCTGCGGCCAGCGCTTCTTCCGGGCTCACAGGCGCGGCATGTTCAGGGCCGGTGCTTTCGGCGGAGTGGGGTTGTTGGCTCATGTGCGTTGATGGTTTGACGTGAATTCAAAGGCAAAGCTTGCTGGGCGGTAACTTGGGGCTTGTCGCACAAGTTCAAGTGTGAGCGCCCGCAAAGGCGGCAAATCGGCGGTCGTCGGGTGAAAATCGGGGTTTTGTCACAGAACAACGTCCATGAAACTCTTTCGCCACGGCCCGCAGGGCGCAGAAAAACCCGGTTTGTTGGATGCGAGCGGCGCCTTGCGCGATCTCTCTGGCGTGCTCACCGACATCACACCCGCCACGCTGGGCCCCGATTCTATGTCCCGTCTGGCCGCGCTCGACCCGAGCACCTTGCCGCGGGTGCCCGCTGGCGCCCGGCTGGGCGCCTGTGTGGGCGGTGTGGGCAACGTGGTGTGCATCGGTTTGAACTACGCCGACCACGCAGCCGAGGCGGGCCTGAAGCCGCCCGGCCAGCCCATTGTGTTCAACAAACACAGCGGTTCCATCAGTGGCCCCAACGACCCGGTGTGGCTTCCACCCGGGTCGGTCAAGCTGGACTGGGAGGTGGAGCTGGGCATCGTGATCGGGCAGCGGGTTTTTCATGTGAGCGAGGCCGAAGCGCTGCAACACGTGGCGGGTTATTGCCTGGTGAACGATGTGTCTGAGCGGGCCTACCAGATCGAGCTGGAAGGGCAGTGGACCAAAGGCAAGAGCTACCCCACGCACTGCCCGGTGGGTCCTTGGCTGGTGACGCCCGACGAGCTGGGCAACCCGCAAAATGTGGACCTGTGGCTGGAGGTGAACGGCGTGCGCCGCCAAACGGGCAACACCCGCACCATGATCTTCGGCGTGGCGCAGATCGTGAGCTACCTGAGCCGGTTCATGGCGCTGCAACCCGGCGACGTGATTCCCACTGGCACCCCACCCGGCGTGGGCATGGGCCAGAAGCCCCCGGTGTACCTGAAGGCGGGTGACGTGGTGCGCCTGGGCGGCCGCGGCTTGGGCGAGCAGTGCCAGACCGTGGTGGACAGTCCGGCAGGCTGAGAGGCTGAGAGCCTTTCGCGCGTGCCCGCTCACCACCCCAAAACGCACCCGCTCGGCGTTGCAAATGCGCGCCATAGCCTTGCTATGGCTGTGCTTTGCGCCTTGATCGGGCACGTTTTGAGGCGTCGCTCGGACGCGCCCGAAAAACTCTCAGCCTCTGAGCTTTTCTGGCCTGGCTCAGGCGGCCGGGCGGGCCGGCTCACGCTGGGCGGAGGCCGCGGCGTTGGCGGCCGCCCGGGCTTGTTGCTGGCTCCATTTCGGGGCGAACTGCTGCACATCGTGCAGGCGGCGGGCCAGGTCGGCCCCTTGCGATGTGAGCCGGTAGCCCTCGCCAGAGTGGTCCACCAGGCGGGCCGCGCGCAGCTCTTTCAGGCGGGTGTTGAGCGTGTTGGGCGTGACGCCGCCCACGCTGTCTTGCAGCAGGCGGAAAGTCTGGGGGTGGCCGTCGCTCAGGGCCCAGATCACCCGCAGGGCATAGCGCGATTCCAGCAGGTCGAACAGCCGAATCACAGCGGCGTTGTCTTTGGCACTCATGCGGGTTCTCCTGTGACGGCCTGGCGCAGGCTGCCCGCTAACGCTTGTGGGGCAGGCTTGCTAGCAGTTTTCTAGCTGGAGACCATGGTGCCCGTGCGCAAGGGTTCGAACGATCCGGATTTACCCCCATTGCCGTTGTGGGGACATGCGTTCAGCGGTGGTAGACCTTGTGGAGCAGCGCGTTGAGGGTTTGCAACTCGTCGGCCGTGAGGGCCTTGGAGACATCTTGCTCCAGCTGGGTGGCGGTGCTCTGCGCTTCGCGTTGCAGGCGTTTGCCGGCGGCCGAGACGTGCAGGCCCTGGGCCCGGCGGTCGGTGGGGTGGGGGCGGCGTTCCACCAGCCCGCGCTTTTCCAGGCTCTTGATCATGCCCACCAGGTTGGGCGGCAAGATGTCGAGGGCGGTGCAGATCTGGCGCGAGGTGATGCCGGGGTTGTGTGCGATGAGGGTGAGCACCGAAAAGTCCACCGGGCGCAGGCCAAACGGCTCCATGCGCTGCAAAAACACCGAAATCACGGCCAGCGCCGCACGGCGCGCGTTGTAGCCCAGCAAGGTTTCCAGGTACGAGGTGTCCAGCTCGCCGGACCCGGCTACCGGGGCGGGCTCTGCGGCGGCTTCGCCTTGCGCCCGGGCGGTGCGCGGTCGGCGCAGGTTGTTGGCAACGGAGGTCTCAGACATCGTTAGAGCATAGCGCGAGCGCGCAGACTCCCCGGCGCCCAAACCAACGCGTTGCGCTGGCCTGGCCGCGTCATGCTGCGTTCAGGCTGGCGCCCATGATGGCCATGCGGGTGTCAAATTCGGGCCAGACCCAGCGCCAGAAACCGGTGTGGGCGGTGCGCCAGCGCAGGCTGTCGGCCTGCGGTGCAACGGCCACACGGCTCCAGGCCCAGGCCATCAGCAGCATGGCCAGGGCGCGCAGGTAGTCGTCCGCCAACCAAAAAGGCAGCTCGGGCGATGCGCCTGGCGCGCGGGTGCCGGGGATCAATTGCTCGGTGGTGAATTGCGTGAAGCGGGCCATGGCCTGGCGGGTGCGCTCGGCGTCGGGGCTGTTGCCCAGCTCGGCGGCCATTTCGCTCAGCAGTGCGCTCAGCGCAGCAGCGCCATCGGGCAGCACCTTGCGCACCAGCAGGTCAATGGCCTGAATTTCGTTGGTTCCCTCGTAGATCATGGCCACGCGGGCGTCGCGCACGATCTGCTCAATGCCCCATTCGCGCACATAGCCGTGGCCGCCAAACACCTGCAGGCAAGCGCTGGCGCCGCTGAAGGCCTGGTCTGTCCAGGCCGACTTGAGCAC
The DNA here is from genome assembly GCF_055702805.1 of Hydrogenophaga sp. LT287. Taxonomy (NCBI): domain Bacteria; kingdom Pseudomonadati; phylum Pseudomonadota; class Betaproteobacteria; order Burkholderiales; family Comamonadaceae; genus Hydrogenophaga; species Hydrogenophaga sp. LT287. Next base: position 30,837 of record NZ_JBVPZC010000002.1, on the reverse strand, counting down.
CGGCGTAACCAGGCTGCACCAGCGCTGAGCGGCTTCGCGGCGGGCCGCATCGGGGTGCTGTTTGAGGGTGTCGAGTTCGAGCGCGGTGCGGTAAGCCACCACGCGGCCGGCGTCCACCCAGGCGCGTTGGGTGTCGAGCACGCGGCGCATGGCCGGGTGCTGGTGGATGGTGTCTGCCTCACCGGCTTTGCTGGCGCTGCCCGGGGCGCGCATTTGGCGACGGTCCTGGGCGTAGGCATGGGCCTTTTGCCAGGCAGCGTCGAGCAGGCCAATGCCTTGCAGACCCACGTGCAGGCGGGCAGCGTTCATCATGACGAACATGGCGTTGAGCCCCTTGCCGGGCTCGCCCACGATACAGGCGGCGGCTTCGTCGAAACGCATCACGCAAGTGGGGCTGCCGTGCAGTCCCATTTTTTCTTCTATGCGCTCGCAGACCACGGCGCTGCGCGTGCCGTCTTCGTAAAACTTGGGCACGAGAAACAGCGACAGGCCTTTGGGGCCGGGCGGGCTCTCAGGCAGGCGCGCCAGCACCAGGTGAACGATGTTGTCGGTCAGGTCGTGTTCACCACCTGAGATGAAGATTTTGGTGCCGCTCAGCGCGTAACGACCGTCCGGCTGCGGCACGGCCTTGGTGCGCACCAGCCCGAGGTCTGAGCCCGCGTGCGGTTCGGTCAGGCACATGGTGGCCAGCCATTCGCCGGTAGCCACTTTTTCCAGGTAGCGGGCCTTGAGCTCGGCCGAGGCGTGGTGCTTGATGCATTCGTAGGCGCCGTGCAGCAGGCCCGGCGCCATGGTCCAGCCGTGGTTGGCGGCGCTGAGATTTTCGTACAGTATGGCCTCCAGCACCGTTGGCAGGCCCTGGCCACCGTCTTCGGTGGCGCAAGCCAGCGAAGGCCAGCCGGCTTGCCAGAAGGCCTGGTAGGCGTCCCGGAACCCGTGCGGCATGGTGACCGCGCCGTCCTTCCACTGGGCGCCGGTTTCGTCGCCCTCGCGGTTCAGCGGAGCCACCACTTCGCCAACAAACTTGGCAGCCTCGTCCGTCACCTGCGTCAGCAGGTCGTCATCGAAGTCGCTGTAGGCGGGCAGCGCCGCCAATTGCTGTGCGGCCTGCAGCACCTGGTTGAGGATGAAGCGTTGCTCGGCGGGTTGGGGCTGGTAGGCGTTCATGGGTGTGATCGAAACAATGCGTTTTTACGGGTGGTGTCAGCGGTGCCGGGTTGCCTGCGCGGCTTTGTCTGGCGAACCTTCAAGGCCCGCCAGCAGCGCCTGGCTGTTGCCGGGAATCACCATCTGGAACTTGTTGTCCACCGTGGTGTAGTCAAAGTAGCCCATGCGGGCAATGGGCTGCATCTTCAGCACGTCGACCAAGCCGTCGCCGTCGATGTAGTCATCGTCAATGTGGATGCCCACCACACGGCCAAACACCACGTCCACCGTGCCCATGGGCGGGCGGCCTGGGAAGCGCACCGTGTTGAGGTATTCGCACTCGAACTGGATCGGTGAGCCTTTGACGCGCATGGGTTTCACCAGCCGGCTTTCCAGCTTCTCCAGCCCGGCGCGCTCAAACTCGTCCACGCCGTGCGGCAGTTGTTCGGCGCTGATGTTGACCGCCTCGCGCAGCGGGAAGGTGGCCATGTTCCATACAAACTGGCCCATCTGCTCGGCGTTGCGCACCGAGTCCTTGCGTTCGCCCTGCGTGGTCTGGTTGGCGCTGAACATGACGATCGGCGGGTCAAACGTCACGTTTTGAAACTGGCTGTAGGGCGCCAGGTTGTGCCGCCCCCGCGCGTCCACCGTGGATATCCAGCCGATGGGGCGCGGCACCACGCACGACTTGAACGGGTCGTGCGGCAGACCGTGGGGCGTTTTGCCGGGTTCGTAGTACATGGGGTCTCTCTGTGTGGCGGGGTTGCAGACTCAGGCGGGTTGGCGGGCGCTGCCCAGGTAGGTTTCGATCACGCGGGGGTCGTTGGCCAGTTCGCTGGCCGGGCCTTGGGCGCTGAGTTCGCCCATTTCCAGCACGTAGCCGTGGTCGGCCACCTGCAGCGCGGCGCGGGCGTTTTGCTCCACCAGCACAATGGTCACGCCGGTTTCGCGCAGGCGCTCGATGATGGAAAAGATCTCGCGCACGATCAGTGGCGCCAGGCCCAGGCTGGGCTCGTCGAGCATCAGCAGTTCGGGCCCTGACATGAGCGCGCGGCCCACCGCCAGCATCTGGCGTTCGCCGCCCGAGAGCGTGCCGGCGAGCTGGGTGCGGCGCTCTTGCAGGCGCGGGAAGATGCTGTAGACATCGTCGAGCTTGCTGCGCCACTGCGCGTTGCCCAGGCGCATCTGGCGAAAGCCGCCCAGCAGCAGGTTGTCTTCCACCGGCATGGCGCTGAACAGCTCGCGCTTTTCGGGCACCAGCGCCATGCCGTTCATCACGCGCTCTTCGAGCGTGAGGGTGCTGATGTCCTGACCGCGAAACTCGATGCGGCCCTGGCCCGGCAGGATGCCCATGACGGTGTTGAGCAGCGTGGACTTGCCCGCGCCGTTGGGCCCGATGACGGTGATGACGCTACCTTTGTCGGCGTGCAGGTCGATGCCGTGCAGCACCTCGGCACGGCCGTAGCCGGCGCGCAGGCCTTTGAGCTGAAGAAGGGGTGTGCTCATGTTGGGGCTCTTTCAGTGGTCGGTGCCTAGGTACGCGGCGCGAACCTTGGGGTCTTGCTGAATTTGGGCTGGTGGCCCTTGCGTGAGCAGGGTGCCAAACTCCATCACCACCAGGTGGTCGCAAATCTGCATCACCAGGTCCATGTCGTGCTCCACCAGCAAGATGCTCATGCCCTCAAGCTTGAGCTGGCGCAGCACGCCGGCCAATGCCTGCTTTTCCTGGTGGCGCAGGCCGGCGGCGGGTTCGTCCAGCAGCAGCAGGGCGGGGTCGGCGCACAGCGCGCGGGCAATCTCCATCAGCCGCTGCGGCCCCATGGCCAGGTTGCCCGCCTGCTCGTGCAGGTAAGCGCCCATGCCAATGCGTTCCAGCTGGCGCTGCGCTTCGCGAAACAGCTGCTGTTCTTCGGTGCGGTTGGCGCGCAACATGGCGGACAGCACACCCTTGCGGCCCCGGGTGTGGGTGCCTAAGGCCACGTTTTCCAGCACCGTCATGTCGGGGATCATCTTCACGTGCTGAAAGGTGCGGGCCATGCCTTGGCAGGCGATGCTGCGCGAGTTCAGGCCGCTGATGGACTTGCCGCGGTACACCACCTCGCCGCTGGTGGCGGGCAGCACGCCCGTGATCAGGTTGAACGTGGTCGACTTGCCCGCTCCGTTGGGCCCAATCAGGCCCACGATCTGGCCGGCGTGAATCTGGAAACTGATGTCGTTCACCGCCACCAGGCCACCAAACTGCATGCGGGCCTTGCGCACATCGAGCACCAACGCGCCGGCCTCGGGCTTGTCCCGCTCGGGCAGGGCGGCCGCCTGTTGCCAGTCGACTGTGCGCGCGCGCTTGGGCAGGTGGCGCCCCACCAAAGACCACAAGCCGTCGGGCAAGTACTTCAGCACCATCACCAGCGCAATGCCGAACACGATCACTTCGTAGCTGCCGCTGGTGCCCATCAGTTTGGGCAGCAGCACCTGCAGCTGGTCTTCCAGCACGCGGATGAGGCCAGCGCCCACGATGGCGCCCCACACATGGCCCACGCCACCCACCACTGCCATGAACAGGTATTCAATGCCCATCTTCAAGCCGAAGGCCGACGGGTTGACGGTGCGCTGAAAGTGCGCCAGCAGCCAGCCCGCTACCGAAGCCAGCAGCGCGGCCAGCACAAAGATCGTGACCTTGTAGCGGAAGGTGCTGATGCCCATGGCCTCGGCCATTTGTGAGCCGCCTTTGAGCGCCCGGATGGCGCGGCCCGCGCGCGAGTCCAGCAGGTGCAGCAGGCCCGCAGCGAAGGCCAGCAGCAGCACCCAGGTGAGCACGAAGAAGGCGCGGCCCTGGCCGATGTCGAATTCGCCGATGCTCAGGCTCTTGATGCCCAGCAGGCCGTCGTATTTGCCCAGTGCGTCCAGGTTGCCCATGAGGTAATACAGCGACAAGCCCCAGGCTATGGTGGCCAGCGGCAGGTAGTGGCCCGACATGCGCAGTGTGATCAGCCCCACCAGCAGCGCACTGCCGGCGGTGAGGCCCATGCCCACGAACAGCGTGAGCCAGGGCGACAGGCCGGTGTTGAGCGTGAGCCAGGCGGTGGTGTAGGCGCCAATGCCCACAAATGCGGCCTGGCCAAACGAGGTGAGCCCGCCCACACCCGTGAGCAGCACCAGACCCAGCACGGTGATGCTGTACATGCCGATGTAGTTGAGCTGGGTGATCCAGAAGTCGGGCAGGGGCAATACGACGATCAGCGGAATGGCGGCGCCCAGGACCAGCAGGCCCATGTTTTGCAGGTTCTTCATGTCAGTGGTCCTCATCGGAATGCTTGCTTCTCAAGGACCGGAAGAGCAGGACCGGAAGAATCAGGGTGAACACAATCACTTCTTTGAAGGCGCTGGCCCAGAACGAGCCGAATGCCTCAATCACGCCCACAAACAGCGCCGCAATCAGCGCTCCGGGGTAGCTGGCCAGGCCGGCGGCCACGGCGGCCACGAAACCTTTCAAGCCGATCAGAAAGCCCGAGTCGTAAAACACGGTGGTGGTCGGGCCGATGAGCAGGCCCGACAGCGCGCCAATGAACGCCGCCATGGTGAAGGTGAGCTGACCCGAGGCCTGCGACGAAATGCCCATCAGGCGTGCGCCGGTGCGGTTGACCGCGGTGGCGCGCAGCGCCTTGCCGCGCAGCGAGCGCTCAAAGTACAGCCACAGCAGCACGATCAGCGCGATGGTGGCCAGCGCGGTGATGATGGCCTGGCCCGAAAGCATGACCGGGCCGATGTTCAGGCGCAGGTCCCAGAACGCGGGGTTGCGGAAACCTTCGGCGCCAAAGAACACGAGGCCCAGGCCGGTCATGGCGAAATGCACGCCCACCGACACGATCAGCAGCACCAGTGGCGTGGCGCTTTCGAGCGACTGGTAGGCCACGCGGTACACCAGCGGGCCATACACCGTGACCACCGCCACGCTGAGCGCGGCCTGCACGGCCAGCGGAAACTGCTGCGGCGCCGCCCAGATGGCGATGCCCGCCACCACCAGCGGCACGATCAGCATGCGGCCAGCGGCCTTGAACGCCACCAGCGCGTTGCGGTGGTGCTGCCAGCGGCCTGAAAGCTCCATGAGCGCGGCCACACCGGCCAGCAGCAACAGCAGCCACACGGTGCCGGGCACCTGCCCGGTTTGAAAAATGGCCAGGGTGAGCGCGCCATAGGCCACGAATTCACCCTGGGGAATGAAGATGACCCGCGTGACGGTGAACACCAGCACGGTGGCTAGCCCGAGCAGGGCATACACGGCGCCATTGGTCAGGCCGTCCAGCAACAAAATGCTGGCGATCGAGAAGTCCATAGAAGCCTAACGAGAAAAGAAATGGCTGAAAAAACTTAGGCGGCGATGCGCAAGACTGTCCGAAGAAAACCCCCCTCGCCACGCGCGAAGTGCCTCCCTCCAGAGGCATCCAGGGTCCGGCTCCGCCGGCCCGAGATGCCGTCCCCCCTCCCAGCGCCGAAGGCGCGCCTGAGAGGGGGGAAGCCGCGTCAGCGGCGCAGGGGGGTGATCCGAATCACTCCACCTTGAACTTGCCGTCCACCACCTTGAGCATCACGCCGGTTTCCAGCGTGTAACCCCAGTGGTCGGCCGCCGTCCAGTTCATCACGCCATGCGAGAAGATGGTGCGGCCCATGGTTTCCATGGCGTCGCGGATGGCGGCACGGAACTCGGGCGTGCCGGGCTTGGCTTTCTTCAGCGCCACCGGAATGACTTTTTCCAGCGTGATCTGGGCGTCGTAGGCATGGCCGGCAAACTGGTTGCGCATGCCGGCACCCACCGCAGCTTCGTACTTCTGCACGAAGTCAATGGCCACCTTTTTGGATGGGTGGCTGTCGGGCAGCTGCTCGGCAATCACAGCCGGGCCGGACACCACAAAAGCGCCTTCAACGGCTTTGCCGCCCACGCGCATCAGGTCTTGGGTGGCCGCGGCGTGCGTCTGGTAAATCTTGCCTTTGAAGCCCCGGTCCACCATGGCCATGTGGGGCATGGCGGCACCGCTGCCAGAGGCCACGATCAGCACCGCGTCGGGGTTGGTGGCGTTGATCTTGAGCGCCTGCGGGGTCACGCTGGTGTCGTTGCGGGCAAAGCGCTCGGTGGCCACGATTTTGATGCCGGCCTTGTCCAGCAGCGGGCCGATTTCTTTCAGCCACTGCTCGCCGTAGGCGTCGGTGTAGCCCAGGAAGCCGATGGTTTTGACGCCCTGTTTCTTCATGTGCTCGACCACGGCGTGGCCCATCACCGTGTTGGACTGCGGCAGGCGGAACACCCACTTGTCTTTGCCCGGTGGCAGGCCCACGGGGGAGCCGGCCAGTTGCACCGTGCCGGCTTCAGAGGCGATGTCGCTCATGGCGGCCGCCACCGAGGTGATGCACGAGCCAATGATCATGTCCACCTTGTCTTCGGTCACAAGGCGGCGGGCGTTGGCGGCACCTTTGCCGGGGTCGGTGGCGTCGTCCAGGATGATCAGGTTGACCTTTTCACCGGCGATGGTCTTGGGAAACAGCTTGAACTGGTTCTGCATGGGAATGCCCAGGCCGGAGCCGGGGCCGGTGAGCGCGAGGCTGACGCCGATGTTGATGTCGGCGTGTGCGGCGGTGCTGGCCAAGGTGGCGATGGCAACGGCAACCAGGGTTTTGATGGCTTTCATGGACTGTCTCCTGTTCAGGGGTGAGGGATACGGACTGGGGATCGGTTGGGGGAACTGGCAGGCGTCTTGTGCGCCCTTCATGGGTGACTTCGGGGAAGCGCTCAGGCAGTGCACAGCGCCTTGATGTCGGCGGGCACCGGAATGGCTTTGATGCGGTCAGGATCGTCGGGGTGCTTGATGCAGAAGGCCCGCGTTTCCAGACCTTCGCACAGCACCACGTCGCCTCGCATCACCACGTGTTTCTGGATCACGACCTTGTCGCGCCATTCCTGGATGCTGGTGTGGATCTGCAGCCGCTCGCCATAGGTGGCTGGGCGCATGAACTTGGTGTTGATCTCCAGCAGCGGCGTGCCGATGATGCCGGTCGTTTTCACCAGCTCGCGCCAGGGCGGAACGCCGCACTTCACGAAAAAGTTCAGCGACGAGGCGTCCATCCACTTGCTGAAATTGGGAAAGAACACGATGCCGGCGGGGTCGCAGTCGCCGAACATCACATCCACTTCGTACACAACGGTTTTGGTCATGTGATGCTTTCAGCGTGGGCTCATGCGCAGGGCGCCATCGAGCCGGATGGTTTCGCCGTTCAGGTGGCCGTTGGTGACGATGTGCGCGGCCAGTTGCGCGAACTCTTCGGGCTTGCCCAGGCGCTGCGGGAACGGGATGCTTGCGGCCAGCGATTGCTGCACCGGCTCGGGCAGGGTCTGCATGAGCGGCGTGAGAAACAGGCCGGGCGCGATGGTGCAGACGCGAATGCCGTGTTGGGCTAGGTCGCGCGCCATGGGCAGCGTCATGCCGGCCACGCCGGCTTTGGACGCGCTGTAAGCCTGCTGGCCCACCTGGCCATCAAATGCGGCCACCGAAGCGGTGAACACCATCACGCCGCGTTCGCCGTCTTCCATCGGTTCGAGCTTGGCGCAGGCGGCGGCAAACAGGCGCGCCGCGTTGTAGGTGCCGATCAGGTTGACGTTGATCACACGCGCAAAGTCTTCCAGCGGCGCGGCGTTGCCGTCTTTGCCAACCACGCGCTTGGCGCTGCCGATGCCGGCGATCTGCATCAGGATGCGCGCCGGGCCGTGGGCGGCCGCGGCCTGCTCGATGGCGGCCTGCATGCTCTCGGGGTTGGCCACGTCGCAGGCCACGGCAACGCCGCCGATCTCGGCCGCCACGCGCTGGGCGTTGTCCAGGTTCAGGTCGAGCACCGCGACCTTGGCGCCCAGGCGGGCGAGTTCGCGGGCGGTGGCTTCACCTAGGCCGGAGCCTCCACCGGTGACGAGGGCAGCGTGTCCTTGGATGTTCATGGTGGATTCCTTGTGTGTGTATCAGATCGAGGTGTTTTCAATGAGCAGGGCAATGCCCTGGCCGCCGCCTACGCAGGCGCTGGAAATGCCGTAGCGCAGACCGCTGCGCTGCAGTTCGCGCGCCAGCGTGAGCGTGAGGCGCACGCCGGTGGCGGCCAGCGGGTGGCCCAGGGCAATGGCGCCGCCGTTGACGTTGAGTTTGCTGAGGTCCAGGCCCAGTTCGCGGCCCACGGCCAGCGTTTGCGCACCCTGGGCTTCGTTGATCTCGAAGCGGCCAATGTCGGCCAGGGTCAGGCCGGTGCGCTCCAGCAGCAGGCGAATGGCTGGTGCCGGGCCGATGCCCATGATCTCGGGCGGCACGCCCACGGCGGCGCAGGCCACCACGCGGGCCAGCGGCTGCTTGCCGTGCGTTTTGGCGTAGGCACCCGACGCCACCACGCAGGCCGCAGCCGCGTCCACCAGCGCCGAGCTGTTGCCGCCGGTCTGCACGCCATCTTCAAACACCGCGCGCAGCTTGGCCAGCACGTCTTTGGGCGAGATGCGAGGGTGCGTGTCGGTGGCCACTTCGGTGAGCTTGCCTTGCAGCTTGATGCCGCGCGCCTTGTAGCCCGCCAGCTCGAATTTCTCGGTGATCACCGGGACGATCTCGCCCGCCAAAAAGCCGCTTTCCTGCGCGGCTACGGCCTTGGCAAACGAGTCGGAGGCGAACTGGTCGACCTCGTCGCGGGTGATGCTGTACTTCTTGGCCAGGTTCTCGGCGGTCTGGATCATGTTGATGCCAGCGGCCGGGTCTTTCAGCGCTTCCCACATGTAGTCTTTGAAGCCCACCGGCGAGCCCAGCTTGAAGCCGGTGCGGTGGTCAAACGCGGCAATGGGGTTGCGCGTCATGCTTTCGGTGCCCACCACCAGCGCGGCGTCGCAGGCGCCGCCCTGGATGTGTTCGCCGGCCTGGCGAAACAACTCGAAGCCGGTGCCACAAATGCGCTGCGCCATGATGGCCGGCACTTCGACCGGGACGCCGGCGTACAGCCCGATGTGGCGCGGCAGAAAGAACTGGTCAAAGTCGCCCGGCGCCATGTTGCCGGTGACCACCGATCCGATGTCGCTGCCCGGCACGCCCGCCCGCTTGAGCGCTTCGCGCGCCGCTTTGATGCCCAGGTCGGTGGGCGAAATGTGGCCCAGCGCCCCGCAGTAATCCACCATGGGGGTGCGCACGCCGTCCAGGATGTGGACGTCGTGGAACGCGTTGAAAAAGCCTTTGGTTGTCATGGTGTGTGCTTTCAGACCGTGGGTTTCAAGATGTAGCGGAGCTCGTCGGTATGCAGGCGCTGCACCGTATCGGCCCTGTGCGTCAACACGGCCCGCTGGTTGATCGAGCCTTTGTCGGTGATCTCGCCGCGGTCGATGGTGGGCGGGTCGGCCAGCAGGCACATGCGGGCGATGCGGTTGGCGCTGCCGGTGGCGGCGCTGGCCAGGTCGTTCACCACGGTCTGAAAGTGCGCCAGCACCGCGGGGTGGTCCAGCACCTCGTGCAGCGACACGTCAGCGGCCAAGCCGCTCAGGTTGCGCACCGCCGCGGTGGGGAACACCATGGCGCCCACTTCTTTCAGGTTGATGCCGGTGAGCACCACGTCCTGAATGAACGGCGCGCCGGCGGCAATGATCTTGGCGCGCAGCGGGCCCACACTCACAAACGTGCCCGTGGCGAGCTTGAAGTCCTCGGCAATGCGGCCGTCAAATTTCAGGCCTTGGTGGATGTCGGTCTCGTCGATCCACTTCACCGCGTCGCCGGTCTTGAAGAAGCCTTCTTCGTCAAACGCGTCGGCGGTCTCGGCGCTCTGGCGCCAGTAGCCGGGTGTGATGTTGGGGCCCTTGTAGCGCACCTCGGTTTTGCCGTCGGTGTCCACCAGCTTCAGCTCCATGCCGGGCGTGGGCAGGCCCAGGTCGCCGGCTTTCACGTTGGGGCTGGTGACGAAAATGCCGAACGGGCCCGACTCCGTCATGCCCAGGCCAGTGCCCATGACGATGCGCTCGCCGATCTCTTGCTCGGCGCTGTCAAACAGGCTGTCCCACACCGGCTGGGCCAGCGCGGCGCCGGCGTAGAAAAACATCTTCACGCGCGACAGCAGCGTCTTGCGCAGCAGGCGCCCCTCGTCGGTGGGCGCCTTCATGGCATGGGCTATGGCTTCAAACCCGGTGGGCACGTTGAAGTACACCGTGGGCGCGATCTCCCGCAGGTTGCGCAGCGTTTCGGCCATCAAGGCGGGCGTGGGTTTGCCGTCGTCAATGTAGAGCGTGCCGCCGTGGTAGACCACCATGCCAAAGTTGTGGTTGCCGCCGAAGGTGTGGTTCCAGGGCAGCCAGTCCACCAGCACCAACGGTTCTTCGGCCAGCACCGGCATGGACTCGGCCATTTGCTGCTGGTTGGCGCACCACAGGCGCTGGGTGTTGATCACGGCTTTGGGCATCTTGGTCGAGCCCGAGGTGAACAGGAACTTCGCGATCGTGTCGGGGCCGGTGGCCGCCATGGCGGCGTCTACCGCCGGCGTGGGCTCGGTGGCCAGCAGCGCGGCAAACGAGGTGGTGGCGCGGCCTGGCACGGTGCCTTCGGTGCAGACCAGTTCCACGTCGTCGCCCAAGGTGGCCAGCATGGCGCGGGCGTAGCGGTTGGCGTCGCTGGCAAATACCAGGCCGGGCGTGAGCGTCTTCACCACATGGTGGAGCTTGTCAAAGTCCTGGCTGATGAGCGAGTAGGGCGGTGACGTGGGGCAATAGGCCACGCCCGCATACAGGCAGCCCAGCGCCAGCAGTGCGTGCTCCAGGTCGTTTTCGCTCAAGATCAGCACTGGGCGCTCAGCGCTCAGGCCGCGGTCCAGCAAGCCCTGGCCAATGCGCCGCGCCGCGTCCATCGCCTGCGCGAAGCTGATGTGGCGCCAGTCACCGGTGCTGCCGTCGGCGTTCTTCACGCGGCGGGCAAACAGGGTCTGGTCGGGCCGTTCTTTCGCCCAGTGCACCAGCCGATCGGTCAGGCGCTCGGGGTAGGGCGGCAGCGCGTTGTCTGCACGCAGGTAATGCACGCCGGTTTCCCCGTCGCGCAGCACAGCGCGGGTGACACCGAAGGTGAGGGGGCGGTATTTCGCGACGGTCATGTCTTGTCTCCGTGTTCTTGTCTGTCTGGCGCGGAAGGTCCGGCGCGCGTGTCTCAACTCAGGGATGCCGAGGAACCGGCTTTGCCGGGCCTCTGGCATCGGCCCCCTTTCAGGGGGATGACGCCGCAGGCGGCGCAGGGGGTTACTTGGAAACTTTTGCCGCCTTGCCTTCCAGGAAAGCCCGCACGCGGGCTTTCGCTTCGGGCGCGCTCTGGGCAATGGAGGCCATCAGCGCTTCGGTAAACAGGCCGTGGTCGCTGGGCTGCTCGGCAATGCGCGGCAAGGCGTGCATCAGCGCGTAATTGGTCAGCGGTGCGTTGCTGGCGATGCGGGTGGCCAGCTCAATCGCTTTGTCCAGCGCGGTGCCGGTGGGCACCAGGTACTGCGCCAGGCCAATGCGTTCGCCGTCGGCGGCGTTGTAAACGCGGCCGGTGAACATCATGTCGGCCATGCGGGCCGTACCAATCAGCTTGGGCACGCGCACCGAGCCGCCGCCGCCCACGAAGATGCCGCGGGTGCCTTCGGGCAGCGCGTAGAAGGTGGACTCGTCCGCCACGCGGATGTGGCAGGCGCTGGCCAACTCCAGGCCGCCACCCACCACGGCGCCATGCAACGCGGCCACCACCGGCACAGTGCCTTTTTCCACGCAGTCCAGCGCCGCGTGCCACATGCGCGAGTGCAACACGCCTTCACCGGCATCGCGCTCGCTCAGTTCGGACAGGTCCAGCCCGGCGCAAAAATGGTCGCCGTTGCCGTTGACCACGGCGGCCCGCACGCTCTTGGGCAGGTTCTGAAACACGTCCCGAATGGCCAGGATCAGGCCGTCGTTGAGGGCGTTGCGTTTGGTGGCGCGGTTGAGCGTGATCACGGCCACTTCGGCGTGTTCGCCACGCAGGCTCAGGCTCAGGTCGGGGTTGTTGGTGGTCATGGTGTTGCGGTTAAATCGGGCTTGTTGAGTCTCTGCATTATTGTTATAAACAATAACCAAATCAAGTTGCCGACCCCATTTTTCGCACCCGTATTTACCCTTAGAACGGAGACCCCATGGACCACAAAAACCTGATTGCCATCGACATCCACACCCATGCCGAGGTGAGCTGCCGCAACCCGTTTGACAACTATGGCGAGGAGTACGACCGCGCCGCTGACAAATTTTTTGGCAGCAACCGCCGCCCCACCATCGCCGAGACCGTCGCCTACTACCGCGAGCGAAAAATGGGTCTGGTGATGTTCACCGTGGACAGCGAAAGCCAGCTGGGCCGCCGCCGCATTCCCAACGAAGAAATTGCCCAGGCCGCGAGGGAAAACAGCGACATGATGGTGGCCTTTGCCAGCATCGACCCCCACAAAGGCAAGATGGGCGCACGCGAGGCCGAGCGCCTCATCCAAGAGGAAGGCGTGAAAGGCTTCAAGTTTCACCCCACGGTGCAGGGCTACCACCCTTACGACAAGATGGCTTGGCCCATTTACGAGGTGATCAACGCACACAAATTGCCCGCCATTTTTCACACCGGGCACAGCGGTATTGGCAGCGGCATGCGCTGCGGCGGCGGCCTGCGGCTGGAATACAGCAACCCCATGCACCTGGACGACGTGGCGATTGATTTCCCTGACATGCAGATCGTGATGGCGCACCCCAGCTTCCCCTGGCAGGACGAGGCGCTGAGCGTGGCCACGCACAAGCCCAACGTGTGGATTGATCTGAGCGGCTGGAGCCCGAAGTACTTCCCCAAGCAACTCGTGCAGTACGCCAACACGCTGCTGAAAGACCGCGTCCTGTTTGGCAGCGACTACCCGTTGATCACGCCCGAGCGCTGGATGAAAGACTTCGAAGTGGCCGGCTTCAAGCCCGAGGTGATGCCCGGCATTCTGAAGGGCAACGCCGTGCGCCTGCTGGGTTTGGCCGACTGAGCGGCAGAGCGGCTGCGCCGTGCGGTCGGCGGCGGTGGCTTGGATACAGAAAGTTATGGATCACCCTGATTTGGAGGCGAATCAGGCAAAAAGTCCATTTTTCTGTATACATTGCAGGCCCATGAACACCGCCGCAGCCGAATGGCCCGAAGCCCCAGGAACGCCCTTTGCCGCCAGCGGCGAGAGCGTGCAGGTGCGGGCGCTGTTGCAGTTGCGCGAGCTGATCCTGTCGGGCGAGCTGCCCGGTGGCACCCGCATTGCCGAGTTGGCCATCGTCGAGCGGCTGGGGGTGTCACGCACCCCGGTGCGGGCGGCGCTGCTGCGGCTGGAGCAAGAGGGGTTGCTGCAAGCCTTGCCCAGCGGCGGCTACAGCGTGCAGTTGTTCACCGAGCGCGACATTGCCGACGGTATTGAACTGCGCGGCACGCTGGAAGGTTTGCTGGCCCGGCTGGCGGCCGAGCGGGGCGCGCCAGCGGCGCTGCTGACGCAGGCCCGCCAGTGCCTGGCGCATATTGATGTGGCGCTGGCCACACCCACGCTGGACGACGAAAAGTTTTCCAGCTACGTGGCACTCAACAGCCGTTTTCATGGGCTGCTGTACGAGATGGCTGCCAGCCCCACCATTGCCCGCCAGCTGGAGCGCGCCGCCAGCCTGCCTTTTGCTTCGCCCTCCGGGTTTGTGGTGCTGCAGTCGCATTCTTCGCGCGCACGCGACATGCTGGTGGTGGCGCAAGACCAGCACCGCCAGGTGCTCGACGCCATTGAACAGCGCGAGGGTGCGCGGGCCGAGTCCATCATGCGCGAGCACTCGCGCCTGGCCCGCCGCAACCTCGCTGAAGTGCTGGCAGGCCACGCGCCCGAGCGGGTGCCGGCGTGTATGCCGTCTTTCAAGTTGATTCGCCGCCGCCCGTGAGGGCGGTCCCATCATTCGGTCAGGCGTCTTCACACGCCTTGTTTATTTCACCCGCGTTTTTTACAGGAGACAACCATGAAATTCATCCCCCGTCGAACCGCACTGGCCGCCCTGGGTGCCGTTGCCACCACCTTGCTGGCCGGGCCCGTGGCCGCGCAGCAGGTGGTAACCCTGCGTCTGCACCAGATGCTGCCGCCGCAAGCCACCATTCCAGCCAAAGCGCTGATTCCGTGGGCGCAAAAGGTAGAGGCCGAGTCCGGCGGCAAGATCAAGGTGCAGCTGTTCCACGCCATGGCGTTGGGCGGCGCGCCACCGCAGCTGTTTGACCAGGCCCGCGACGGCGTGGTGGACCTGACCTGGACCGTGCTGGGTTACACCCCGGGCCGCTTCAACAAGGCCGAAGTGTTTGAACTGCCGTTCATGAGCGGCTCGGCCGAGCAGTCGTCCCAGGCGTTTCAGGAATACGTCGAAAAGTTTGCTGCCGACGAATTTCGCTCGGTCAAGCTGATTGCTGTGCACACGCATGGCCCCGGACTGTTCCACACCAAAACCCCCGTGACCGGGCTGGAGAGCCTGCGCGGCATGAAAGTGCGCGGCGGTTCGCGCATCATCAACAACATGCTGACCAAGTTGGGGGCCACGCCCGTGGGCATGCCGGTGCCCGCCGTGACCGAAGCGCTGTCCAAAGGCGTGATCGACGGCACCACCATTCCGTGGGAAGTGACGCCAGCCCTGAAGGTGAGCGAGCTGGTGAAAAACCACACCACCTTTGCCGGTGACCGCGGGCTCTACACCCAGACGTTCGCGTTTTCCATGAACAGAGCTTCTTACGACAAGCTGCCGGCCGACCTGAAGAAGGTCATCGACAACAACTCGGGCATTCCTGCCGCAGCCATGTTTGGCCGCGCCATGGACGAGGGCGACAAGGCCGGCCGTGCCATTGCCGAGAAGGCAGGCAACAACATCGTGGCGCTGGACGTTGCCGAGACGCAGCGCTGGCGCCGCACGGCGGCCACCGTTGAAACCGACTGGATCAACGAAGTGAAGGCCAAGAACATCGACGGTGCCAAGCTGGCTGCCGAAGCCCGCGCGCTGATCGCCAAGTACAGCAAATAAGCCTGTGGTGCTGCGGCCATGGTTCACCATGGCTCTGGCGGGGTTGTCCGGCGCATGCCGGGCAACCCTTTTTTGTTGCCGTCTCAGACGGGGTGTGGGCTGGCGCGAACACCGTGGCGTTCCCAGGTGTGGTGCGCGTGGCCCTTGCAAGGGGTCACAGCCTTATGCTGAATATCGATGGTTCGATTTGAGGCATGCTTTTTTGATATAGCTGAAAGACACCCTCGGGTCTGGTTGCGGTGTACAAAAAGGCGCACATTGCAAGGCCGCATTGGAGCACCGCGTGGCGTTTGCCGCCGCCCGATCCGTCGAAGCACAACATATTTCGATAAGTGAAACTGGTTTTACGATAAGAAATTGTCGGCTATAGTCTCGGGCTCGCTGCAAGGCGCACGATGGCCCGGCAAAAAGCTGGGTGACAATCTCACCCCCGACGCCCATCCACCACAAGGACCCGTTGATGATTGACTGGATATACAGGTTAGCCAAATGGACCGCGATTGCCGGCGGTGTCATGTTGAGCGCCTTGACGCTCATGGTGGTGGCCAGTGTGGCCGGGCGCGCTTTGATTGGCGTGGGTCTGGGGCCTGTGCCGGGCGACTTTGAGCTGGTCGAGGTGGGTGTGGGTATTGCCATCTTTTTCTTCATGCCCTGGTGCTACCTGCGCGGCGGCCATGCCACGGTGGACCTGCTCTATATGCACATACCGCGCTGGGCGCAAAAGGCGATCGACACCCTCAGCGACGTCTTGATGCTGCTGGTCTGGCTCATGCTGACCTGGAAGCTCTGGGACGGCCTGGTGGAAAAGAAGGAATACATGGAAACCACCTTCATTTTGCAGATGCCGGTGTGGTGGGCCTATGCCCTGTGCTTCGTGGGTGCGGTGATTGGCTGCGCTTGCTACATCGCCAAAACCCTGACCCAGCTGGGTCTGGCGTCCGAGCCCAAGGGCTGGACCACCGAATCCAACGCGGGACACTGAACATGAGCAACGTCGAACTCGCCCTCTGGTCTTTCCCGGTCCTGCTGTTCCTGATCTTCATCCGCATTCCGATTGGCTTGTCTATGCTGGTGTGCGGCCTGGCGGGCGCCTGGGTGGTGTACGGCTCGTACGTGCCCATCCTGAACCAGCTCAAGCAGGTCACCTACAGCACCTTTTCCAGCTACTCCCTGTCGGTCATTCCGTTGTTTCTGCTCATGGGTCAGTTTGCGGCGCTGGGCGGCTTGTCCCAAGCCCTGTTCAAGGCGGCTGAAGCCTGGATTGGTCACCGCAAAGGTGGCGTGGCCATGGCCGCGGTGGGCGCCTGCGCTGGCTTTGGTGCCATTTGCGGCTCGTCGCTGGCCACAGCAGCCACCATGGGCCAGGTGGCCCTGCCCGAGCTCAAGCGGGCCGGTTACGCCGGCGGCATTTCCACCGCCGCGCTGGCCGCTGGTGGCACGCTGGGTATTCTGATTCCGCCGTCGGTGGTGCTGGTGATCTATGCGATCTTGACCGAGCAAAACATCGCCAAGCTGTTCCTGGCCGCGTTTGTGCCCGGCATTCTGGCCGCCATCGGTTACATGATCGTGATCGCCGTGTATGCCCGGGTGAAGCCCAACGAAGTGGGTTCCATGGCCCCCATGCCCATGAAAGACCGCTGGATTGCCACGGCCAAGGTGTGGCCGGTCATGCTGATCTTCATTGCGGTGGTGGGCGGTATTTACACCGGCTTGTTCACGCCCACCGAGGGCGCGGCCATTGGCGCGTTTGGGACCGGCCTGGCGGCCTGGTTCAGCGGCGGCCTGAATCGAAAGACCTTGATGGGGGCCATTTTGGGCACCGCGGTGGCCACCGGCATGATTTTCATGATCGTGCTGGGCGCCGGCGTTTACAACACCTTCCTGGCGCTGTCACAGCTGCCGCAAGAGGCTGCGCAAATGGTGGCCGGCTCGGGCCTGAACCCCTGGGTGGTGCTGGTGTGTGTGCTGCTGCTCTACGTGGTGCTGGGTTGTTTTATGGACTCGCTGTCCATGATCCTGCTGACCATTCCGGTGTTTTTCCCCATCGTGTCGGTGCTCGACTTTGGCCTGCCACCCGAAGAGTTCGCCATCTGGTTCGGCATTCTGGTGCTGATCGTGGTCGAGGTGGGGCTGATCACGCCGCCGGTGGGCATGAACCTGTTTGTCATCAACTCGATGGCCCGCGACACCCCCATCACCCAGACCTACCGGGCCATCATGCCGTTCGTGGCCAGCGACTTCATTCGCACCGCGATTCTGGTGGCGTTCCCCGGCATCACGCTGTTTGTGTTGCGGCTGTAGGATTCTGCGGCGCGCTGCGCGTTGTGAACAACCAGAGGGGCTTGCGCTGCGGTGCAAGCCCTTTTGCTTGGGTTGGCCTGTTGCCATGCAGGCACCGTGCGCCCTTCTGATCCGCTCCGCTGCCCACCTCACCCCGCCGACGTAGAACCACACCCATGCTCGATATCCTGGCCATCACCGGTCCGATTTACCTGTGCATCGCGGCCGGCTTCGCCAGCGTGCGCTGGGGCCTGTTCAGCAAAGCCGACATGCGCGTGTTCGGCAAATTCGTGATCCAGATTGCCTTGCCGGCCCTGTTGTTCAACGCGCTGGCTTCGCGCCCGCTGGGTGAGGTGCTGCACTGGGGCTATCTGCTGGCGTTCACCGGCGGTTCGCTTGTGCTGATGTTGGGCGCCTTGCTGTATGCCTGGCGCGTCCAGGGCCGCGGTCTGACCGAGAGCGCCTATGTGGCCATGGGCATGACCTGTTCCAACAGCGGTTATGTGGGCTACCCCGTGATGCTGCTGACCTTCGGGCCGCTGGCCGGCGTGATCCTGGCGCTCAACCTGATCGTTGAAAACATCATCAAGCTGCCCCTGTTGTTCACGTTGGCCGATGCGGGTGCGGCCCGCGAAGGACAGGGCCGGCTGACGCTGTGGCAGGCCTTGCGCGAGACGGCGGGGCGCCTGGTGCGCAACCCGATGATCGTGGCGATTTTTGCTGGCTTCGCTGTGGCCCTCACCGGGTGGCAGCTGCCGTCGGTGCTGCAGCGCACGGTGACCCTGTTCTCGGCCGCCAGTGGCGGGCTGGCGCTGTTCATCATTGGCGGCACGCTGGTGGGGCTGGAGGTGAAGGGCTTGCGCCGCCAGGTGTCGCTCATTGCGGTGGGCAAGCTGCTGCTGCACCCCTTGGCGGTGTGGGTGGCGGTGCTGCTGCTGCCGCTGCTGGGCCTGCCGGCGGTGCAGGGCGATCTGCGCGCGGCGGTGGTGTTGTCGGCAGCCATGCCCATGCTGGGGATCTATTCGCTGCTGGCCCAGCGCCACGGCTTCGAGGGCTTTACCGCAGCGGCCTTGTTGGCGGCCACTGGCGCCTCGTTCTTCACGCTCAGTGCCATCCTGTGGCTCATGCGGCACAGCGCTGGCTGGCTGACCTGAAGGTGGCCGCTTTCGGACGGCCAAATGGGCCAGGCGTGTTCAGCGCGAGGCGTTCAGCGTGTCCAGCGTGTGCTGGATCAGCGCCAGCGTGGTCTGCTGCGTGAGCGTGGCCGGGCGCTGCGAGCTCGTGGCCAGGCACAGGCGGGTGCGCAAGGGCGGATCGGTGGCGCGCATCTGGTAGCTGGACGGCCGAATCGAGCTGGCCACCGCGTTGCGCGAGAGCAGGGCGGCGCCGGCGCCGTCGGTCACCAGGTCCAGAATGGCCGACACGCCGTCAATCTCCAGTGCCACGATGGGTCGGCAGCCGATGTTGGCCATCTCGGTTTCCACGTGCATGCGCACGGCGTTGGGCCGGCTCGGAATCACCAGCGGCAGCGCGGCCACATCGCGCAGCGCCATGGGGCCGGGTGGCGGGTCTTCGGGCAGGCCCGGCGGTCTGGGCTGTATCAACACCAACTCCTCGTCCTGCAGTGGGGTAATGTCGATTTCAGGCGCCGGCTGCGCGTTGTACAGCACGGCAATGTCCAGCCGCCCGGTGGTCAGCCATTCCTGCATGGTCACCGACAGGCCTTCGCTGATGGAAATGCTGGCCTCGGGCAACTGGGCGCGAAAGGCCCGCGTGAGCGGCACCGTGAGCACCCGCGCCAGGCTGGGCGGCAGGCCAATGGCCACGCGCCCCGCCAGCGCGCCGCGCACCCGGCCCAGCTCTTCGCGGGCGCGCTCCACCTGGTGCAAAATGCCGCGCCCGTGTTCCAGCAACAGCTTGCCCGCTTCGGTGGGCGTGGCGCCCCGGCCGTTGCGCACCAACAGGTTTTGCCGCAGCTCCACTTCCAGCAGCCGCACCTGGCGCGACAACGCGGGCTGCGCCACGTCCAGCGCCATGGCGGCGCGGGTGAAGCTGCCCAGCTCGGCCACGCGCACAAAATATTCCAGCTGTTTGAGGTCCATGGCAGGGGTGACGGTTATATCAAAATGGAATGACTAATAGTATGGTATTCCACTTGTGATTTGGCTGATGATCGCGACAATCGGGTCCATGACCACACCCCACCTGCCTGGTTCTGCGCCGATTCGCGGCATTTCTTCCATGGCCACCCGCCAGGTGCTGGCCGAGCTGGTGTCCGCGTTTGAGCAGCGCAGCGGCGCCTCGGTGGCGATCGAGTCGGTGGGGGGCGTGGACGCGGCCAAGCGCGTGATGGCCGACGAGCCTTTTGACCTGGTGGTGCTGGCTTCTGATGCCCTGCACAAGCTGGCTGCGGCGGGCAAGTTGCTGCCAGGCAGTGTGGTGGACCTGGTGCATTCGGGTGTGGCCGTGGCCGTCAAAGCCGGCGCCGCTGAGCCCGATATCGGTTCGGAAGACACCGTGCGCCAGGCGGTGCGGGGCGCTCGCACCATTAGCTATTCCACCGGCCCCAGTGGGGTAGCGCTGGCCGCCTTGTTTGAGCGCTGGGGCTTGACCGACGCGTTGCGCGACCGCATTGTGCAGGCCCCACCCGGCGTGCCCGTGGGGACGCTGGTGGCACGCGGTGACGTGGAGCTGGGCTTTCAGCAACTCAGCGAACTGCTGCATGTGCAGGGCATCACCTTGCTGGGGCCGCTGCCGCCCGAGATCCAGATCACCACCATCTTTTCAGCCGGCGTGTGCGCTGCTGCGGCCCAGCCCGACGCGGCCCGCGCCTTGATCGCGTTCATGGCCTCCAGCGAAGCCGCCGACGCCAAGCGGCGCCAAGGCATGGAACCCGCCTGATTTTTCTTGTTGACCCTTCACAACCCACACCCATGAGCCAACAAAAACCCCTCATCATCGACTGCCACGGCCACTACACCACCGCCCCCAAGGCGCTGGAGAACTGGCGCAACGCGCAGATCGCCGGTATCAAAGACCCAGCCATGATGCCCAAGGTGAGTGATCTGAAAATCAGTGACGACGAACTGCGCGAGTCCATCGAGACCAACCAGCTCAAGCTGATGAAAGAGCGCGGCTCGGACATCACCATATTCAGCCCGCGCGCCAGCTTCATGGCCCACCACATTGGCGACTTCAACATCAGCTCCACCTGGGCCGCCATTTGCAACGAGCTCTGCTACCGTGTGAGCCAGCTGTTCCCAGACCACTTCATTCCCGCCGCCATGCTGCCGCAGAGCCCGGGCGTGGACCCGGCCACCTGCATCCCCGAGTTAGAGCGCTGCGTCAAGGAATACGGCAACGTGGGCATCAACCTGAACCCCGATCCGTCGGGTGGCCACTGGACCAGCCCGCCGCTGTCCGACCGCGCCTGGTACCCCATCTACGAGAAGATGGTCGAGTACGACATTCCGGCCATGGTGCATGTGAGCACCAGCTGCAACGCCTGCTTTCACACCACCGGCGCCCACTACCTGAACGCCGACACCACGGCCTTCATGCAGTGCCTGACCAGCGATCTGTTCACCGATTTCCCCACCCTGAAATTCATCATTCCGCACGGCGGCGGCGCGGTGCCTTACCACTGGGGTCGTTTCCGGGGCCTGGCGCAGGAGCTCAAGAAGCCGCTGCTGAAAGACCACCTGCTCAACAACATCTTTTTTGACACCTGCGTCTACCACCAGCCGGGCATCGACCTGCTGACCAAGGTGATCCCGGTGGACAACATCCTGTTCGCCTCGGAAATGATCGGCGCAGTGCGCGGCATCGACCCCGAGACCGGCTATTACTTCGACGACACCAAACGCTACATCGAGGCGAGCACCATCGTTGTGGGTTATGACCGCTACAAGGTGTACGAAGGCAACGCGCGGCGCGTGTTCCCGCGCCTGGACGCCGCGCTCAACGCGAAGGGTCTCTGACTTTCTCCTTCCCCTTCTGGGGGAAGGCAGGGATGGGGGCAGGCGCACCGCGAGCCCCCACCCAACCCTCCCCCAGAGGGGGAGGGCCTCAAACAAACCCAGGAGAAAAGACCATGTACGAACTCGGCGTTGTTTACCGCAACATCACCCGTGCCGACCGCGCAGCCGCCGACGGCCTGGCCGCCTTGGGCTCGGCCACCGTGCACGAAGCCATGGGCCGAGTGGGCCTGCTCAAACCCTACATGCGGCCCATCCAGACCGGTGTACAGGTCTCGGGCACGGCCATCACCGTGTTGCTGCAGCCTGGTGACAACTGGATGATGCACGTCGCGGCCGAGCAGATTCAGCCCGGCGACATCGTGGTCGCCACGGTCACGGCCGATTGCACCGACGGTTACTTTGGTGACCTGCTGGCCACCAGCTTCCAGGCGCGTGGCGCTCGCGGCCTGATCATCGACGCCGGCGTGCGCGACGTGAAGACGCTCAAGGAAATGAACTTCCCGGTGTGGAGCAAGTGCATCAGCAGCAAGGGCACCATCAAGGCCACGCTGGGTTCGGTGAACATCCCCATCGTCTGTGCCGGCATGCTGGTGAGCCCCGGCGACGTGATCGTGGCCGACGACGACGGCGTGGTCTGTGTGCCGGCCGCACGTGCGGCGGACACGCTGGCCGCCGCCATCAAGCGCGAGAGCTTCGAGGGCGAGAAGCGCGACAAGCTGGCCTCGGGCGTGCTGGGGCTGGACATGTACAAGATGCGCGAGCCGCTGGCCGCAGCAGGGCTGAAATACATCGACTGAACGCCATACCATCCGTTCGCCCTGAGCCTGTCGAAGGCCTGTATGCCGATCATCCTGAGCTTGTCGAAGGACAGGCTCAGCCCGAACGGAGGTTTGTCACACTGAAAGCAGAGATCAAACATGAGCAAACCCACTTCCGGTGACTTCACCAAAACCGCGGGCTGGATGGACTGGTACACCGGCCCTTCCAAACCCCGCTTTCAGCTGCCCGCCGGCGCGGTGGACGCGCACTGCCACGTGTTCGGCCCGGGGGCCGAGTTTCCCTACGCACCCGAGCGCAAGTACACGCCATGCGACGCGAGCAAGCACGAGCTGTACGCGCTGCGCGACCACCTGGGTTTTGCCCGCAACGTGATCGTGCAGGCCACTTGCCACGGTGCCGACAACCGCGCCATGGTGGACGCTTGCGTGTCCAGTGGCGGCAAGGCGCGTGGCGTGGCCACGGTCAAGCGCTCGGTGACCGATGACGAACTGCAGGCCATGCACGCCGCCGGTGTGCGCGGCGTGCGCTTCAATTTTGTCAAGCGCCTGGTCGACTTCACGCCCAAGGACGAGCTGATGGAGATCGCCGGCCGCATCGCGAAGCTGGGCTGGCACGTGGTGATCTACTTCGAGGCGGTGGACCTGCCCGAGCTGTGGGACTTTTTCACCGCCCTGCCCACCACCGTGGTGGTGGACCATATGGGCCGGCCCGATGTGTCGCTGCCGGTGGACGGCCCGCAGTTCGCGCTGTTTGAAAAGTTCATGCGCGAGCACACCAATGTGTGGAGCAAGGTGAGCTGCCCCGAGCGTCTGTCGGTCACCGGCCCCAAGGCGCTGAGCGGCGAGCAGAACGCTTACACCGACGTGATCCCGTTTGCGAAACGCATCGTCGAGCAGTTCCCCGACCGCGTGCTCTGGGGCACTGACTGGCCGCACCCCAACCTCAAGGACCACATGCCCGATGACGGCCTGCTGGTCGATTTCATCCCGCACATCGCGCCCACGGCCGAGCTTCAGCAGAAGCTGCTGGTGGACAACCCGATGCGTCTCTACTGGCCTGAGGAGGTTTGAACATGTCTCTCGATAAACCCTACCTGGACGTGCCGGGCACGATCATTTTTGATGCCGAGCAAAGCCGCAAGGGCTACTGGCTCAACCAGTTCTGCATGTCGCTCATGAAGGCCGAGAACCGCGAGCGTTTCAAGGCCGACCAGCGCGCCTACCTCGACGAATGGCCGATGACCGAAGAGCAGAAACAGGCCGTGCTGGCGCGCGACCTCAACTGGTGCATGCGCACCGGCGGCAACATTTACTTCCTGGCCAAGATCGGCGCCACCGACGGCCTGAGCTTCCAGCAAATGGCCGGCTCCATGACCGGCATGACCGAAGCCGAGTACCGCAACATGATGGTCAGCGGCGGCCGTTCCGTGGAAGGCAACCGATACGTCGGTGAGGACGGCGACGCGCAAGAGAAAAACCAGCCCCAGGGCGCCGCAGGCAAGAAAGGCAACTGACATGGCACGCATCACCGCATCCGTTTTCACCTCCCATGTGCCCGCCATCGGCGCGGCCCTGGACCTGCACAAAACCCAGGAGGACTACTGGAAGCCCGTGTTCGCGGGCTACGACTACTCCAAGCAGTGGATGAAGGACAACAAGCCCGACGTCATCTTCCTCGTCTACAACGACCACGCCACGGCCTTCAGCCTGGAGATGATTCCCACCTTTGCCATCGGCACGGCGGCCGAGTTCACGCCGGCCGACGAGGGCTGGGGCCCGCGCCCGGTGCCCAAGGTCATCGGCCACCCGGACCTGGCCTCGCACATCGCGCAGAGCGTGATCCAGCAGGACTTCGACCTCACCATCGTCAACAAGATGGACGTGGACCACGGCCTGACCGTGCCGCTGTCGCTGATGTGCGGCGAGCTCGATCCGGTCAAGGACGCCTGGCCCTGCCCGGTGATCCCGTTCGCGGTCAACGTGGTGCAGTACCCGGTGCCTTCGGGCAAGCGCTGCTTCATGCTCGGCCAGGCCATCCGCAAGGCGGTGGAAAGCTACGACGAAGACCTGAACGTGCACATCTGGGGCACGGGCGGCATGAGCCACCAGCTGCAGGGCGCGCGTGCAGGCCTGATCAACCGCGAGTGGGACAACGCCTGGCTTGACCAGATGATTGCCGACCCTGTGGCGTGTGCCAACACGCCGCACATCGACTACGTGCGCGAAGCCGGCAGCGAGGGCATTGAACTCGTGATGTGGCTGATCGCCCGCGGCGCGATGTCCGACATCGTGGACGGCAAGGTGCAGGGGCCTGCGCCCGTCGTCAAGCACCGCTTCTACCATGTGCCCGCCAGCAACACCGCCGTGGGCCACCTGATCCTCGAAAATCAATAAACCCGTTCGCCCTGAGCTTGTCGAAGGGCTCGTACCAACACCCGGGCCAGGCTTCGACAAGCTCAGCCCGAACGGAGCAGAAAGAAACAACCATGACCATCAAAGTAGCCCTCGCCGGCGCCGGCGCCTTCGGCATCAAACACCTGGACGGCATCAAAAACATCGACGGCGTTGAAGTCGTGTCGCTGATCAGCCGCGACCTGGAAAAGACCAAGGAAGTCGCCGACAAATACGGCATCGGCCACATCACCACCAAGCTGGAAGAGAGCCTGGCGATGAAGGAAGTCGACGCCGTGATCCTCTGCACCCCGACGCAGATGCACGCCGAGCAGACCCTGGCCTGCCTGAAGGCCGGCAAACACGTGCAAGTCGAGATCCCGCTGGCCGACAGCTTGAAGGGCGCCGAAGAAGTGGTGGCGCTGCAAAAGCAGACCGGCCTGGTGGCCATGTGCGGCCACACCCGCCGCTTCAACCCCAGCCACCAGTACGTGCACAACAAGATCAAAGCGGGTGAGTTCAACATCCAGCAGATGGATGTGCAGACCTTTTTCTTCCGCCGCACCAACACCAACGCGCTGGGCCAGGCCCGCAGCTGGACCGACCACCTGCTGTGGCACCACGCCGCGCACACCGTGGACCTGTTCGCCTACCAGTGCGGCAGCCCGATCGTGATGGCCAATGCGATCCAGGGTCCGATCCACCCGGTGCTGGGCATCGCCATGGACATGAGCATCCAGCTCAAGGCCGCCAACGGCGCCATCTGCACGCTGAGCCTGAGCTTCAACAACGACGGCCCGCTGGGCACCTTCTTCCGCTACATCGGCGACACCGCGACCTACATCGCGCGCTACGACGATCTGGTCACCGGCAAGGAAGAAAAGATTGACGTGTCCCAGGTGGCGGTGTCCATGAATGGCATCGAGCTGCAAGACCGCGAATTTTTCGCAGCCATCCAAGAGGGTCGCGAACCCAATTCCAGCGTCGCCCAGGTGTTCAACTGCTACCAGGTGCTGCATCAGCTGGAACAGCAACTCAACGCCGCGTGAAGTGCCTTTCCCCCTCTCCCTCTGGGAGAGGGTTGGGGTGAGGGCTCTGCGCACCCAATACCATCGGGTCAGCACCATCGCAGCACTGCGCTGAATGGTTCTGACCTTTTTTTGATGTGAGAACACCCACCATGCAACAACGCCAACTCGGCCCCTTCACCGTCTCAGCCATCGGCCTGGGCTGCATGAACATCTGCCACGCCTACGGCGCCCCAGTGTCTGAACAGCAGGCCGAGCGCGTGCTGCTCGCCGCGCTCGACGCGGGTGTGACGCACTTTGACACCGCCGCCCTTTACGGATTTGGCGCCAGCGAAACGCTGGTGGGCAAATACCTGGCCAAACACCGCGCCAGGTTCACCCTGGCCAGCAAATGCGGCATGCAGGGTGTGCCCAACGCCGACGGCGTGAAGGTGCGCGTGATCGACGGCCGGCCCGACACGATCAAGGCCACCTGCGAAGACGCCTTGAGGCGCCTGCAAACCGACGTGATCGACCTGTATTACCTGCACCGCTGGGACAAGCAGGTGCCCATTGAGGAAAGCGTGGGCGCACTGGGTGATCTGGTGCGCGCGGGCAAAATTCGCAGCATCGGCCTGTCTGAGGTGTCGGCCGCCACCTTGCGCAAGGCGCACGCCGAGCACCCCATTGCCGCGCTGCAAACCGAATACTCGCTGTGGACGCGCAACCCCGAGATTGCGGTGCTGCAGGCCTGCCGCGAGCTGGGTGTGAGCTTCGTCGCGTTCAGCCCGGTGGCGCGTGGTTTTCTGTGCGCGCCCATGGACGTGAGCACCTTTGACGCCAAAGACATCCGCCGCACCATGCCGCGGTTTACCCCAGAAAACCATGCGCGCAACATGGCGCTGCTGCCGGCTTACGGCGCGATCGCGGCCGAGGTGGGTTGCACCCCCTCGCAGCTGGCCATTGCCTGGCTGCTGCACCAGGGCGACGACATATTGCCCATCCCAGGCACCACGAGTGTGGAGCACCTGCTGGACGACTTGGGCGCCGCCAACGTGGCGCTCAGCGCCGACGTGCTGGCGCGCCTGGATGCGCTGATCAACCAGCACACCGTGCACGGCGACCGCTACAACGCCCAAGCCAACAGCGAGGTGGACACCGAGGTGTTTTGAGTCAGCAGGCGCTGAAACAAAACGACATAAACCGCAACCCCGCTGACACCCAGCGCGCGGTTGCCCGGCGCACCATGGTGGTCATGTTCAACAAGGTTCTGAAAGGACCACCGCCATGAAAACCTGGATCAAACGCAGCCTTATTGGCCTCACCGCCGCCACCGTCGTTTTGGGTGGCCTCACCGCCTGCGGCGGCCACCGCGACCACGCCCGGGGCTGGAGCGACGAGCGCATCACCGAGGTGCGCGGCAAGGCCATCGACAAGATCGGCAGCAAGCTCGAACTTAACGCCGAGCAAAAGCAAAAGCTGGGTGTGCTGGCCGACGAGATGATCGCTTCGCGCAAAGCCTTTCGGGGTGAAGGTGCCGACCCGCGCACGGAGCTGACCGCGCTGGTGGCGGGTGACAAGTTTGACCGCACCAAGGCCCAAGCCCTGCTGGACCAAAAACTGCAGGTGATGCAGGGCAACGCGCCCAAGATGCTCAGCGCCTTTGGCGACTTTTACGACAGCCTGAACCCCGAGCAACAAAAGCAGGTGCGCGAGCGCATGGAAAAACGCGGCCACGGCTGGTGGGGCCGGGGCTGAGCGTTTCAGCCTGAAAGCAGCTGCCATGTCGCCCGCTTTCGCACCCATTCACCACTTGGCACAGCAGAGTAGGGCCCACGCCCCGGCCCTGCTGGCTGGGGCTGAAGACCCCCACACCGAGCTGCTGGCCATGGTGTGGGGGCCACGCTTTGACCGGCAGCACGCGCTCGACCTGTGGGCGCGGCTGTCGCAACAACAACCCGCTGAAGCGCTGCCGGTGCTGCCGGCATTGCTTTCAGCCGCCGACCGTTTTGACGCCTTGGGTGCCCCGGTGCAGCACCGCCTGCGCCGCCTGATCGTGCGGCACCGCGCACGCTGCGACGTGTGAAAATGCCCCATGAACCGCATCCTGCTGATCGACGACGACGAGCAACTCGGCCCGCCGCTGGCCACCTATTTCCAGCGTTTTGAATTGCAGCTCACCCACGCCACACGCCCCAGCGAAGGCCTGGCGCTGCTGCGAAACCAACCGTTTGACGCGGCGATTCTGGACGTGATGTTGCCCGAAATGGACGGTTTTGAGCTCTGCCGCACCATCCGCAAAGACAGCGACATTCCCATCGTCATGCTCACCGCGCGCGGTGATGTGATGGACCGTGTGGTGGGGCTGGAACTGGGGGCTGACGACTACCTGCCCAAACCCTTTGAGCCCCGCGAACTGGTGGCGCGCCTGCAAACCGTGCTGCGCCGGCGCAAGCCCAGCGGCACGGCGCACGCGGTGAGCCTGAGCGCTGCGCCCACGTTGCGCTTTGACGGTCTGGACATTGACACGGCACGGCGCAGCGTCACCCGGGCGGGCGAGGTGGTGGAGCTCACCGGCACCGAATACGAGCTGCTGCTGGTGCTGGCGCGCGAGCCCGGCAAGGTGTTCAGCCGCGACGACATCCTGAACCAGCTTCGCGGCCACGAGGCCGACCTGTACACCCGGGCGGTGGACATTGTGGTGAGCCGTCTGCGCAAAAAACTGGAGCCGCTGGACTGCATCAAAACCCTGCGCAACGCGGGCTATTCGCTGGCGCTGCGCCGCCTGACCGCATGACCGACGTCCTGCCACCCAAAATTTCGCCGTGGCGGCGCGCCAGACACCGCATTGCGCATTCCATCAAGCTGCGCATGGTGCTGGTGTTTCTGCTGCTGGCTGCGGGCATGACCTTTGTGTTTTTCACGGGCGCGCAAAAAGCGTTTTCGGTGGGTTGGCGCGAAGCGGCGCGCCCGCTGCTTATGGACTACGTGGACCGCCTGGCGAGCGACATCACGGCTGATGGGCCGCCCAGCGTGGAGCGGGCCCTGGCCATTACCGAGCGCTTGCCGCTTACCGTGCAGATTGATGGCCCGCAGGTGCGCTGGGCTTCGCACCCTGGGCAACAGAAGCCCGAATGGCAGCGCGAGGGCAAGGGCAAGGGCAAGGGCAACGATAACGGCAACGTCGATGGTGATGCCCAGCGGTGGAACCGCGAAGACTGGGGCGGTGGCAAAGACTGGCCACGCATCTTGACGCGAACCACGGCCGACGGCCACACCATCGAATTCGGCATCAACGAAGACGTGTTTGAGCGCCGCCCGCGCCTCATTGGCTACGCGCTGGCAACGCTGCTCTTGCTCACGCTGCTGGCCTGGCTGTATGTGCGGCGCCTGCTCAGGCCTCTGGACGCCATTGGCGAGGGCGCGCGCCGCTTTGGCGCGGGTGACTTCAGCCAACCCATACCCGAGCGCTGCTGCAAGGCGCATGACGAGCTGGGTGAGCTGGCCCTCACCATCAACACCATGGGGCGCGACATTCACCGCATGCTGGAAGCCAAGCGCGCACTGCTGCTCGCCATCAGCCACGAGCTGCGCAGCCCGCTCACCCGCGCCCGGCTCAACACCGAGCTGCTGCCCGAAACATCAGACGTGAACCCGCAGCGCCAGGCCCTATTGCGCGACCTGCAAGAAATGGCCGGCCTCATCACCGACCTGCTGGAAAGCGAACGCCTGGCCGGCAACCACACCGCCCTGCAGCGCGAGCCGGTGGCGCTGGCCAGGCTGGCGCAAGAGGTGGTGGCCGAGGTGCTGGCGCGCCAACCTGTGCGCGCCGACGCCAGGCCCGAGATCACCCTGCACGCCGACCCCAGCCTGCCCCCGCTGCCCCTGGACCCGGCCCGCATGCGCCTGCTGCTGCGCAACTTGCTGGACAACGCGCTGCGCCACAGCGCTGGTGCGCCGCTGCCCCCCGAGCTGCACCTGCGCGCCGTGGGCCAGGGCCTGCAAATTGAAGTGCGCGACCACGGCCCGGGCGTGCCCGACGACCAGCTGCCGCACTTGGCCGAACCCTTCTTCCGCCCCGACACCGCGCGCACCCGCGCCCAGGGCGGTGTGGGTCTGGGGCTGTATTTGTGCAAGCTGGTGGCGCAGGCCCATGGCGGCACGTTGGCGGTGCGCAATGCGGCGCCCGGGCTGGCTGTAACGGTGACGCTGCCTGGCGCCTGACCGTGCGGTGCGCTTGACGCGCATCAGACCCTGGAGCGGCCCTTTGTGCCATCCTCTTGGCATGAACACACCCAAGCTCCCCGGCTTCGCCACCGCAGCCACCCGCTTCCTGTTTTTCACCGGCAAAGGCGGCGTCGGCAAAACCTCGTTGTCCACCGCCACCGCCATTGCGCTGGCCGACGGTGGCCAGCGCGTGCTGCTGGTCAGCACCGACGCCGCTTCTAACCTCGACGAAATGCTGGGTGTGCCGCTGTCCAACCACCCGGTGCCTGTGCCCGGTGTGCCGGGGCTGCAGATGCTCAACATCGACCCCGACACCGCCGCCGAGGCCTACCGCCAGCGCGTGCTGGCGCAGCTCGAAGCCAGCGCCAGCGACGAAGAGCGCCAGACCGTGCGCGAACAGCTCTCAGGTGCCTGCACCACCGAAATCGCCGCGTTCGACGAATTTGCCGCGCTGCTGGCGGGCGAGGGCATGGACGGTGGCTACGACCATGTGGTGTTTGACACCGCGCCCACCGGCCACACCCTGCGCCTTTTGAGTTTGCCCAAAGCCTGGACAGGCTTCCTCGCCGGCAACGACCGCGGCGCATCGTGCCTCGGCCCGCACTCTGTTGATTCATCAGTACAACTGAGCCAGTGATCACGTCGAATACTGAGCCACCGGGTTGATGGGTTTTTTGGCTATTCGGTTGTGGATAAGTCTATAGGGTCCGCTGGTTTTCGATCTCCTTTCTGAGTCTTTGGGCGTTGCTTTGGCAGTGCCGCGCCAGCGGCACTGGAATGCTTGAATCGCCAGCTCTCGTTGCCCGTCTCCACGATGTGGCAGTGGTGCGTGAGTCGGTCGAGCAAGGCGGTGGTCATCTTGGCGTCGCCAAAGACGCTGCTCCACTCCGAGAAGGTGAGGTTGGTGGTGATCACCACGCTCGTTCGCTCATAGAGTTTGGAGAGCAGGTGGAACAGCATCG